>NZ_JAWRWI010000003.1:0-413084 GCF_046535585.1 Bacillus sp. SIMBA_005 | reverse complement strand
CCGAAAAAGTACAAAACCGAAGTTTTGTTTTTCGTCAGCGTTTGACTGACTACCTATGATATTTCATAGGATTTTTTATAAAAACTCGAATTAACAGGTACGTTTTGTCTTGTTTAGTTTTCAAAGATCATATTTCAAAAAATGGAGCGGGTGATGAGAATCGAACTCACGACATCAGCTTGGAAGGCTGAGGTTTTACCACTAAACTACACCCGCGTGATTTGTATTGGCGCGCCCGAGAGGAGTCGAACCCCTAACCTTTTGATCCGTAGTCAAACGCTCTATCCAATTGAGCTACGGGCGCTTAATCAGGCGACTTAATTATCTTAACATATCGTTTTTATCAAGTCAACATCTTTTTAAAATTTGTTTGCCGCATGTGTTTGAATGTCTTTGTTTCAAATACGTCATCAGCGACGAATAAAAATATACCATGGATCATATAAAAGGGTCAATACATTTTTCTAAAAAAGTTTAATGTTTTTTAAGAAGTGGTTTTTTCTTAGATAACTAGAGATGCGATAGCCCTATTTTCTTCTCTTTCTTCATAATTCTAATGATTCTTAAATAAAATCTTTCTAAATCCAAAGGAGGACAAAACATGGTCACATAGAATTTTTATTTATTGGAAAATTCTTAAAATTTTCCAAGCAATTAAAGGGGGTAGGAGATGATGAAAAAGTTCGTCGCTTTTCAAATCATGATCGCTTTGGTGATAGGAGCTCTTATCGGCCATTTCTTTCCTGACTTCGGGATGGCCCTCAGGCCAATTGGGGATGGATTCATCAGATTGATTAAAATGATCGTTGTTCCTATCGTTTTCTCTACCATTGTTATTGGTGCAGCTGGCAGTGGTGGTATGAAGAAAATGGGCAGCCTAGGATTAAAGACGATCATTTGGTTTGAGGTTATCACAACCATCGTTCTAGGAATTGGTCTATTGCTGGCTAATGTTCTTAAACCAGGCGTTGGCCTTGATTTCTCTAAATTAGCTAAGAAAGATATTGGTGAATTAGACGGTTATACACAAAAAGTCGTCGACTTTAAACAAATGGTACTCGATATCATTCCAACGAATATCGTCGATGTCATGGCTCAAAATGATTTACTTGCTGTCATTTTCTTCGCCATATTATTTGGTGTAGCGGCAAGCGGTATCGGTAAGGCATCCGCTCCTGTTCTCAACTTCTTTGAATCAGTGGCACAAATTATGTTTAAGCTAACGCAGATGGTCATGGTGACAGCACCTATTGGAGTACTTGCATTAATGGCTGCTTCTGTTGGTCAATATGGCATTGTGTTATTAATCCCGATGATGAAGCTTGTTGGGACTGTATTTTTAGGATTATTCATTATTCTCTTTGCTTTGTTCCCTCTAGTCGCACTGATCTTCCGTTTTAACTACTTCGAAGTTTTAAAAATGATTTGGGATTTGTTCTTGGTTGCCTTCTCTACTACAAGTACAGAAACTGTCCTTCCTCAGCTTATGTCAAGAATGGAAAAATACGGCTGCCCGAAAAGAATTGTCTCCTTTGTCATTCCATCTGGTCTTTCTCTCAATTGTGATGGCTCCAGTTTATATTTATCGGTTTCCTGTGTGTTCCTTGCACAAGCGTTTGGTGTCGACATGAGTTTGTCACAGCAGCTTTTGATGATGCTTGTTCTTGTGTTAACGAGTAAAGGGATTGCAGCGGTGCCATCCGGTTCACTCGTCGTTCTTTTGGCAACCGCTCATGCAGTAGGTCTTCCAGCAGAAGGCGTCGCCATTATCGCCGGAGTTGATCGAATTATGGATATGGCACGAACTGGTGTGAACGTTCCAGGTCATGCCGTTGCATGTATTGTCGTATCGAAATGGGAGAAAGTATTCCGTGAGTCTGCTTGGGAAGTTCCAAAAGCAGGTGAAGAAACCACAGGAATGTAGTGTTATATGAAGGAAAGGGCTTCCCCTTTCCTTTTCTTATGATAAAAATGCTTGCTTTAGGACCGCTTTGCCTTGAGGTTGCAGCTGCACTTCTGCATATGCGCCATTAATCAGCGTCATTTGCGGCGGGACATGCCCACAATCTATATCGTAAAAAATAGGGATTTGTAATTCCTTTTGTAATTCTTCATATACATCCTGATACTGATACCCATCCACAGGCACATCTACTGCACTTCGCCCAAACATAATACCTGAACAGTGATCAAACCATCCTGCTAGTTTTAATTGAACGAGCGATCTCTTCACGCTTGCAGCATTTAATTCGCAGTTTTCAAAATACCAGAGAATTGGTTCATCCTTTAAGAATGTTTTTTGAAAAGCTTTGACGTCTCCAAAAGGCGTCCCCGCTAAGTGGCGAATGACATCAATACAGCCGCCCATCAGTCTCCCCTTTACCATCTTTTCTTGTCGATCAACCGTATGCCATGCGGTCGGTTCTGTTAAATGAAAAACATGTTCAATCGGATTGTCAAACTGCCATTCCTTTTGATACATTGATGAAGAATATTGGCTGATGTCCATTTCCCCTTTTGTTGAAAGTACTTCTTCCCACATGACAGTCGTTTGATCAAGCTCTTCTCCCTGAAGATCTACTAGATTCGGCCCATGCGCAGTAGCAATACCTGTTTTGAATGTCAACGCGAGCAGGAGAGCACTAGTATCTGAATAACCAAGAATCCACTTTTTTTGCATCGATGAGAAATCAAGGTGCTCTAGCACTTCCATTAAAAGCTGCCCTCCCCATGGCGGGATGATATGATCAATCTCATCACATGTCATCATGTACTGAAGCTCCTTTGCTCGTTCTACGGCAGGGGCAGATTTCGCCTTTTCCTGCTTCCAGACCGTCTCTCCACATATGACATCATAGCCTCTTTTTTTCATTCGTTCGCATGAGAGCTGAAACATGTCATGCAATGATGGCTGTACACCTGAGGAAGGTGCTGTGACACCAATCGTTTGTCCTTTTTGTAATTGTGGAAATTGTATCATCCTAGTTCCCTCCATCCTCTCTCAATCTCTCATTTATAAAGAAGATGCCCCTATTACAAGGGACATCTTCTTTTATTCCTTTTGACGCAGTACAGTATAGACACCTGCAAAGATACATAGAATGCCAATGAATGAGCGTAATCCCATTTCTTCTCCCAAAAGCATCCAGCCCAGAACGGCACCTACGATCGGTTGAAAGAAAAAGAACAAACCGCCGCTTGAGGCATCCATTAATTGAAGCCCTCTATTCCATAAAAAGAATGCTAGAGCTGTTGAGATGATGCCTAGATATAGAATACCGCCCCAAATCTCAGGCCTTGCTATCTGTTCCACATCTAGGTGAGGTAAACGAAATAATACAGGCGGTGTTAAAACAATGAATGCAATGATGATCGCATATGTGGTTGTCACCACCTGAGGGTACTTTCCTGGAACACGTTTGAGCAAAACAGACATCAGCGCCCATGTTAAAGCAGCGAAGACCAATGAAAGACCACCAACAAATTCATCTGTCTGTACTGCAACTGGTCCAATCATGAGCCATACACCTGCTGTAGCAAGCAGGATGGATGCGCACTTTCGAACAGTCATGGCTTCTTTTAATAGAAAGAAAGCAAACAGCACCATAAACGCAGGAGTTGCAGATGTAATAACAGCCCCCATTTGTGCAGAAGTATACATCGTCCCAATTTCTTGTGTCACGATTGAAAGGAAATTTCCGATCAGCCCGATCAACACCATAAGCGGGATATCTTTTTTATCTAATCGAAAGGAATAGCCTAAGCGCCAAATGGTAAACACCAAAACGACTCCTGCTACAGCATATCTCATCCAGACGAGCTCAAGTGGCGGGACAACCGCTACTGTTACTTTGACAACCACGTACATGCCGCCCCAAATACTTGCTGCGATTGCTAGGTAAAGGGCGCCTATATATTTTTCATTCATCATTTCCCCTCCGTTATTGGATATTTTGAGTACCATATCCACAAACGGAGATCACTCTCCGTTATGGACGGAGGGCATTTGGAACATCATGTTCAAACAAAGGTTTCCACAGCATTTGTCGTCACTCCAATTATTTTTATTTTCTGATACTTTATAACAAATTCTGGTTGACTTCAATCCTTTTTGCACCTTTTTTCTTCATATAATAGAAGATAAGCGGCTATTGACATGCTAAATTCGTTTTCATATAGTAAGTAAAACTATAGGTCGTCATGCAGAAAAGGAGTAGAGGTCGTTGGATATTGAAGCTAGAAAACATATTCCCACCACGGAACCTGAACCATTTCTCGAGGGAATAAAAGATTGTGTGCCAACCCTGCTTGGTTATATGAGTATCGGGTTTGCCTTTGGAATTGTTGGAATTAGCGCACAGTTGAGCTTATGGGACATTGCGCTTCTATCAATCTTTATTTACGCAGGTGCTTCACAGTTTATTATCTGTGCACTGCTTGTCACGGGAAGTCCCCTTTCCGCTATTATTCTCACTACATTTATTGTGAATCTGCGTCATTTATTGCTAAGCCTGACGCTGGCTCCTCATTTTACACGCTACTCTTTGAAACAAAATATTGGATTCGGTCTATTGCTGACTGATGAATCCTTTGGCGTAGCCATGAATAAATTAGCTCAGCATGGAAAGCTGAATAACCGGTGGATGCACGGGCTGAACATAACGGCTTATTTGTGCTGGATTGCTGCCTGTGTACTTGGCGGCATTTTTGGACACTGGATTTCAAATCCTGAAGCACTTGGTCTTGATTTTGCTCTTTCCGCTATGTTTGCTGCACTGCTGGTTCTTTCTTTGCAGACTGTGCCTAAAAGTAAGTTAACCCATCGCCTGTCACTTATTTTGTATATGGTCGTTGCAATGTTTCTCCTGCTTCATTTTGTTCCCTCACACGTGGCTGTTCTGTTAGCCACCATGATTGTCGCAACCATTGGGGTGGTGACAGACAAATGATCAGCAGTTTTATGATGTGGCTCATTCTCGGCTGTATGATTGTCACCGTGATTCCAAGGGTCGTTCCTTTTATATTTGTACGAAGTATCGAGCTGCCTGAAGTGGTGCTTAAGTGGTTATCGTTTATTCCGATTTGTATCTTTACGGCTTTGATCGCAGAGCATTTGTTCATTCATACTACAACGGGCGTCACCATTCACTGGATGTACCTTGCTGTCTTGGCTCCGACCGTCGTAATCGCTGTTTGGACAAAGAGCTTGTCACTTACTGTTCTTGTAGGCGTCATGCTGATGGGGACTGCCAGATGGTTTTTCTAAAAGAAAAAGCTTAACCGCATGTGGTTAAGCTTTGTTTCATTTTACGATTCCGTATACAAATCCATCGTAACCCTTTTCACCAACAGTTTGAATGGCTGTAGCCTCTATTCTTGACTCTTGTTTGAGTAAATTGAAAAATTCACGAGTTCCTTGCACTCGCTCATCCCCATCAGAGTCATGAAGGACTGCTCCATTTCTGACGACATTGTCTGCAATAATGACTGTTCCCTTTTTCGAGAAGTGTAACGCCCACTTTAGATAATTCGGGTTGTTCGGTTTATCTGCATCAATGAAAATCAAATCGAATGGAAGCACAGCCCTCTCTTTTAACTGAGATAGCGTATCCAATGCCTTTCCTTGCAAAATGCTCACTCGTTCCGATAAGCCCGCTCTGCTGATGTTTTGCTGCGCAATCTGTACATGGTGGCTGACAGCCTCTAATGTGATGAGTTCTCCATCCTCTTCAAGAGCACGCGCCAACCAAATGGTACTGTATCCACCGAGTGTCCCGATCTCTAAAATGCGCTTTGCATTCTTGGTTTTTGCTAATAAATAAAGCATTTTCCCTTGAGCTGGTGACACATCAATTGCTGGCAGGCCTGCTTCCTTATTATGAGTAAGAGCTTGCTCCAAAACATCATCTTTAGGAATCAACTTGTCTGTGATATACTCGTCAACTTTCTCCCACACTTGCTTCATCTCATCCATCTCCCTTGTTCATGTCTTCTGTTTTAAGTCTACATGATGATAGCGAGCGCGTATAATCAATTCTTTTCACACATCTATTCATTTTATTGATGAAAGACATGTCATGATGGAGACATGAAGCAGTGTCATGTTTTCGAATTTACTCGTTCAGGTGATTTTTCAAATCCCCTTTTTTATCTTGAAGCTTTCCTTTGGCTTGATCCTTTTTCCCTTCTGCTTTCAGGTTTTGATGATCTGTTGCTTCGCCAAGCTTCTCCTTCAATTGACCTTTGGCTTGATTTGTTTTTCCTTTCGCTTTATCCATATGTCCTTTTTCTTCACTCATTTGTTCCACCTCCACGTTTGATACTATTCATTTAGCCTTTTTCACAGATACAAAACATCTGAATGTGCGATCCAAGAAACTACAGCAACATAAAAATCCAGCCAAGGTCGGCTGGATTAAAAAATAATGATCTATAAGATAGACTTAAAAGCTTTAACCTGTTTTACTCTGATCGTACTCGACTAGATCACCTAGAATTTCGTCAATTTGATTCATCATCTCAGTTTCAATTTTCACCTCAGATGCTAAAGCATTCTCCCTCACCTGTTCTGGACTAGAAGCACCGATAATCGCTGCAGAAACGTTCTGATTTTGCAGTACCCATGCTATCGCAAGCTGAGCGAGAGTAAGATCAACCTCTTGTGCGACGGGCTTAAGCTTTTGGATCGCCTCTAAGGTGTTATTATTCATCCAGCGTTGAGCAAGGTTTTTAAAAAAAGGTTTTCCAGCAGTTGAGTTAGCACGCGAATTAGTCGGAAGTGATTTTCCTGGGAGATACTTTCCAGTGAGGATTCCCTGGGCCAAAGGCGACCATACTACCTGGCCAAGTCCTTCACGCTGGCAGGTCGGTATTACCTCACTTTCAATGATTCTCCATAACATGGAGTATTGAGGTTGGCTGGCGATTAGGGGGACATTTAGCTCTCGTGCAAGCGCTGCCCCTCGAGTAATTTGTTCTGCTGTCCACTCACTTACACCAATATAGTTCACTTTACCCTGTCTTACTAGATCTGCGAAAGCTAACATCGTTTCTTCCAGAGGTGTAGTTGGATCAAACCTGTGTGCATAGTAAATATCAATATAATCCGTTTGTAAACGCCGCAAAGAGGCATGACAATTCTCCAAAATATGCTTGCGTGATAATCCTCTATCGTTTTTCCCAGTACCGGTTGGATGACATACTTTTGTACATAGTTCAATGCTCTCCCGCCGAATCCCTTTTAAAGACCTGCCTAGTATCTCTTCAGCCTTGGTGTCTGAATAAACATCGGCAGTATCAAACGTCGTAATACCCACATCAAGAGCAGCTTTCACACAATCATGGGCAGTTTCCTCATTTATCTTACCACCATGATTAATCCAATTTCCGTATGCGAGTTTACTAATTGTTAATCCACTATTTCCAAGTTTACTATACTCCATAACAATGTCCTCCTTTGAAAGAATACTTTCATTATAAAAAGAGGGTATTAATATGTATAATATATATATTCAGATAATTATATATATATTTTATATAATTAAAACATTTCCATTAAAAAAGCGCAAAACTGTTTGATAACAATCCTTTGAAATCATTTTACACAATAAGCAAGTATGAAATAGGGGGGCTTAAAAATGGATCTGAGACAAATACGTTATTTTATAATGGTTGCTGAAGAACTAAATTTTAGCCGGGCAGCTGAACGTCTTAAAATGGCACAGCCTCCATTAAGTCAAGAAATCCGAAAATTAGAAGAAGAGTTAGGTGTTACGCTTTTTCATAGAACGAGAAGACAGGTTGAACTTTCAGATGCGGGGAGAGTATTTTTAGAAGAAGCCCGCCGTACGCTCCTTCAAGTAGATAGAACGATTAACGCAACACAACTTGCAGATGACGGAAGAATAGGTCATTTAACGATCGGTTTCGTTGATTCTACTGATATTGTGATTGATATTATTAAAAGGTTTCGAGAAAGTTTCCCTAATATCCATCTTGTCTTATGTGAAATGGCTACAGAACAGCAGTTAAAGGCACTATATAAGAAAGAAATTCAAATTGGATTTATTCGTTCTAACCAAAATAATAAGATACTTACCTCAGAAATTTGTTGTGAGGAATCATTAAGCTTGGTTTTGCCAGAAAATCATCCTTTAGCTTCATTTTCCAAAGTTCCAATTCATTTATTAGCCAATGAACCATTTATCATGTTTCCACGTCATCTAGGTGCAGCATTTTATGATTTAATTATCAGCTACTTTTGGGAAAATAGCATAAGTTTAAACGTAGTTCAGGAAGCTATTCAAATGCATACGATTGTGAATTTAGTTGCTGCAGGAATGGGAATCTCTGTCGTCCCATCCTCAGTAGAAAGCGTAAAACGCTCAGGGGTTGTTTATAGAAAAATCCAAGAAACTACGCCAAAAGTAAATTTATATGTTTCATGGAGACAAGATGAAACGTCAACCGTCGCTGAGCACTTTTTAACAGTTGTGAGAGAAGCTTATTTAAGTTCTCAGTCTAAATCATGAGAATCCAGCCAAAGCCAGCTGGATTAAAAAATTATGATCTATAAGACAGGCTTTAAAACTTTCACCTGCTATGTACACGTTTCAGGTATGATAGACATAACGAAAAGAAAGGTTGGTGTTCTATGATTATCGCTGAAAACTTATTCACCGTTCGTGACTTGACCTATTGTATTCGGTCTGCTGCAATCGGCGATGCCAAGCAGTTATCAGCGCTCAGACTGAAAATTGATGGTGAAACAGAATATTTAGACCGTGAACCAGGCGAAGCCTTTCTTCATGAAAAAGATTTTGAGGTGTTGATTCAAGAGGATACCAAACAAAGCAGGCATTTATTTTTAGTCGCTGATATTGAAGGAGAAATTGTTGGTTTCTCCAGATGTGAAGGACATTCACTCAAACGCTCTGCTCACAAAGTGACTTTTGGCGTCGCCATCCAAAAGGATGCTTGGGGCTATCGCATTGGCAAAGAGCTATTAGCCGCTTCTATTGACTGGGCTGATCAGCAAGGCATCCAGAAGATGTCACTTCAAGTGCTGGAAACGAACCAAAAAGCCATTCGGTTATATGAGCACCATGGCTTTCTGATTGAAGGGATATTAAAAAATGATAAACGTCTGGCAGATGGACTTTATTACAATACTGTTGTGATGGGCAGGCAGCGGCCAAGCTTCTGACACCTTACATCACATAGCCCCATACCATCGAAACCGCACTGTATATCAGAAGCAGCCCCATGACATACTGGAATGGTCTTTCGTAAGCAGTCAAAAAGCGCTTATACAAAGAGCCAAATAAGCTCCAGCTGAATGTACCGAGAAAGCCAATAAGTGCGAGAATCAGCGTCCATATGACATACTGCATATTAGATTGTCCATATGGCAAAACAAATGTTGAAATCACGGTCAATCCATACAAGATTGCTTTTGGGTTGATAAATTGCAGCATCATACCAGGGACAAAATGATTGTAACGATCAAGTGTTTCGTCATCCCCGCCTTTACTTTTCATGATTTTGACCGCTAAATAAATCATGTATGCAGCCCCGATGAACGCCATGACCCAGCCTATTTTCGGCATCACTTGATAAAGTATGATATTAAAGAAGCAACTCAAACACAAAATAACGAGAAATCCAATACCCACACCTAAACAAAATCGAAATGTTTGCTTGACCCCATATTTATTCGTAAAGACCATGGCCATGATGTTATTTGGCCCTGGGGTAAAGCTGCTCACAAAAGCATAGATCAACATAGAAAGAATCATAGTTGCCGCCTCCCTTATACGTTATTAAGACTTTAATTACTTTATTACGTATGTTACGCTTTATTGTAACGTTTGGTCTTTATAAAGTAAATAGAGAAAGGAGTTTTTTTCATGGAAGATGTACAATCGATTATTTCTAAAAATGTGAGGCTTCTTAGAGACCAAAAGAAATTAAGCCTCGAAAAGATGGCAGAATTAACTGGTGTCAGCAAAACCATGATTGGACAAATTGAAAGAGGAGAATCAACCCCCACCATTACGACTTTGTGGAAAATCGCCAACGGATTAAAGGTATCTTTTAGTGAGCTCATTCACGCACCACAGCCTGAAATCAAAGTAGTACGCAATGAGGATGCACAGATTTTAACGGAAGATGATGGGCGATATCGTGTGTATACGACTTTTCCTTTTGATGACCGGGGGAAATTTGAAGTGTACCGAGTAGAAATTGATCCTGGCGGGTCGCTGCATGCAAATGAACACATTGGCGGGACAGAGGAATTGATTACCGTTTTTGAGGGAGCGCTTGATATATCCATTGGAGATGAACAGTACAGCTTAAAAGCTGGCGACTCCATTCGTTTTAAAGCAGACCGTACGCATACGTATAAACAAACCGGAGAGCAAATGGTCCGGCTTCAAATGATTCTTTATTATCCTCAATAAAAAAGCTGACAGGCTTGTCCACCTGTCAGCTTTTCGTTTATTTAATTAAATCCCGGATCACGTACAACCGTTCCAGTATATGTGACTCTGTATTTGCCTAATCCTAATTCTTCAATAGACGATTGTTTTAAAATACCGACCCAGCCATCCTTTGCATATGTAATACTTGATGGGATGTTCGATGTCGTATACGTTCTTGTTTCTGAGACAGTTCGACTTGCCTGAACCGTTATTTCACTTTTTGTTTGTTCCTTTGCTTCCACCGGAGCAGTTGTGACCCCAGCACCCGTTAAGACAATTGCTCCAACCAAAACAGAAGACATGACCTTTTTCATAAAAAATCCCTCCCTTTTTTTGTTGAACATATTAACCATACCATAATTTAGTTCTTTTATAAGTTATTTTTTTCACTTTTTTTAAAATTATGATATGATTGTCTTATGTTGGATAGAGAGTGTTCTATACTTCTATGCTTTTATCCTCATCTCATTCCGTCAAACAATTGTGAACGGAGGTGATTTCATGAAAAAATGGCTCATCTGTTTTCAACTTGTTTTCCTCTTCACCTTGACGACCACACCACTTGCTTCTGCTGCTTCATGTCCTACAGTGAAACCTTGTGTCATTGATCCTTAAGCATCAAAAAGGTCGATCAAGCCTATTCACTTGATCGACCTTTTTCGTTATGCTTGCTCTGCTTCCCAGCGGGCAACCTCTTCTCTTACTTTAGGAGCGACTTCTTTTCCAAATAACTCAATGGCTTTTAATACTTGATCATGCGGCATTGAACCAACCGGTACATGAAGCATAAAACGCGTGATTCCTACATTTTTTCTAAGGTGAATCACTTTCTCTGCCACTGCATCTGGATCTCCTACATACAGCGCGCCTTCTAACGTTCTCGCTGCATCAAATGTAGAACGAGTATATGGACCCCAGCCTCTCTCTCTTGCTAACGTGTTCATCACATGCTGTGTGGAAGGGAAGAATTGGTCTGCTGCAAGATCTGTTTCTTGTGCAACAAATCCATGCGAATGGGATGCTACGGTTAATTTCTCTGGGTCGTGTCCAGCGTGTACTGCCGCTTGCTTGTACAGCTGAACAAGTGGTGCGAACTGTCTAGGACTTCCGCCAATAATGGCAAGTACTAAAGGCAATCCCAATAATCCAGCACGTACGACAGATTCACGGTTTCCCCCACTGCCGATCCAAATTGGAAGCGGATCTTGAACAGGTCTTGGATATACGCCGACATCTTGAATAGCCGGGCGATGCTTTCCGCTCCATGTGACACGCTCGGACTGCTGTAATTTGAGCAGCAAATCAAGCTTTTCTTCAAATAATTCTTCATAATCATTCAGATCATAGCCAAACAGTGGGAATGATTCAATAAATGAGCCACGACCTGCCATGATCTCTGCACGTCCGTTTGATAGTCCATCTAATGTGGCAAAATCCTGAAAGACACGAACAGGATCTGCTGAGGAAAGAACTGTCACTGCACTTGTCAGGCGGATATTCTTTGTCTGTGTTGCCGCAGCCGCTAAGACGACAGCGGGATTCGATGCAGCGAAATCTTGTCGATGATGCTCACCTACTCCAAATACATCAAGACCGACTTGATCTGCTAAAATAATTTCTTCCACTACTTCTCGAATACGCTGTGCGTGACTGACTGTTTTTCCTGTTTGAAAATCAGGTGTTGTTTCTACAAATGTACTAATCCCTAGTTCCATGAGTGGAACCCCCTATCTTATAAGTATGTGACGAATTCAGAGACTGGCTTTCTGTAGCCTCTCACTTGTCTGCTCTCTACTTTTTCTTTTCCAAGTGTAATCATTAATACAGGAACCAAATCCGACTCGATGTTTAACACCTTTTTCATGACATCAGGGTCAAAACCGATCATTGGGCACGTATCCCAGCCCTTGTTTTTGGCGGCGAGCATAAATAGCATCGCAGATAATGAAGCATTGCGGATTGCCTCTTCATTCTGAAAATCCGCCCCTCTCTTTTCATAAAAGCTCATCGTCTCTCTGACCATTTCTTCGTATTGCTGCTTGTTTAAAATGCCAAGCATTTTCAGACCTTCATAGATGTTCCCCGCTTGCTGATAAGCCTTCGGGTCTCCCAGTACAATAATCGCTGCTGAGGCGGAATGCACTTTATATTGTCCAAACGCGGCTTCTCTTACTTGTTCTTTAAGACCTTCTGTTTGGACGACGACATATTGTGTGTGCTGCAAGTTAAAAGCAGATGGTGCCATTTTGACTTCTTCAAATATACTGTTAAGTTCTTCTCTCGAAATCGAGATATTTGGCAAAAAATTTGATGCGGATCGTCTTTCACGTACCAATGTATCAAAGCTGAGTGTCATCTTGTTTCCCCTTTTCGTGAAGTTGTTTTGCACCTAAACCAACTTTTTTTAGTAATTCAATGAGCTGTTCTTTTTCTTCTTTTTCAATAAAGGATAGGTTTTGTGAAATGACATCTGTGTGCTTAGGAAAAATGTCGTCAAACAATTGCTTCCCTTTTTCCGTCAGCAATACATGAAATACACGTTTATCAGAGGGGGCACATTGCCTTTTCACAAGCCCTTGTTTTTCTAGTTTGTTCACGACATAAGTCATGCTCCCACTTGGGATTGACAGGATGTCGCTGATTTTTTGGACGGGATGCGGCCCCTTACTATAGAGCAATTCAAGGATCTGAAAGTTTTCAAATCCGATATCATAACGTTCAATGTCTTTTTGAATATTTGTAAAAAGAGCTTGATAGGCTTTCATCCACACGCGGAATAGCCTTAAGTCTAATTCATGTTCATGCTGCACCATGGCAACTACTCCTTTTTCAAGAAATCCTAAAACTAGGATAAATTTATCCTAACACTAGGATTTTTTATTGTCAACGAGTTTGTTTCATAAAAAAAAGACCACCTCATGTCAGTGATCCTCTTCTTTTAAGACAAAATGCATTTCAGCTATCTGCTTATATTGTCGTACTTCTTTTAATGAAAACTTGGATTCCATATCCGATGGGGAAAACAGAGGAATGCCTCTCCCAATCATGACAGGTACGATTTGAAGGTAAAGCTCATCAACCAATCCTGCTCTTATGAAAGACTGAAGCAGCTCCCCGCCGCCTACAATCCAGATATGCTGACCTGTTTCATTTTTTAATTTTTTCACAAATGATAGGATATCTTCGCGAATGATGTGAGTTCCTTTCAGACTGTCTTGTAAAGTACGTGACATGATATAACAAGTCTTTCCTTCATAAGGAAACTCATCTGGTGACAGCTGAAGAACCTGTTCATATGTATTGCGCCCCATGATCAGCGTATCGACTGACGCATAAAAGTCATCATAGTTCGTATCTTCTTCGCCCTCCGTCCCTATTAACCAATCGAGCCGATGATCCTCTCTCGCTAAATAGCCATCGATACTCATTGCCCCATAAAAAAGCAGCTTCCTTTTCTGACTCAATCTCATCACTCCTCACCTGAATAAGTACATACGTTCTATATTGATTGTATCAGAAAGGAAAGACAAATACTATATGGCTTTCTCCCTTTTATGATTCATGCTCCACTTTGACGAGAAGCTCATATAATTTGTGCGCTAGCTTTCCGGCATCAATTAACATGTCTTCATGAATCCATTCTTCAAGTACGCCAACAACACCAGACACGACAAAAGAAGCTTCAATTTGTTCTTTCTCTGTAATGGGCCGCTCTACAAGCTGCCACTCTTTCATGATTTTTTCTTTAAAAAACGCTTTGAATTGGTTGGTCGTTGGACCATTTGGTTTTACAAATAACGTCAACATATATTGATTCTCTTTCAAGTACTCTGTCGTTTTGTTTAAAAAGGAAAGCATATCAAGAGGGTCTTGACTCGGAAAGGTTTCATCATATAACCCGCCAAGCTGATCGAATAGTTCTTTCTCCAGCTGTTCGTATAAATCAAACACATCTTGATAGTGCAAGTAAAAGGTTCCCCGGCCTAAATCTGCTTTCCTTGAGAGCTCTGATACCGTTATTTGCTGCACTTCTTTTTCTTTTAATAGCTCAAGAAAGCTTTCCCGAATGGCTCTTTTTGTTTTGATTGTTCGTCTATCCTGCATGAGATACCCTCCATTTTTGAACAATCAGGCACACGCTGTCTATTTATGAACAGGTCATCATTCATTGCCGATGTTCGTATTGTTTACTTCTTATTATAATCAACACATGTTCAATAATCTATATCTGTTCAAAAAAAGGAGGACCAGCACATGGTTCATTTCAGACTTGCTAGAGAGGACGAACTGCCGGAAGTGGCAGATCTGTTAGAAGATTCGTTTCGGGATTATTCATTTTTTGATTTATTATGTGAAAAGGTATCAAAGCGCTCTGCTTTCGCTCGCGAGCTGCATTTGGTTAACACAAAGGTTTATTTCCAGCATCAAATCTGTTTAGTCGGAGTGAAGAACGGTCATATTGTGTCTGCCGCTCTGTTAAAGCATCCACGTCTTCCTGAACCAGGTCTCATGGATTATGTGTTGTCAGGCGGGTTAAAGCTCCTCTTCACTGGCAGTATACCGGCAATTCAGCATGTGTTTCGTATGTTAAAGGAGGCCAAAAAAGCGTGTTCTTCCTTAAAGAAGCCTTTTTGGTATTTAGAAGCACTTGTCGTCGCAAAAAACCAGCAAGGAAAAAAACTTGGAAGCCGTATGTTAAAGCAATGTCTTTTTCCCTTTATCGCCCGGCAAGGCGGCGGCCTGTTCACGCTGATTACACACAATGAAGCGAACCGTCATTTCTACCGAAAAAATGGATGGGTGGAGTTTGATGAAAGGGTATTGCGCGGAAAAGAAATGTCCTTACAAAGCTGGAGTTATAAAACCGTGATTCAATAAGGTATCCTCTTCAGGGAATGATATAATAAAATCAGTTCAATCAATGATCATACTTGGAGGAGAGACTGATGATACGACGACTTGATCATATCGTGTTGACTGTACAACATATAGAGGACACCATTCGCTTTTATACAAACGTATTAGGAATGAAGGAAGAAACCTTTGGAGAAGGCCGTAAAGCGCTTCGTTTTGGTTTACAGATGATCAATCTTCATGAAGCTGGTCATGAAGAGGAGCGGGCAGCGGCTCATCCACTTCCAGGCTCTAGTGATTTGTGCTTTATCACCGATTTAGATATGGACCGTTTGCTGCTGCATCTTCGCAAGCTAGTGATTCCTATTGAAGAGGGACCAGTCAGGCGCACAGGCACATTAGGTCCGGTTGAATCTGTTTATATCCGTGATCCTGATCTGAATTTAATTGAAATATCTCGATATATAGAGGAGGGTGATCCGTCATGACCCGCTTATTTTTGAGACCGATTGAAGAACAGGATTATCCGGGGATTCAAAAAGGATGCCAGCATGCAGAAACACTTTACATGACTGGCACACGAAAAATGTTCACACTAGAAGAAATTCGTTCAGCCTACACCCGATTTTTACAAGATGACAGCAGGCGAGATTTCGCCATTTGTCTGTTAGACACGCAAGAAATGATTGGGGATGCGGCGATTGTGGATATTGATCCAATCAATCATACGGCAAGCTTCCGCATTGCGCTTCATGGGCCAGAACATTTCCAAAAAGGCTATGGCACTGAAGCTGTCCGAATGGTTCAAGCATTCGCCTTTGATACGTTAGAACTCAACCGTCTTGAGCTCGAAGTCTTTTCCCACAATCCGAGAGCCTTTAGAAGCTATGAGAAAGCAGGATTTCAATATGAAGGAAAAAGGCGCCAAGCACTCTATTTCAACGGTACCTACTCAGATGTCATCATCATGGGCATCCTTCGTGAAGAATACAATCAGATGAACAGTGGAGATGCCCCTGCTTAAGAAGGGACATCTCTTTTAAAAAATTGAATCACTGTGGCGATGATCAAACAAATCATGGAAGAGAGAACGATAGAGACGCTGGATATACTAAGCGCCATGCCTTCCCATCTGCCAATGAAGAAACTGGATATTAATAAAACCAATCCAAATAGAATGAAGCATATAGGGAGGAACAGCCCCGCATGACGGCTTCTACCTCTTTTCCCTGCCCACCATGAGAGACACAATACAACAATTGTAAAAATAGCGGTTTGCAGCCAAAACATATTGTTTCAACTCACTTTCTCTTTTTTATTTTATGACGATGGAGGTACTTCCAATGAACATTAGACCCATTGAGCAAAAAGACAACCCGTATATCGCAGCAATTATCCGTCAGTCACTAGAATCGGCGAATCTGGCGATAGAAGGAACAGCCTACACTGATCCTCATCTTGACCAGCTGTTCGAATACTATCAATCATTGACTCATGCAGCCTATTGGATTGCTGAAGAGAATAGCGATATTGTGGGCGGCGTAGGCATTGCTCCATTTACAAATGGCATATGTGAATTACAAAAGCTTTATTTGAGTCCAAAGGCACAAGGAAAAGGTGCTGGCAAAAAACTGATGGATACAGCGCTGCAATATGCCTCTACATACTATGAAGCATGTTATTTAGAAACCCGCCGAGAATTAACTGCGGCTACAGGCCTTTATCAGCGATATGGCTTTTCTCTTCTCTCAGAGCCGATTGAAGGCTCTGAGCATTCTGCAATGGATGCTTGGTATCTCAAAACATTCTCATCATGAGCTGTAAAACAATCGATAGGTTTTTGTCCGCTGGAAACCTAGCTTTTCTGCTAATTTGATTGAAGTTAGGTGTTGGACATCGCAATCCCAATGCGGTGTCCTCTTATTTTCAAGGCAACTCCTGATCATATGCTGACATGCCAGCTGCGCTCATGTTCTTACCTTCCATTATATATAAAGCTCAGGACATGCAGTGACTCATTGCAACAAATAAAATTCTTTATCATTCGCTTTCTTCTATTGCTATGCTCATTGTGAAAGGAGGTTTATGAATGAGGCTTTGTTTTATTTAGAATCAAGAAAAGGTTGTGACATAAGTAAACGTCATCAACCATCCACATGGCACAGGCATTAAATCACCTGAAGCCGCAGTCTTAAAAAAAGAGACCTCGTTTAAAAGGTCTCTTACTTCTTCATTCATTATTCTGCGGCTATCTCTTCTGTGCCTTCCCCTTCCAAATCAGAGGTAAGCCTACCTGCGAATAAAAATGGGATATGTATATTTTTATGCCGCCAAGCGCCCGTGTCAAAGATCGTACCATTACTTATGTAGGCAGAGTTCATTTCCCTACACATATTGAAACCGCATTGGAAGAGATAATAAATCACTTGACGCTGAAACTTAACAGAGCAATGTTTCTTGTCATCATCTCATATGATCATTCGCTCTCTCTAAAAATGGATCATCCCTAATTCTACTGCTGCTTTAATTGCTTCCGCTCTTGAAGTGACCTCCAGCTTTTGATAAATATTTGTTAAATGAGCTTTGACAGTTCTCTCGGAAATCCCCATATCAAATGCAATTTCCTTACTTCGAAATCCTCTAGCCACTGCTTGCAAGACAAGCATCTCTTTTTCAGTCAGCATGTTTAATTCTTTTTTCAAATGGTTTGGAGTCACTTGATGCTCTGTTGATTCAAATACCTTAGCTGCGACGTTTGCTTGAAGAAGAATATCTCCTCTGATAGCTGCTTCAATTGTATAAAATAAATTTTCCCTGCTGGCATCCTTTAAAAGATAGCCCTTTGCTCCAAGTTGCAGCCCTTCAATCATTAATTTCTCTTCGTTATAGGTAGTGAGAATGAGGACCGGTACTTTTAACTGAAGAGACTGCATCTCTTTTAGCATCTCAAGCCCACTCATGTTAGGCATGTTGAGGTCAAGTAATACAAGGTCTGGAGCCTTCTCTTTCAAGACATCTAATCCCTTTGCCCCATCCTCTGCTTCACCAACAACATCAAATCGTTGATCTGTCTCAAGAATTAATTTTAACCCTTCTCTAACAACAAAATGATCATCGACAATCACAATTTGATAAGACATTGTTTTTACTCCTTTTTCAAAGGTATCGTTACCGTCACTTGTGTACCTTCATTTTTTTCACTTTTTAAGCGCAGCTGTGCATCAAGCAGTCGGGCACGTTCTGACATACCAATTAGACCGTAATGCCCCGAAGTGGATTCTTGTTTTTTCTCATCAAAACCCACTCCATTGTCTGTGATTTGCAAGGAGATGTGATCACCTTTTTGCTCCATCATCAATTCGACCTTACTTGCTTTGGCATGCTTGGCAATATTCGTCAAACATTCACTGACAATGTATACGGTATGTTCCATGAGAAAAGGTGACACTTGATAAGAGACAACCACTTTTGTATGAACTGGAATATTCGTCGCCGCCATAAAGCGCTTCACTTCATCTTTCACAGAATCAGCTAGGTCATATTGATCCTGGCTATATGTTCGAAGGTCGTCAATGACCAATCTCGCCTCACCTAATGTCGTCCGCGCATGGCTCATTGAACCTTTAATAATGCTTTGAGCACGCTCAACATTCTGATTCTCCAAATGTGCATGGGCCGCTTCTAGCTGCATAATAATACCTGCCAGTCCTTGTGCAAGGGTATCATGTAAATCTCTCGCCATTCTTTGACGCTCATTTGCAAGTGTCAGCTCTTCCACTTGTTGATGTGCCAATTCAAGTTCCTTTAAAAATGTTTGTGTACGAATTCTAGCTTTGACTTGTCTAAAAAATAAAATGGAGTATGCGATGACTACAATCAGAATCAAAAACAAAATAGGAATGTATACCATCAAATCATCTGTATCATTGACCAAAATAAGGGCAAGAAAAAAAAGGACATAAAAACTAAGCCCTGTCAAAATCACCTTCAATGTATGATAATATACCCCAATACTTTGCGCTATTAGTACCGGTAACAGACCAATTAAGATCACAGGGGAAGCTGCCTGCATGACTGAAACACAAAGTAGAATCACAATTCCTTGAATCAGAAAATATACCCATGGATTCTGCTGAAACCAGTAAAATGACCACCAATGGAGAATCAGATGTATGGCAATAAGTGCAGAAAAAAACAGGCTAGAAATTGCTAATGGGGTGGTTATAAACTGAAATATCATTGCTGCAATATAAACAAGAACGACCCATAATAATGTTGGAATCCGCGAATAGATCATTTCATTAAAAGGGTCTACCCGTCGTTTCTCCATAAATAATCACCACCCGATCCTCATATTCACTCAAAAAATACCGCCCACCCTTTATCGAGGTAATGGCGGTATCATCAATCATACCATGTAAGACTATCAGTGACTAAATCACCTTCTCTTCTTTCTCATCTTGCTGAGAAATAGACTCACCTTCAATGTCTATACGTGGAAGCCAGCTTTCGAACCATTTGGGTAAGTACCAAGCAGCTCGTCCGATCAGCATCATACACGCTGGGATAAAAGTCATTCTTATGACAAATGCATCAAACAGAACACCGAATGCCAACGTTAACCCCATTGTTTTGATGATTAAGTCATCTGCAAAGATAAAACTAGCAAAGACGAGGATCATGATTAAGCCTGCGGCAGTCACTACTCTTCCACTGTGCTTCAAACCTGATACAACGGACTTTTTCGCATCACCTGATAGAAGGAAATCTTCTCTCATTCGACTGACTAAAAAGACCTCATAATCCATTGCAAGACCAAATAATATTCCTGTCACTAGTACAGGCATAAAGTTTAACAATGGGCCATTTGCTGGTATTCCAAACAAAGGCGCAAGGTGTCCATCCTGTAAAACAAAGACTGAAAAACCTAATGTAGCGGTCAATGTCATAAGGAATCCTAAAACCGCTTTTAATGGAACAAGGAAGGATCTAAACACAAGAATCATCAAAATCAAAGCAAATCCAATAATGACTCCTGCAAATTTCGGTAACGCTTCACTGAGTCTATCTGAAATATCTATATTAACTGCCGTAGAACCAGTAACAAGTAATTTCGTATCATACTTTTCAGCAGTCTGACTAGATTCATTTCGTATATCTTTGACTAATTGCTTTGTCGCCTTATCTTCTGGACCGCTTTTCGGTAAGATGGTCAGCATGGCGTACTTACCCGATGGATTAGGAACAGCCGGTGCCATTTGTTTGATGCCATCCATCTTCTCTAATACTTTTGTTGTTTTCTCAATAGATTTCATTGCGTTATTTGCATGGGAGGCATCAATAATAACAACCAGTGGCCCATTAAACCCTTTGCCAAACCCTTCTGCTAACAGGTCATAGCCCTTGCGTTCAGTTGTTTCCTTCCCCTTCATGCCGTTATCAGGAAGACCCAACTCCATATGAAGTGCTGGCCAACTGAGCAGACCAGTCAATACAATGACACCTAGGATGATCTTACCTGGATACTTCTTGATAAACCTTCCCCAAGCTGCTTGTTCTTCTTTTTGTTGAGATTGTAATTTAGAGAACCATTTATTCTTTCTTGAAGGGCTTACTTTATCACCAAGAATCCCTAGTATCGCAGGAACAATTGTCAGAGACACAAGCATAACTGATAGTACCATGAATGCAGCTACAAGACCCATAACGCCTAAAAATGGTATACCGACTAATACAAGTCCGCAAAGTGCAATCACGACGGTAACACCTGCAAACAATACAGCACTGCCTGCTGTAGCAACAGCTCTAGCAGCTGCTTCTTTCAATTCGTAACCCTCTGCTAATAACTGTCGATATCGAGAAATGATAAATAATGCATAATCAATTCCTACGGCAAGTCCAATCATCACAGCTAATGTAAGACTAAATGCAGACATATCAACAAAATTTGAGGTAATTAATATGACCATCACGCCGATCATTAACCCAATGGCAGCCGTCAAGATCGGTAGCCCTGCAATCAATAATGAAGCGAAGGTAAAGGCTAAAATAAAGAAGGCCATGACAATACCTATGACTTCCGAAATCCCGCCTACCTCAATTTCTGAGAATGTGACGGAGCCTCCTAATTCTGTTTGGATGCCAGCCTTTCTTGAAATCTTAATACTATCTAATACTTTCTCTTTTGAGGATGTTTTTACCTCATCCGCCTTTACCCGGTATGTAATATCCGCATACCCTATTTTCTTACCCTTACTAATAGCAAATGTCTGATATAAATCCGTCACTTGCCTGACTGCTTTATCCTTTTTGACTTCTTTGATCGTTTCGTTCAATTTGTTTCTTACTTTTTTTGTTTCTAATGTTTCACCCTTAGGTGCTTTAAAAATCAGACGAATCGTCCCGCCATCATCACCTGCTGGGAACTTTTTCTCTAAGAGATCCATTGCCTTTTCTGACTTTGTACCTGGAATCGACATATCTCCATTAAATGAAACACCTGTCCCTATTGTTGTCGCCACAACAGCTACTAAAACAAGTAACCAACCGATAATCATCCGTTTCGGCTTAGAAAAAGCACTTTTTCCTAAATGATATAAAAATTTTGCCATTCACTTACTCCTTTTTCTTAAACTTCGTGAACTTCATCTTTTTATTCTAAGCAATGAGATGATCGATTGAAATTGTACTTTCGGGCAAGAAGCATTGTACTTTTAGGCAACAAAAAAAGGGCATCTTCTTAAGATCCCCTTTAAATCGTTTATGAGGCGACTGTTTTTCGCCTCGTTCTGTTGATTTTACCGACAAACATATAGCCATATTTATAATGATTTGCTAACCGTGACAATAGGATAGGTCCAGCAATTGCAAGTGCTGATATTATGAATATCCCCACAAAGAATGGATAATCATTTAATTGGCCCCATAGCAACACAGAGATACCTAGAAAATACCCGTGAAGCAAATAGATGGTGAATGAATATTGACTAATGACAGCTACAAAAGGTGGAACGCTTTTCACTTTAGAAAACAAGAGAAAATATAAGAAGACAATACTGACTGTATAAAGAACAACGTCTGGCCTCTTAGAAGAAGGCTCGAAAAAACCTACATATGAATTGCTTAGAAGGGTCGCGGCTGAAATCAAAACAAGTCCATACACGGCATACTTAAAACGATGAAGTCTTGTGATAAACTGCTGATAATTCGCTCCACAATAATAGGCTAAACAAAAATAGAATAACCAACCTGGAAATGGAATCCATTCTAAGCCGAACATTGGATTAGGTAATTGAGGTTGTGGGATTTTGACGAGGTTCATGACACTTAAATAACCAACTGTGATGATAAAGGAGATCGGCAATACCCATTTGGCTGAGGTACGCTTAGCCATTTTGTGAAAAAACATGTGCAAAAAGTAAAATTGAAAAATAATCAGAACAAAATATCCAATATAATTTCCCAATAAGACATTTGCTGAAGCTCTTTTAAAGAAATCAGCTGCTCCTCCATTTAACGATGCCGAATGCAAAAACCCATCGACAATCCCAATAAATGCAAATGGGAAAAAGATGGCTTTCACTCTCTTCCACATAAATCCTTTAGGTGTACCATTTGGATAAGAATGCGCCAATAAAAACTCAGAAATGAAAATAAAACTCGGTGTACTGAACATGAGTAGTGCTACAAGAATAGATGATGAATGGGGGCTAGATAAAATGGCTATTGCATGAATGAGCACAACACTCAAACACGAGATACATCGAATATAAATAATCTCTTTAATTTGCATTGAAAATCCTCCTCTAGTATTTTGGTAAAATATTCATCATATTAACATGAATAACACCTCATCAACAGAGACCTTGTGATTATTTCAATACTTTATCCACAGGAACAAAAAAAAGAGCCCTAGTTAGAGCCCTTAATCAGATGCAACCGTCGCCTTTCCCTTCCAAATAAAGGTTAATCCTAATCCTAGAAATAAGACAACACCTGCGAATAGAAATGGGAAATGTATATTTAGATCGAATAAAATCCCGCCAAGGGCTGGGCCAAATATCGTACCTAGACTTGTGTAGGTGGAATTCATCCCTGCGACAAATCCTTGCTGATTGCCAGCGATTTTTGATAAGAAGGTCGTTAATGCTGGACGCAATAAATCAAATGCTAAGAAAATTACACATGTGACAATGAGCACCACCATAAAACCTGACACGACAGTTGAGACAAAAGCGAGCACCGCTCCAACAATCAAGCAGAGCTGAATGACTCTTTTTTCCCCAAGGGTATTAACGAGTTTCCCAAACACCAGCACTTGGATGATAACCGCCACAATCGAGCTGACCGTAATAATCACCGCAATATCTTTTGGACCAAATCCAAACTTATGATTTGTAAACAGGCTGAAGACCGTTTCATACGCGGACAGTCCAAACGCGAGGACAAACACAATGATAAAAGCGATGAGATAGCTTGGATGGATCGATTTTTTCAAATCTTTAAAGAAGGTCGATTCCTTCACTTGATCCATCTGCTTCGCTCGCTCTTCTTTTGTTAATGGCTCCTTCAGCAAAAACATAGACGAAATGACGGCTATAAAGGCAATCCCTGCTGCAAAGAAGAATGGCAGGCGTACACCGTATTCTGCAATAAATCCGCCAATCCCAGGACCGATAATAAAGCCGGTACTAATGGCCGCTGATACATACCCCATTGCCTTTGATCTTTCTTGAACGGTCGTGATATCTGCGACATAAGCAGTGACAGCAGGCATAATAAATGCCGCACTAATACCTCCTAGCAGCCTTGCAAAATACAGCACATACACGTGTGTCCCAAGACCGAAGACGAGTTCTGATAACGCAAATAGAAAAAGGCCTGACACAATCATAATCTTTCTTCCGTAGCGGTCTACCCATCTCCCTGCAATAGGTGATGTAATGAGCTGAGCCACAGCAAACGCCGCCACAAGGTATCCCATCGTACTCCCCGTCAGATGCATCACATTCATGAATAGCGGCATGACAGGAATGATGAGACCGATGCCTAAAAAGGCAATAAATATGTTACTTAATAAAATAACGAGTACAGCTTTTTGCTCACGAATCGGTTTTTGCATGATGTTTGTTTCCCCTTTATTGATTCAATTGTTACTCATGATGGTTGATTCCGTGAATAATCAATGAGATCGCTTGTTTTTGTAATTCTTTTTTCTCTTCGATTGGATCATTTTTATACAACACGTCTAATCCGTAAAAAACGGATAATAATATTTTCACTGTTGACTCGACATGCTGGATCGACCAGCTGCCATCTTCGTTACCTTCAATTATGATGTCTCTCATCACATCATCAAAGTCTGCATCAATCTTGTTCAGCCGTTCCATGACCTCGGCGGATGTAAAGGCACTTGCACAAAATTCCTCACTTGCTCTCATTAATGGGTAATTAATGCCCATTTGACTGAGCAGTTCTGCAAATCCTGCGAGCTGATCAATGGCCTGGTGCATCGTTTGTTTTTCCTGATGCCACGTCTCCATCATCAAGAGGTGATCCTCTTCCATGATATGAAGGAACAAAAACTCTTTTCCTTTAAAATGGTGATATAGATTACCTTTACTCACCTCAGCCGCCTCTAGAATATCTCGCACAGAAGTTTCTGAGTACCCCTTTTTTGCAAATAAATCACGTGAAGCGGTGACGATTTTTCGCTTCGTCTTCTCGCTCTTTTCAGCCCCGCTTTGTGTACTTGTCATCTTTTACAATCCCTTCTACCTTGCTTTTCTTCATTAAGACAAATCAAAACCGACCAGTTGGTTTATTTTTTTATTATAAATGGATTTTTTTCGAAATACAATGAAAAAGTCATCGAAACGATCACTTGTACCATCCCTCATTTAATATTTCTTAATATTTAACTTCACTTAACTATAAACATTGCCTATAATGAAATAGAGGTGATGTCATTGGATGAGGAAATCATTCATTACAGTAAAAAAATCATTGAATACTCGAATGCACTAGGCTCCATCTATGTAGAAGAGTATCAACGATTTTTAAAACATGAATATGCAGATTTATCAGCCAAACAAGAGCTGACACTTGAATTATTACGGACAAAAACAAGAACCATCAACGAACTAGCTGATTACTTTTCCATTTCGGCAAGTGCCGCTAGCCAGCTTGTATCAAAGCTAGAACAGCTTGGCTATGTCAAACGAGAAATAAATCCACATAACCGGCGGGAAATCATTGTTGATTTTGCTCAAAAGGGTCATGACTTTCACAAGAATACAGAAGAAATTCAATTGCACCTCATTCAAAAATACTATGCAAAGCTTCCAAAAGAAGATTTAAAAACATTATTGTCTCTATACGAAAAAATCTATCAGATTGCGAAAGAAGCGCCTTGATCTGGTGTTTCTTTCTCCAACATTTAAGTTAATTAAACTATTAAGGAGATGAAAATATGGATAGCATTCATTTACAAGATGGACGTCATATTGGTTTGTGTGAATACGGGGATCTTAAAGGGTTTCCAGTATTCTTTTTTCACGGAACCCCTGGATCAAGAGTGATGTTTTTAGATGATGACCCGATTTCTAAAGAGCTCGGTGTTCGTCTCATCTGTTTAGACAGACCAGGATTTGGTTTATCTACCCCTCAACCTGAACGCACGATTTTAGATTGGGCAAAAGATGTGCTAGAGGTAGCAGATCATCTCGGTATTCACCATTTTTCAGTGATGGGTGTATCTGGAGGCGGCGCATTCGCTGCTGGCTGTGCTTATCAATTGCCGAATCGAGTTCTTTCAGCCGCTCTGATTTCAAGTACAACGCCATTTCAGGACGGAAAACCGCCTAAAAGTATGCTCAAAGAAAACAAATTGGCTTTTTTCCTCAGTAAGAAGTTCCCTTGGTTATTGAAAGCAAGCTACCGTTCTCAGAAAAAGATGATTGAGAACAAACCAGAAAAATTTAAGAAGCTGGCCAAAAATGGGAACAAACATTTGCACCCATGGGACCGTCAATTTCTTCAAACCGATGAGCAATTAGAGATGATGATGACACATTTACACGAAGCCACTCGTCAATCGGTGGATGAATGTATTCGTGAACCAGATTTGCTCTCGCGTCCGTGGGCATTTGATATGAAGGATATACAAATCCCTGTTGATGTATGGCATGGAAAAGAAGATTCGATGGCTCCGTTTGCCGAAATAGAAAAAATGGCGCCTAGCATTCCAAACGTCAAAACCTATTATATCGATGAAGCGGGACATTTTCTTACGGATGTAGACGATATTTGGCGAGATATTTTACTCTCTTTAAAAACACGTGCAAAAGAGCATCATCAGGAGCACGCATAAAAAAGACCCGAAGCTTCGGGTCCCTTTCTTCATTAATACTTTTCATAATATGTCTGCACTTTACTTGGATCTTTTGTCTTCGTTAGAGCGAGCATAAGCAGAATGCGAGCTTTTTGTGGATTCAATGAATCTGATGAGACAAAGTGATGTTCATCATCCATTTTTTCATGGGTCACAATCCCATTCCCCGCACGGCTTGATCTCACGAGGACCACGTCTTTCTTCACGGCATCTGTTGCCCCTTTGATGGCTTCAGTTGACATTGTTCCATTGCCGGCTGCGGCAACGACTATCCCTTTCGCTCCTGCTTTTACTGCTGCATCATACATGTATTTTTGATCATTTTGATAGCCATATAAAATATCGACTTGTGGTAATTCCTTAATGTTTGATACATCAAATTCACTTTCTGACGTATGCTTTCTGGTCGGTTCGTTATAAAAGGAAACCACTTCACCAGTAACTTCTCCAATGTAGCCATGTTCAAGAGACTTGAAGGAATCGGTTGTCGTCGTGTTTGTCTTTGAAATAAATCGAGCTGATGCAATTCGGTCATTTAATGTGACCATGACACCTTTGCCTTTGGCTTCTTTTGTGGATGCAATTTTCACAGCATGATACAAGTTTAGCGGGCCATCCGCGCTGATAGCAGATGCTGGACGCATTGAGCCAACGACTACAACTGGTTTATCACTTTTGACAACCAAATGTAAAAAGTAAGCGGTCTCTTCAAGAGTATCTGTTCCATGTGTGATGACAATCCCATCGACTTGATCATCGTTTAAGAGTTTATTCACTCGTTTGGCTAATTTTAAAAGAAGAGCATCATCCACATTTTCACTGCCTACATTCGCCACCTGCTCACCTGTTACGTTTGCAATATCCTTCAGCTGAGGAACTGAGGCAATGACTTTATCGATACCAAGTGCACCAGATTTATATCCTGTCGTATCTGTATCACTGTCTGAGCTGCCGGCAATCGTCCCGCCTGTCGCTAAAACCTTAATATTAGATAAGGACTTATTCCCTGTTTCTACGGCTGTTGTTTTGTCCTTTGATTCCTTAGATGCGGTTTCGTTTCCGCTATGATTTTTCTCTTGGGTACTTGTATTGGCACAAGCTGCTGTCAACAGTAATAAAACAGAAAGAAGGACAGCACCTAACCATTTTGTTACGTTCATTCGATCATCTCTTTTCTTAAATGTGATGGATTCAAAGCTAGGTCTCTTTCTATAGGATTTACTTTATACCATTCCTTCATTCATCAGCATGAGGCGAAAGATACAGAACCAAATAAAGGAAAAAAGGACATGTTCTTAATTATTTATTTACATCCAAATACCTAAATTCACTTTCAAAAAAGAGAATATTGAGGTTGTTCAATGAATGACAGAAAACGATGCTAAATCATCAATTTATGATAAAATATAGTAAATTTTACAAAAAGGAGTCTAACTATTACAAATGCTTCAATCATTTCACAAAATCCTAATCACACTATTCCTTAGTTCGATTTTACTCAGTCTGTTCGTATGCTTCTATCCACCGATTCAGGGAGAACCTGCGTTCATGGTATTTTACGTTCCCATCTTTTTTGTTTGTTATTTCGTCTTTGCGGTTCCTTTGCAGTTGTTGTTTTCTTTGCAGCCAAAGGCTTTCCATCCACTTTATCTTGCTGCTTATTTACTGATCGCAATGGTTGTCATGCTTTTTGTGATCGATGGTATTGGGAGTTCAGTATCTATACCCATCATCATCATGAGCAGTTTGATCTACTGGATCTCTGATTCTTTGCTTTATCAAAGAACATATGAAAAAAACACCTAATGTGAAGGTGTTTTTTTCACAGGAAGGATGAGGTCTTCTTCTACATATGGTGACACACTAGTTAATCAATGCCATAAAAAAATCACCGAGGGCATCTTCCCTCAGTGATGTGTCTTTTCTATTTCATACTTGAACCCGCATGTGAAAAAATCGGATCTTTCAATTCAAAATTAAAGGTCTTACCGTCAACAATACCGACTGTTTTTTCATGGTCATACAGCTCGAGCAGACAAGCTGCCATTTCTTTTGATGTATGATATTTCTTGATATTGCCTTCATATTCGAATTGATCTACATCTAATGAACGCTTTGCAAATTCTGATTCTGTTGCAGAAGGTGCTAATATTTTTGCTTGTAATTTAGCTCCCTTTTCTTTCAACTCTAGTGCCAATCCTTCTGTAAAGGCACTCACGTAAAACTTCGTGGCCGAATAGGTGACGGCATTACCGACGACTGTATAGCCCGCTCTTGAAGAAATGTTGATCAGCTGAGCCCCTTCTATTTGCTCATAATCACGAACAAATAAAGTGGATAAAATCGTTAAGGCTTCGATATTTAGGTGAAGCATATCTCCAATTTTACTTAAATCCTGTTCTCCTATCGAGCCGAAATGGCCGAATCCTGCATTATTAATGAAGGTGTCGAGCTCATATTCAGCCAATGATTCATAAAATGAATACACTTGCTCCATGTCGGTTAAATCGACAGACTGTATGTTTACTTTAATATCGGGATATTGATCAAGAATTTCTTTCTTCAGTTCTTGGAGTTTCTCGAGCCGGCGGGCAGCTAATATAAGGTTTTTGCCTCGTGCTGCAAAGGCTAGTGCCGCCTCATATCCAATACCTGAACTTGCTCCTGTAATGACTGTATAGCCCATTTGATATCCCCCTATTCACGTCTTCTCACTAGTTAAATTATAACGACAGCATTTCGTTCTAGTCAATTTTGAAGAGATTCACAGGGGTATTCACTAGTCTAGCTTCATTCATCATGTTGGAGGATGTCATGTTGAGATTTTTTTGTTAATTTGTGAAAAACCAATTGATAGGAATGTTCGATTAATTCCTCTACAAATGAAGATGGAATGTCTGCATCAAGGTAAATGGAATTCCAATGAGTCTTATTCATATAATAGCCTGGGATAATCCCCTCATGCCTCTCTCTTAGTTCTCCAGCACGTTGAGGGTCACATTTTAAAGTGATAACAGGCTTTCGATCCGCATCTCCGCCCATCATAGCAAACATCTTTCCACCAATATGATAACGATCTGCCTGCCATTCTGGCTGATAATCATGGGTAACTCCTTTTAAAGAAAGACAAAATGCCTGTAGTTTCTCTTTTTCCATTAGATTCGCTCCTTTTTTAAGTCGTCTATTCATTCTATTATATCGACTATAAAGGCAGATATCTGATCTTTTTCATTCACTTCACAACAATAAAGCACAGCCCCGCTGGGTTCTGTGCTTTTATATCAATGTCTTTTCTTATTCAAACGCCTTCTTCAATTGATCACTCATCAGATGCCAAGCCTCTTCAGCTATTTCTAAATCTCCGGCATGCGTGAAGGCGTGAGGGACTCCTTTAAACTGTCTGTACGTGACATCTACCCCTGCTTCTTTTAACTTCTCCGCATATTGTTTGGCTTCTTGAGCTAACGAATCTCTTTCAGCTGTGATCACGAGAGCTGGTGGCATTTGAGCCAAGGATGAACGATCGGCAAAGATTGGAGAAACGAGCGGATTGTGCGGATCTTGTCCTTGCAGATAGAAGGCATTAAAGAGTCTCGCCATTTCAACTGGGATCGCTTCTTCAAACGCTGGCTTTTGTGCTGGATCAGTGGCTAAATCAAGCGGCGGATAGTCAAGCACTTGATAGACAATCGGGAGTTGGTTCCCTTTTTGGATATTTAAGAGACAAGCAGCTGTTGCCAAATTTCCTCCTGCGCTATGTCCGCCAATAGCTATTGCTTTAGGGTCTATTTGAAGCTCATCAGGGTGTTCATACAGCCACTTCAGGACATCGTAGCATTCATGAAGAGCGGCTGGGAATGGATGCTCTGGCGCAAGCTGATACTCGACATTGACGACGATACATTGCGCCCTGTCTGCAATGACCGGGCACCAGTGGTTATCCATTTCAGCACTGCCTAGGATAAATCCTCCGCCATGTAAATTTACAAAAACGGGTAGCGTCTGCTTTGATGTGTTGACCGGCTTAAATACCCATACCTTTGTTTCGCCAGCACTTGTTGGAATGTCATATTCCATTTTGTTCACTTCAGGAGGATGAACTGGTTTTAGTTCCGATTGACTCGGTAATGAACCTTCAGCTGGTTGACGTAAAGACGCAGCGATTTTGATTTGCTCTTGTAAGTTCATGATCTCAGTCTCCTATCGTAATCATTTCTTCTTAACTCATTCGTTTCTTTTTCCTCTTTTCCTTCTACTGAATCTGCGGCACCTTACTGGATTCATCAAAATAAAAAAGATCATCCCGCTTTTTTAGTTGGTTTCGAAGGAATTGACGAAGAAGACATTGAAGATGGTATACGTTTATTAGCTAAACTAATTAATAAGGCTAAGTAACACACTGAATATAACACACGATACTAAGAAAATAAAAAAAGAAGAAAACGAGTTTTCCATGTTTATTGTAAACGTGAAAAACTCGTTTTTATATTACTCTATATCACAGCAGAAAACCTATAAAACAAATCATATTTAAGAAAAAACGATCACTCTGTAACTGCAAACCAAGTTTCTTTAAGCAATTCACAGAAAGATTGAACGGTTGGTCCTTCTGAACGACTTTTTAAATATACTACAGATGTTTCAATTTGTTTTTCGCAGTAATGCAAAGGAGTAAGAATACCCTCTGCTAATTCTTTTTTAATCATATTTTCCCCAAGCAAGGCGATTCCGGTTTTATTTAAAACTGCCCGTCTAATCGTTTCATCGCTTCCCCCACATTCAATGATAGAAGATGGACGGGTGTTAATTTCAGAAAAACACTGCTCTGTAATTGAGCTAAAACCGCAATGTTCATGATAAGCGAGAAACGGAAGGGATTCTATAACCTCTTCTTTAGAGCGGTTTTTGGCAAGGTCGGCGGAGACAACCAACACCGCCTTTTCCCTTTCTAAAACAAACTTTTCTAATTCTGAGGAATCAACTTCCCCTGCAACAATCCCAATATCTGCTTCATTATTTAAAATTTTATCGACAGCTATAAGGCTGTTTGCTGGCATGAGACGCAGTTTCACTTGTTTATGCAACTTTGTATAAGAACTAAGTAGTAAGGAAAGGTGATTCGTACAATAATATTCTGAAGCTGTAACAGTTAGACTTCCGGAAGGACCATTTAACTCTTCCATGTCTCTTTCCATATATTCCATTAATTCAAATAATCTATCTGTATGTTGCTTTAATTTTTTTCCAGCAGGCGTCAAAAACGTTTTTTTTCCAATACGGGTGAATAGAGAATGATTTATTTCCCTTTCTAATACTTGAATTTGTAAAGTAATAGTGGGTTGAGTATATTTTAAGATCTTTGCAGCTTTGGTCATATTCAATTCATTGGCTACTACTTGAAAAGTTTTTAGATTTCTGAGTTCCATTTAACCTTCATCTCACTATCTATATTTTTTATAGCCTACAAAAGCTACGATCCAAAAGTATAAAAAAATCATCTGATATAAGGTGAACCATATAACCCCATAGACAAGATGCTCTGAAGAGAATAGCGATCAAATCATTATATCAAAAATGTTAACGGTGTAGGAAAGCAGTTTATCGAATGTATATAAAACAAAAATGGATTAGCTGCTTTAAAATACCAATAAAGATCAAAGCATCACCTTACTCTTAAGGTTATGACATATCGCTAAAGTTTTCTAATACATACTATTAAATTTATTAATTTTTAGCTTTTTCCTTCCTGTGATAGATTGGATAAAGAGCAGAACGAGGTAAGGGAAAGGAAGGTTATTATGTATCCATTTAAAGTATTAAATCATGAAGATATCAAAGCTATTCTTGATATGAAAAATGTAATAGATATCATAGAAAAAGCTTACGTATTAAAAGAAAAGAAAGAAGCTTCTTTATTCCCTATGGTATTTCACGAGTTCGAACCTGGTAAAGCGGACATGGATATTAAATCAGGAGAATTGTCAGGAGCAGGCATTTTCGGCTTAAAGCTTGTTTCCTGGTTTGGGGACAACCCTTCTAAAGACCTTCCTGCTGTTGTTGGTACTGTCTTAGTTCTTGACAGCCATACAGGTCTTCCGATCGGCATTTTGAGCGGTGAGTATATGACCATGATGCGCACCGGAGCAGCTGGTGGAATTGGAGCTAAATATTTAGCAAGAAAAGATTCAGAAGAATTGCTGATGGTAGGATCAGGTCATGTTGCGGCTTATCAAATCTTAGCTGTTTTAATGACAATGAATCATATCAACAGAGTTCGAGTGTTTAATGCCCATTCATTTGACAAGGCTGGTCAGTTTTGTGCAGACATCAAAGGCAAGTTAAAAGAGCTATTAGCTCAAACTAAAGAGCAAAACCCGGAAGTATATGAAGAAATGCTTCAAAAGATAGAGATTGAGTATACGCCAGTTAATGATATTGAAACAGCTACGAGAAATGCAGATATTATTATTACGGCTACTCCAGCACGCCAACCAATTATTCTAAAAGAATGGGTAATGCCGGGTACTCACTTTTCATGTGTGGGTGCAGACATGGCAGGAAAACAAGAAATTGATGAAAATATTTTAACTGATGCTCGCATATTCGTTGATGACCTTGAACAGTCTGTTACGGTAGGAGAATTTGAAACTGCATTCAAAAAAGGCATCATTACAAAAGATAGCATCATTTCGGAAATTGGAGGAGTGATTACAAATCAAGCACCAGGACGCATTTCTCCAGAAGACATCACGGTTTTTGACAGTACAGGCATTTCTCTTCAAGATCTATTGACAGCGAACTATGTTCTAGAACAAGCAGAAGAAAAACAAATTGGGGTGTCGACAAAGCTGTAATTAATCGATAGCTTTTTAAATAAGCAGACTTAGAAAGTATTCTTTACAAAATGACTACGTATCAAAAAATAAGATCATACTTCCAAAGGAGTTAATAGGATGAATATTAAAACATTTGCTGTAGAGCATTGGATGAATTTATACGAGCAAGAGGCTGTTTATAATATCGCTGAAACATGTGTTGAATCTTTCACTGTAAATGAGTTGATTGGAATCGATGGCACAAATCCAGCAGATTTTTTCAATGAAGTCGGAAAGAAAAAATTAACATACGGACATATCGAAGGATCTCCAGAGTTTAAAAGCTTAGTATCTGGCCTGTATGAGACAGTTGAAGCTGATAATGTGCTTGTCATGAATGGAGCAATCGGTGCAAACTTCTTAGTGCTCTATTCTCTTATTGAACCAGGAGATCATGTAATTGCTGTACACCCAACATACCAGCAGTTATATGATGTACCGGCTTCATTTGGCGCGGATGTCGATCTACTGCCATTGAGACCAGAAAATAACTTCCTGCCGAATCTAAACGAATTAAAATCTCTGATTAACGAAAAAACAAAATTGATCATTATCAACAATCCGAATAATCCTTCAGGTGCTATTATTGAGAGAGAAATGCTTGAAGAGATTGTTGAAATTGCACGCTCATGTGATGCTTACTTGCTGAGCGACGAAGTATACAGAAACCTATTACAGGATGATAACCTTGTTGTGCCATCTGTTGCTGATTTATATGAAAAAGGAATCAGTACATCAAGTATGTCAAAAGTATTTTCATTGGCCGGCTTGCGCCTTGGCTGGATTGCAGGTCCAAGTGATGTAATCGCTGAATGCATAAAACACCGTGATTACACAACAATCAGCTGTGGTGTGCTTGACGATATGTTAGCCGTTCATGCTCTTAAAAACTATGACAAAGTCCTGGGGAGAAGCCGCAAAATTATCAAAGATAACCTGGCTATTTTAGATGAGTGGGTTCAAAACGAACCTTCAATCTCCTACGTAAAGCCACGTGCAGGCACAACATCTATGCTGAAATACGATTACCCTGTTTCATCAGAAGAATTTTGCGTTGACCTATTTAAAACGAATGGCACATTCTTAACGCCCGGTTCTTGCTTTGATATGGAAGGATATGTTCGTATCGGTTACGCATGTTCAACAGATGTATTAAAAGCAGGTCTTGAAAAATTCTCTGAATATCTGCGTACACTTAAAGTAAACAGCTGATGAACAACCATTAAGATAGATATTTGGAAAATCTGATCGTACAAAAAACCGAACTGCCAAATGGTTAGTTCGTTTTTTTGTAAAGTTAATCAGGATATTTCCCCCCCCTAAAGACATTGAAATATCTTGTCGGGTTATCTCACATCATTCATTTCAATAGTTACCATAAAGAAGTTCAAATTTTGAGTTCATTATTTTCGTGTTATTCTACATCTGCAACAGATGAAAGAGGATAGGTAGAGGTTTAAAAAATACTCAAGAAGATGGTAGGGGAATTTTTTTATGAGCAACAACTGGAGTTCCTTAGTTGAGAACATGGGTGATTATTTGGCACCTAGCATGGCAAAAGATCATCCAAACTTACCTGTTGTAAAAGCAGAAGGTTGTTATTACTACGGGCTCAATTTCAATTTGATCTAATTTATTGAAAAAAAGCACTGCGGCGCTAAGTCCCCAGTGCTTTTCGTCTATTTTATGAAATTTGCTGCTCTACCTTCACTCGTTTAATGAAGAAAGCGATAATTAGACCAATGACGGTCATGATCACAGCAAAGATAAATGCATGCTGGACGCCATTTGTAAAGGCGAGCAGCTGATTCATCGGATTTGAGGGATCAGCCACATTTTCCATAAAGCTGCGGGTTCCTGATGACAGGATGGAAATACCGACCGCAGTACCAATGGCTCCTGACACCTGCTGCAATGTATTCATAATCGCTGTACCATGCGGATATAGCTCTGGCGGCAGCTGATTTAATCCATTTGTTTGCGCGGGCATCATGATCATCGCGATGCCGACCATTAATGTAATATGAAGAGTCACAATGTACCCAATCGATGTATTCACACTTAGATTGGTGAAACCTAACATCGTCGCTGCGACGATCGCAAGCCCTGGAATCACAAGCCATTTCGGTCCAAACTTATCAAATAAACCACCCATGATTGGAGATAGCAGACCGTTGATAATTCCACCTGGTAATAGCATTAAACCTGCTGTAAAGGTCGTTAGTGCCAAGGATGTTTGCAAATACAATGGCAAAATCATCATGGCAGACAGCATCACCATCATACACACTAAGATCAGCAGTAACCCAATGACAAACATCGGATATTTAAACGGGCTTAAGTTCAGCATCGGTTCCTTCATATTCAACTGTCTGAGAGAGAATACAAGAATCCCAATGACACCTACTACAATTGCCACGATCACATGTATACTGCTCCAGCCGCCGCCTTCACCGGCACTACTAAAGCCATACACAATTCCTCCGAAACCAATGGTTGAAAGCACAATCGATAAGATGTCGATTTTAGGTCTTGTTGGCTCAGTAATATTTTGCATGAAGATAAAACCAAAGACGAGTGCAGCTATTAATAGTGGAAGTGAAATCCAGAAAATCCAATGCCAAGTCAGCGATTTCAAAATAAGACCAGAGACTGTTGGACCAACAGCTGGTGCAAACATGATCACAAGACCTATAATCCCCATCGATCTGCCTCGTTTATGAGGCGGGATGATTACCAAAATCGTATTGAACATCAATGGAAGAAGCAATGCTGTACCGACTGCCTGTACGACACGTGCCACCATTAAAATACTAAAGACTGGCGCAACTGCTGCGATAAAAGTTCCAATGATCGAAAAGACGAGCGACGTCATGAAAAGCTGTCTTGTTGTAAACCATTGAAGAATGAGTCCTGAAATTGGCACGAGAATACCAAGTGTTAATAAATATCCTGTTGTCAGCCACTGAGCTGTCGTCGCTTCAATTCCAAAGTCTAACGTTAAGCTTCTCAGCGCCATATTTAGTGCCGTTTCACTAAACAGGCCAATAAAACCGGCTGTGATAAATGAGATAATGATGGGCAGCGTTCGAATATGAGAAGCTGCTGCTTGCTGTTTGTTCATAGTAGGTTGGCTCCTTTTCTTTTTTCAATTTAAATCAAGCATAGGAAGTGAGAACTGTCAGAAATGAGCCACTTCAATGTCTATTGAAAACAGACAAAATCTGTTTTTCTGCAGCGAATTGAGCGATTTTTTCGATTGAATAACCAGATTCATGAATATAAAACATCAGTTCAGGTGTCATCGGAGAGGACATACAAAGTGTCGTCAGCTCAATATCCTGTATGTTCGCTTCCCCTTTTTCATCTGCTTCTTCCAGTAAATCACGAATCATTTGCCTAAGCGATTGACTGTAATGACAGTCATACACTTTACTTGTCTGCTCTAAATTCCCAGATATCGTAAGCATCCGAATCCAGTCTAAATGATGACCGACGATGAGATGAATTTCTTCGAGCACATAACGCAAACGTTCACGAACCGGCTGGTCACTGATTTTACTCAAGTAAAGATGCAAAGCAGGGATCAGCTGTTCAAATTTTTCTCCAAGGATCGAAAGGCACAAATCACTTTTATTGGCATAACGGCGGTAAAGAGTACCCTGCCCAACACCAGCTGTTTTGGCAATTTTATGCATGCTGACATTTTCCACACCAAATTCCTGAAACAAAGTAAAAGCGACCTCTTCAATTTCCTTCCCAATATCCTTTTCCATGATGCTTCACACCTTCTTTACCTTCATCCATATTGCACTTCTCTCTATGTGTTCAATCAAAACTTTTTGGTTTTCATTAGGACATTTGTACCGGTATTATCTTACGGACAACTGTCCGCTTTGTCAATCATTCTTTAGTAAATAGCCTGAAAAAGATCATTTTCTTTCATAACTTCCTATGAAAAAATAGAAGAGTCTAGTAAACTATCCTCTTTAATATCATATATTAGACCGATTTTCCATTTTGAGAGAATCATGTATGATCAATTAAGAAAACGCTTTCAAAATAAGAGAGGGGAATGCCTACATGTCTTACCGTGTGAAACGAATGTTGATGCTGCTTGTCACTGGAATCGTCTTGAGTTTGTCCACATTTACTGCGGGTGCCTCGGCCCAAACAGGCGGGTCGTTTTATGAGCCTTTTAACAACTATAATACGGGGTTATGGCAAAAAGCAGATGGGTACTCGAATGGAAACATGTTTAACTGTACGTGGCGTGCAAACAATGTCTCCATGACGTCGTTAGGTGAAATGCGGTTATCGCTCACAAGTCCTTCCTATAATAAGTTTGACTGCGGAGAAAATCGTTCCACTCAAACATATGGCTACGGGCTTTATGAAGTCAGTATGAAACCAGCCAAAAATGTTGGGATCGTGTCTTCGTTCTTTACTTATACAGGGCCGACTGATGGTACGCCTTGGGATGAAATTGACATCGAATTTCTAGGAAAAGATACGACAAAGGTTCAGTTTAACTACTATACCAATGGTGTAGGAAATCATGAAAAGATCGTCAACCTTGGTTTTGATGCAGCAAACTCTTATCACACGTATGCATTTGACTGGCAGCCAAACTCGATTAAATGGTATGTAGACGGACAATTAAAACATACTGCCACTACTCAAATCCCTCAAACCCCAGGAAAGATTATGATGAACCTGTGGAATGGTGCAGGTGTCGATGAATGGCTCGGCTCCTATAACGGTGTTACACCACTCCACGCGCATTATAACTGGGTGCGTTACACAAAAAGATAACCACATTACAAAACCTGTGACTTGTCACAGGTTTTTCTTCATTCAAATGGAATTGGTTTTTAGTTGATGAACGAGCTTTTGTTCATAACTGTGGATAATATCTTCATAACTTTCTATCTTGTAATCTAACCGCTTAATCGTCTCTTCGATTTCCTTTTGCTTTTCTACAAGTCTTTCTCTCTCATTGACCAAAATACTTTTCCGCGAGGACAGAGTATGATCCTCGCCCTCAATAAATAAAGCCGTATATTCTCGAAGTGCATCAATTGAAAGACCCGCATTTCTCATACATTTGATAAATCCAATCCACTGAATATCCTCTTCTGCATAATCACGAACACCGTTTTCATCACGACGGATCGGTCGAATCAACCCAATATTCTCGTAGTATCTGAGCGTAGCAGTAGATAAATCAAGCTGCTTGGCGGCTTGTGCTATTTTCATTGTTTTCACCCTTCTCTTCTTCTCTCACCTTATGAAAAATGAAATTCCTTCTTTTATCATCTCCAATTTGATAGAGAACGCAAGATGCATTTGTCTCAATTCTTTATTTAAGGATGTTGAAAAGCCTTAAGAGGGTTCTCTATTGACTTAGAGTTCACTTTAAGACGTACAGTATAGAAGTAGAACAGAATCTTACTCTTGAAAGGATGATCCAGAATGTGTCAGACGCACCAATCAAACGTTTTAAGTGTTTCACATGCAAAAGCGAATTTTGAACGGACAACCATTGAACGAAGAGCGCTTCGTCCACATGATATTTTAATTGATATTCAATTTAGCGGGATCTGTCATTCAGATATCCACAGCGCCTTTGATGAATGGGGCGGCGGTATTTTCCCAATGGTTCCGGGTCATGAGATTACTGGAGTTGTTGCGGCTGTCGGTGATGCTGTGACGAAATTTCAGATTGGAGACCGTGTAGGCGTTGGATGCTTTGTGGATTCCTGCGGCATCTGTGAATATTGCCAAAACGGAGACGAGCAATATTGCACGAAAGGAGTCGTCCAAACCTATAATAACCTCGATTATGACGGGGAACCGACTTACGGCGGCTATAGTCAGAAGATTGTCGTGACAGAACGCTTTGCCGTCAGCATTCCAGATCAATTATCCCTTGATGCCGCAAGTCCTCTTCTCTGCGCTGGCATCACAACTTATTCTCCTTTAAAGCACTGGAAGGCAGGCCCGGGTAAAAAAGTGGCCATCGTCGGGATGGGTGGGCTCGGTCATGTGGCCATTCAATTCGCACGTGCACTTGGCGCTGAAGTCACAGTATTGAGCCGCTCTATGAATAAAAAAGAAGAAGCACTGTCATTTGGTGCAAAAGACTATTTTGCTACAAGTGATCCCGATACCTTTAAAACATTAGCCGGCCAATATGACCTCATTCTCAATACGGTCTCTGCTAATATCAATGTAGACGCCTATTTGTCCTTACTTCGCGTGGACGGAACCTTGGTGAATGTCGGTGCACCACCTGAGCCAGATCAGTTCCATGTCTTTTCATTAATCACCGGGCGCCGCAGCATTGCTGGTTCACTCGTTGGCGGCATCCAAGAAACACAAGAAATGCTCGATTTCGCAGCTGCTCACAATATCGCACCACAAATTGAAGTGATTAACGCAAATCAAGTGGATGAAGCGTATGAACGTGTGCTGAAAAGTGATGTGCGTTATCGGTTTGTGATTGATATTTCGACATTATGATCGAATTCTATTTGGAAAGACCAGCGCAATGGCTGGTCTTTTTTAATGGTGGATATTCTGTTTTTCTTGTATTGAGGATTCTTGAGGATATGTTGAAAAATCATCCGAATTTTTCATGAAAAAATCTCTCTTTTTTAGAACTAAATTTATTGACAAAAAATAAATAAACATGTTATTATTAAAAATTTGATTATTTTACGTCGAAGTGTGGTACCCTTAAAGTAGATACATGATATGGAGGCGGATGATATGTTTCAAATTGGTGATAACATTGTTTATCCAATGCACGGAGCAGGTATAATTGAAGCCATAGAAGAAAAAGAATTTTCTGATGAAAAACAACAGTATTATGTGATTAAAATGTCAATCAGTCATATGAAAGTGATGATTCCAACACGAAAAATGTCTGGTTCACGTATTAGACCTGTTACAGATATACTGGCATTAAACAATGTGATGCACATTTTCCAGCATGGCAAATCAGATCAAATACTGACATGGAAAGAACGTCATACAATTAATACAAACAAAATAAAAACAGGTAACATCCAAGACGGTGCTGAAGTTGTACGTGACCTAATGCGGATGAAGAAAGAGAAAGCACTAAATGCAAGTGAAAAGAAAATGCTAGATGATGCCCATGAATTTTTGCTAAGTGAATTAGAAGTCATCAAAGGGATTACAGAAAAGCAAATCAAAAGTTTCTGTTAAGAACTCTGCCGTCTTTTGGGCATCCCTCACCATTTTTGAATTCATGTTCTCTACGAAACGACCCACCCTTCAATTAATGAAAGAAAAAAGAATTTATTTAGATAAATTCCGCATATTGTAAATCCAATATGCTATACTGTTGATAAACCTTTGAAGCATGAATTTTTTTACGATTACCTTGTAACATCTCCCTACTTGTACGCTGAGTAGGGTTTTTTATTGAAGAAATAAATGAAAGCACAAAAAAACAGGCTCTCTACAGAGAACCTGTTTTAAAAAAATGAAGATTAAGCAGTTTTTTGAACGTTAGCAGCTTGAGCTCCACGAGAACCTTGCTCTACGTCAAAAGTTACTTTTTGACCTTCGTCTAAAGATTTGAATCCGTCACCTTGGATAGCTGAGAAATGTACGAATACATCGTCTCCTTCTTCACGTTCGATAAATCCAAAACCTTTTTCTGCGTTAAACCATTTTACTGTACCTTGTTCCATGTTTGTTGCCTCCTAGTGCGTTATCACACAATGTATTATACTATCCTTGCCCAAAGTATCCTCAAGACGAAAAGTCTTTCTTCATGCTATCCTTTACGCCGAACAAAAATAATTATTCTTATTGTAACACGATTCGGAAATAATTGCAATTTAGGATTTAAAAGAGCACCAAATGTGCTATGGTAACACAAATAAGACAGGGATTTAATAATGAAACGTTCATTTAGCTATGTTCAATCCTTTGTGCATAAAATCAGTTTTTTTCAGCACGAAAAGAAATCTTTATCTAAATTCCCTCTAAAATCGACTGAACAAAGTTAGTTTTTCCCTCGGCATATTTGTGTTTGTCATTTTTATTTAAACTAGATAGGTTCAGTTTGAGCTGCTCGTACTCATTTCTTACTAATTCGTTACTTCTTAAATAATCCCTGAAATTTAACTGTTCAAGTAAATATCTATTGCCTGTTTGATACATATGGATTTGATGTGTACGTGGTTCTCCTTTGTTGAAATAGTGTCTTTCAGGTAATACATTGGTTCCTCTATATGAATAACCAAGCCCTTGCAAAGCTGTTACGCACTGTGTCCCGTCAAGAAAATGATTTATTTCAATCGCAATATCAATAATGGGTTTCGCACTCAAACCATTTACTGCTGTACTTCCAATATGATGCACATTCACCGTGTACTGACCAATGACCTCTACTATTCGTTTCTTTTCTCTTTCAAAATCTTTACCCCATTCAGCAGACCAAGGAACTAAAAAAACTCCCCCTCTTGGTAATCCTAGCATAGGCTCAACCCCACCTTATCATTTCGTTGTTTAGTTGGAAATCTCAATAGTTTGAAGCCTTTCGATCGATTAGAACGACATTTATTATAAGATAACTCAAACAAAAAGCCCACTCACATAAGATGAGTGGACTTTTTTTAGAAACTATAAAAATCATTAATACAGCCACGAACCCGAATCAAGAAAACTTCTATTTATACAAAGGTGTACAACTACATATTTTTCGACTCAAGTCTGTTTAACCAGTTATGGACTAATGAGTTAAATACATCGGGTTGTTCGATTTGCAGGTTGTGGCCAGCCATATCAAGCACTGCAAAAGTTGCTCTTGGATAGTCTTCGATCAGCCGCCACGCATCTTGATATCCGACTACATCGTCTTGACGCCCTGTGATAATGAGCGTGGGATACTGAAATTCAGCTGAAATGTCGAAGGTATAGCCATACCCATTTTGAAGAATGTTATTGATGAATTCATGATTTGTTTGTTTAGAAGGAAGGTAAATTTCATCTCGAAATCTTTCCCATTCCGTTTTTCCTTGCACAACTGCCATGGAGCAAAATTCATCCGTCTCCTCTGGAGAAAGTTGTGATATCAAGCTGCTGTCACTTTTTAGAACGGTCTTCTCTGGCACGACTCTTTTATCGAATACAGGTATAGTCATTGGGGCCACAAGCAGTAATCCACGAACGGTTTCCCGGCGTGAATGAACAATACCTCTAGCTATGTACCCTCCATACGAATAACCACAAACAATAAACTGTTCATCAGGAATAATCTCGTCCAAAAGACGCAATACCGCCTCTAACATATCATCTGAGTTCTGAATAGATGGATGCGGCTCGGAACGTCCCATCCCCGGTAAGTCTATGTATATTCTTTTCCAACCGCTTTGTTTTTCAAATACCGGTTCCAATGCATGTAACATCACTTGATGGTCAAGGGTCCAACCATGCAATATAACGATCGGAAATCCTTCTCCAATGACTTTATGATAAATTGACATGTATTTGCATCCCCTTTTCTAGCGCTTCCCTAGTAATCTCAAGATTTTTTGTTGTTTTTCTTCATCATAGCTTAAAGTGAATAAAATCTTTGTTAGGAAGCTATGCTATGATTCCCAAACGAACTTCTCACGTAAATGGATTTTATTATGACTTTGATTTTTCTAATTGGTTTTCGCCCCATAAAAGAAGTTGTTCAAATATAGGGATCAGCTCTAGTCCTGCCCCAGTCAATGAATATTCTACTCTTGATGGAACTTCATTATACTGAACTCGTTGAACAATTCCGTTTTCAATCAGGTCCTTTAATGATTGATTGAGCATTGTTCCTGTAATTCCATACACTTTACGCTTTAACTCATTATATCGAATCTCATTGTAACTACATAGTACAGCTAAGATTTTTAAATTCCATTTTCCCGCTAATATATTTAATGCATAACTCGCTGGAGCTATCGCTTTATTCAGCTCACTTTCAGTCATATTTTATCCACCCCTTAGTCAGTTTTTCCTTCCTTAAGCAGTTTATATTGCGTACTTGTTAAATCAATTCCATTTATTATAATCAAATATGTAAACCGTGTCATCCATGTATTAGAGAACCAAATTGATTATAAAAACCCTTCAAGTTAATACTTTTTCAAGGAGATGGAGTGAGTAAATGAAAAATGAAAAGATGCGTGCTGCACAATATTCTAAATATGGATCACCGAATGTTCTTTTTGAAGATTCTATATCAAAACCTGTTATAGAATCTGGAGAAATACTCATTCGTGTACATGGGTCGAGTGTAAACTCTATGGATACACTGTTTCGATCAGGTAAGTTAAAACTATTAACGGGTAATCAATTCCCTAAAGGGACAGGAGTAGATTTTTCTGGAGAGGTTGTTGAAGTAGGGTCGAACGTAAAAAGTTATCAATTAGGTGATAATGTGTGGGGGGTTCTCCCTATTAATTTAAGGAACCAAATTGGTAGTGCTGCTGAATATGTAGCTATATCACCTGAGAAAATATCTAAAACTCCTATAAAGATTGATCTCATACAAGCCGCGGCATTACCTGGCGTAGGTGCTACTGCAATTATTGCCTTAAAATATAAAGCTAACCTTAGAAAAGGCGAAAAGTTACTTGTACGTGGTGCAAGTGGTGGAGTCGGAAGCATTGCGATTCAAATTGGAAAAATGTTAGGTGCTCATGTAACTGCTCTTGCAAACGAAAAACATCTTACTTTTCTTCAAGAGCTAGGTGCAGACGAAGTATTTGATTATAAAAAAACATCTCCTACTGATCTTAAAAAGTTTGATGTAGTCATGGACACAGTGGGAACTGACCTTAAACATTATAGGCGCCTGCTTGCAAAGAACGGTAGAATGATTACTATTGGATTTCCTAGTTTTTCGTCCTTCATATATATATTAACTTCAACTATTTTCGGTTCTCGTAGAGTTCGCACATTCAGCGCAAATCCCAAAAATGAAATTCTAAAAGAATTAGCATCTTATGTAGATTCCAACAAGGTCAGACCAGTTGTTGATAGCATTTATCGTTTATCTGATGTTGCCAAAGCCCATCATTCCTTAGAAACTGGAGGTGGACGAGGAAAACGTATCATAAATTTACTTGATAAAAAATAAACCATCAATTGACATGACATTATTTAATTTTTCTGTTGCAAATGGTGCATGCTTGGTAGCCATTTCAAATCTTCCAGCTCTTCTAAAGTATTCAGCTGTTTCTAATGCAAAGTCTTCAATATCACTATACATTTTCCTACTTTTTAGAACCCAAAACATCGGTCTAACAAATGCTTATCTTCTTTTAAATACAGACCTTGAAGAATCTTAAATTTCGAAATATAATCGACATCCATACAATTCAAATATTTTACATGTTATGATGAATTTGTAACAAAACTAAACTTAGGGGGAAGTATTATGAATAAACTTTACAAAGGATTAATTGTTTCAGTATTATCAATTTCTTCATTAGCTCTTCCAGCTTTAACAAATCAAGCTTCTGCGCAAGAACCTGCAAAAATTCACAATATAGCAAAGCCTACAAATGAAATTGGAACGGTCGATTTCCATATGTTAAGAAACTCAAACGTTGGATTGCTGTATGGCTATACAAGATGGGAAATCATCTCTGGCAGTCACCTTATCAGTATTAGTTCTAGTGGTGTCGTATCTTCTTACTCATCACTTGGCACGGCGCTGGTTTATGCCTATGATATAAACGATAACTACGTCATTTTTAAGATTACAGTTGAACCTCGATAATTTTGTTTAGAAGGAGTGGTCTATTCACTCCTTCTAAAATTTTCTTTAATTACATCGATTTTTAGAAACAAAAAAGAACAGTCTTTTGACTATCCTTTAAAAACTCATACCCCCAATTCTTCAGAGGACTCCGATAGGCAGCTCAATAGAAATGCACTCCCCTATAAAATAATGTATAATTCTTCTCAATCACAATAATGGCATAATATGGTTAAAGGAGTGGTTATATGTCTTATTTCTCTTTAGTTTTCAAGCAGAATTCTCCTTCATTTTTTGAATCAAATGATGATTATTTAGCCAAAAAAGAGACAAAAACAACACCTATAGAGATTTACCAAACAAATAAAGAGGTTAAATCTTTAGCTCAACTAATTGTATTAAAAAATAATGTATCAGACAATAAACTGAACCCAGTTTTTGAAATCAGCAAAAATATGAAAGTAACTTTAAACGAACTATTTTATTCTCTCGATTCACCTAACGAAATTAAGTATGAACTACGTGTCTATTATGGCCAAGCCCAATTTATAAGTGCAAACGGACACGATATTATAAAGTTCACAACAGAACTACATCATAAGAATCACCCAAATGAAATCGTGACTGACACACCTTCTATTAAAATTTTCTCTTCTAAGTTCAATGAATTTAGACACCTGAAAGGATTAGTGAGTTATCTAAATACCGATAAAACTTTTACTTGTTATTATTTCGGATTTCCAAAACTAGACCGATTTATAAGATTCATACCTTACTATTATAACAACCTGTTTATCGAGTATTAAAAATTTCTCTGCAATCATCAACGAGTTTCTCCATAACAAATATATTTAATGTTTTAACACAGATCATATAATGCTCTTACTCGAGAAATATAATATTATACAAATTTTTCTCTCCAAAATAAGAAAATTGAGAATAAAACAAAAAAACCAAAGGTCTATAACCTTTGGTTTCTTAGATGCGGCCGAGAGGACTTGAACCTCCACGGGTTATTCACCCACTAGGCCCTCAACCTAGCGCGTCTGCCATTCCGCCACGACCGCGTGTATGATGTGCTCATATATTCATAAGTGCACTGTTTGAAAAAACAATGCGGGTGAAGGGACTTGAACCCCCACGTCATAAAGACACTAGATCCTAAGTCTAGCGCGTCTGCCAATTCCGCCACACCCGCATGAAACATGGTGAGCCATGAAGGACTCGAACCTTCGACCCTCTGATTAAAAGTCAGATGCTCTACCAACTGAGCTAATGGCTCATCTGCTATGCAGAAAAACATATAAAAAAATGGCTGGGCTAGCTGGATTCGAACCAACGCATGACGGAGTCAAAGTCCGTTGCCTTACCGCTTGGCTATAGCCCAACGAATGAAAAAAAACAAAACATGACCCGTACGGGATTCGAACCCGTGTTACCGCCGTGAAAGGGCGGTGTCTTAACCGCTTGACCAACGGGCCATAAAATAATGGCGGAGAAGGAGGGATTTGAACCCTCGCGCCGCTTGCGCGACCTACACCCTTAGCAGGGGCGCCTCTTCAGCCACTTGAGTACTTCTCCATTATGGCTCCGCAGGTAGGACTCGAACCTACGACCGATCGGTTAACAGCCGATAGCTCTACCACTGAGCTACTGCGGAATAATAAGACATGTTTCATTATATATATGCCAGAAAAATGTGTCAAGAATTTTTAAGCGTTTCATTCCTGCTTCATTTGCGACGGCTTTTATAATTTAACATATACTAATATAACAGTCAAGCCTTTTTCCATGCCATTTGTTTAACTTGGCAGAAAGCCCCCGACCTCCACGTAGACCAAGGGCCTTGATGCAGCCTTCCACATGAGATTAAGACAAATGAAACTTTCGCATCCACTTATAAAAAGTACTTCTTGGCACTCCTGCTAACCTCGCTGCTTCTGACACATGACCTTTCGTTTTATGCAGTGCGTCTATCACTGTTTGCTTTTGAATGCGTTCCCTGAATGTGAGTTCTTTTGAAGTCTCGGGTTGCTCTGCTGGATGCAGCTTCTGTTTTTTCTGATCAATCGTCTCTAATACTTGAGCATATTGCGATTCACCAACCCATCCGCCTTTCGGAAAGAGGACCCTTAGATGTTCAAACAGGTTAAAAAGCTCTCGTATGTTTCCTGGCCAATGATACGCCTGCAATTTCTGAAAAAATGATTCAGGAAACACTGCATTCCAGTGATGCTTCTTTTGGTAATAACGATATAAATCATGAATGTCTTCTTTTCTTTCTCTAAGCGGCGGGATGTTGATCGGATAGACATGAAGACGATAATACAAGTCTTCTCGTATTTTTCCTTCCTTCAGCAGTTCGTTCATATTACGGTGAGTCGCTGTAATGATTCGAATATCCAAAGGGATTTCGTGTGTCCCGCCGAGCGGTATGACTGCCCTTTCTTCTATCACCCTAAGAAGCGCTACTTGCATCGCATATGGGATTTCGCCTATTTCATCTAGAAAGAGTGTTCCTTTATGGGCTTGTTCAAATTTCCCTTTAGCTCCGTGACGTTTTGCCCCTGTAAAGGCCCCTTCAGCATAGCCAAACAGCTCACTTTCTAACAGGCTTTCAGGAATGGCTCCGCAATTAACAGCAATGAACGGCCCTTTATGCCTTTCACTGGCGGAGTGAATGGCTCTAGCGGCGAGTTCCTTCCCTGTCCCTGTTTCTCCCCAAATATACACATGAGCATCTGTTTGTGCCGCTCTCTTCATCTCACTAAGCGTCTGTTGAAATACCTTACTTGTTCCTGATTCCCCGGGAAATTGAGCAAAAGAAACGGTCATGCTGCTTTTCGCTGCTTCTTCAAGAGAAAGGGATATGCCTAGCACCTTCCCGTCTTGCTCAGATTGAATGATCTGCTTTCCCCGAATAACAAATGAATGATCCTTAAGCTGATCGACATCCATTCCATACCAGTCTGAAAATCGATCTCTAATCGACCTGCTGGCAGACACAATTTGTTTTTTTTCATTACAGACCACATACGGTTCGTCTGCTTCCACCTGCTGAAGACAATGAGTGATCAGCTCCATCTCTCTCCTTTTTTGCTGGACTTGAATTTCTCTCTCTATGGCATAAGCAACCGTTGAAGCCATTCCAAGCATAAAAGGGTGCTTGTTATCCGTCATACAGGAGATGTCAATCACCCCTATGATTGTACCGTCCGCATCGCGAATTGGTGCAGCAGAACAACTCCAATGATGAGAGGCGATAGAAAAATGCTCTGTTCCGTTGATCGTCACCGCTTCACCGATGACGAGTGCCGTTCCGATCGCATTTGTCCCTACATCCGTTTCAGTCCAGCGTGAACCCTCCATAAAATTAATTCTTCTGGCTTCCACCATCGTTCTTTCGCTTCCTGTCAAACTTAGCACATAACCATCTGCATCGATGAGTAAGGCCAGCATATCAGAATCTTTTAATTGCTGATTGATTTTATTTAAGTAAGGAAGAGCCACATTTAGGAATAATGAATATTTCTTTTTTTGGGCACTGAATCGTTCCTTTTCTAACAACGACTGTCCTTTATCTAAATACGGATTCACATTTGCCTGTTTACACCTATGCCATGATTCTGCCACTCTCTTATTCAGACGAGACTGATCAAGCAAACCTTCACGAACAAAACGATTCCACGTATTTAAATAACAAGGCGTCGGGTTCATTCCATCCTCTCCTCTGGGGGCTTTTTATTCATTATAGATAAATATAAAAGCGCTTTCAATTATCGTTGGCTAACCCAAGAAGTCAATTGGATAGAAAAGGAGTCTTTTTCAGCAGTGCACCGCTCGTCCAATGGTTTGCAGCACGGCTTCATGTATTGCCTCTGAAAGTGTCGGATGTGCCGCAATAAACTGCTCTAATGTATCAGCGGTCAACTCTGCATGCACCATCACCGCCGCTTGTCCAATCAGTTCTGTTGCATTCGGTCCAATGATTGAAACGCCTAATATTTCTTGATATTGCGGTTCTACAATGACCTTTACGTGACCGGCTGGTTGATTTAAGATTAATGCTTTTCCATTTGCAGAAAATGCACATGTCCCGATCCGAATCTCCTCATATTGTTTTCTAGCACTCTCTTCATTTAAACCAACACTCGCGATTTCTGGAGAGGTGTAGATGCATCTCGGAATGACTTGCTCATTGACCTTTACATGTTCACCTGATGCATGGGATGCTGCAACCGCTCCTTCATGAAAAGCAGTATGAGCAAGCTGGACCCCACCTGTCACATCACCGCACGCATAGATATGCGGGAGATTGGTTTGCATATGTTCATTGACGTAGATTCCGTTCCTATCAAATTCAATTCCAATCTGATCAAGATTCAACTCTCCAAGTTGCGGAGTTCTGCCAATCGCCACTAAGCAAAGATCCGACTGGATGTCACAACGTTCTCCTTGATTATTCTCCACCACTACTTTTCTTGAAGAGGAATCAAGCTGTTTGACTGCGGCGGACGTCAAAATGTTTACACCCGTTTCTTCGAGCTGCTCATGAAGACATTGTGCTGTATCACGATCTTCTTCTGGTAAAATGTGCACTGCCTGTTCAACCATAACAACCTTTGATCCCATTCTGCTAAAGATGCTCGCAAACTCACAGCCAATCACCCCGCCCCCAATGATACAAAGTGAATCTGGGATCGAAGAAAGTGACATGGCGTCCTTGCTGTGAATGATCCATTCCCCATCAAAAGGCGCAAAAGGTAAAGCAACAGGCGCAGCCCCTGTTGCAATAATGATTTGTTTTGCTTGAATGATTTCAGACTTTCCTTCACTTTCTATCAATAGCTCATGTTCTGATAGAAATGAAGCCTTCCCATTTACCACGGTGACTTTGTTTTTATTCATCAAATAGCGAACACCATCAGTGAGCTGCTTGACGACAGACTGTTTTCGTTTTTGAACGGCCTTCCATTGGATGATAGGCTCATGTTCTGGAAGCTCAATGCCAAAATGTCCTGCTGATTTTACATGCTCATACATATCGGCGCTTTGCAAAAGTGCTTTGGTCGGAATACAGCCTTCATTGAGGCAGGTTCCTCCCAGCTGACCTTGATCAATTAACACAACCTCTCTGCCAAAACGGGCGGCAGTTATGGCCGCCACATAACCTGCTGGTCCGCCCCCTATCATGACCAGTGTCATGGTACATTCACCTTCTTCCTATAAAAGAATGGATATTGGTTCTTCTAAATGTGCTTTGACCGTTGATAAAAATGCAGACGCAGGCGCCCCGTCCAGCACGCGGTGATCGAACGTAAGACTGAGTGGCAGGATGGTCCCTTTGCTCAATTCACCCTCTCGATAAACAGGAGTGTCATACATTGTTCCGACGCCAAGGATCCCCGCTTCCGGCGGATTCAAAATTGGCGTAAAATGCTCTACACCATACGCTCCAAGATTGGTGATGGTAAAGGTAGAACCTTTGATTTCGTCATGAAGAAGCTTTCCTTCACGTGCTTTTTTGCCATACAATTTAATGCTTTTCGCCAGCTCTATCAGCGTTAACCGCTCCGCATGCTGAATGACCGGTACTGCCAATCCGTTATCTAACGCAGCAGCAATCCCAAGATGAACATTCTCAAAGGTTTTGACAACTCCGTTATGATATTGACTGTTCATCACAGGATGTTCTAGCAACGATAAAATCGCTGCTTTGGCTACAAAATCGGTGATGGTCAACTTTGTCTCGTAACGTGCGATGGCTGTTTCATTCAGCTGTTGTTGCAGGTTTTTCAGTTTTGTCACGTCCGCTTTCATCGTAATGGTTAATTGTGCACTTGTTTGCAGGCTTTCCATCATTCTTGAGGCAATTGTTTTCCGCATCATGTTAATAGGCTGTTGCACTGTCTCGTTTTGTTTCTTCTCTTTGCGTTCAGGAAGTGCACGAAGCACATCCTCTTTCGTAATTCTTCCACCTGGTCCTGTCCCCACCAGCGTATCAATGTCTAGGTTTAAGCTATTCGCCATTTTACGGGCAACAGGGGAGATTTTCTTTCTCTCTTTCTTTGGTTTTGACTGGATGTCTCTATCTTTCTTTTCCTCCACTTGTTCATTTCCTTCACCGATATAGCAGATGACCGTGCCGGGCGGTACACCTTCTCCCTCAGGCACTTTTATATCCAAAATGGTTCCTTCAGCAGGTGATTCGATCTCCATTTCAATTTTTTCGGAGTTGATGCTTGCAATGCTTTCCCCTTTGTTTACGGTCTCACCGACCTCTTTATTCCAGACAGATACCGTTCCTTCTTTCATCGACATGCCCAGTTTAGGCATCACAACTTCGACAGCCATCTCCCTCTCTCCTTTCTTTAGTTCAAGATCTTGTCATGACTCTTGCCAATCATCTCTAATACGGTGTTCACAACTTTATCAGGTGTTGGCAGATATATATCTTCAAGAGGTGGTGAAAATGGTACCGGTGTATGAGGAGCCGTCACTTTTTTGATTGGTGCGTCAAGTAAATCAAATCCTTTATCTGCAATCAAAGAAGAGATATCTGCGGCAATTCCGCACCTTGGATTTGCTTCATCGACAATGACAAGTCGATTAGTTTTTTCTACTGAAGTCAGAATGGCCTCTTCATCGAGCGGTGACAAGCTTCTTGGATCAATCACTTCCGCTTCAATACCTTGAGCAGACAATTGCTCTGCCGCTTCGAGTGCTGTATACACTTGTTTGCCCACAGCAAAGATGGTTACATCAGATCCTTCCCTCTTCACATCTGCTTTACCAAGCGGCAATGTGTAATACCTCTCCGGCACATCTCCTGTGATATTGTAAAGCGTCTTGTCTTCAAAAAAGATGACAGGGTCCTGATCCTCGATGGCTGCCAGCAGCAGCCCTTTGGCATCATATGGTGAAGAAGGCACAACTACTTTCAAACCAGGGATGCTTGTAAATAGCGCATACAAACTTTGTGAATGCTGGGCAGCTGCTCTAAAACCCGCCCCATGTGTCGTTCTAATCGTGATAGGCACCTCTGCTTTTCCGCCAAACATGTATCGAAATTTTGCGCCTTGATTCAGCACTTGGTCGAGACAAGTACCGATAAAATCATTAAACATAAGCTCCGCAATTGGTCTTAGCCCTGTTGAAGCAGCTGCCATAGCCGCACCTACATAACCGGCTTCGCTAATCGGTGTGTCAAGGACACGCTCACGTCCAAATTCCTGAACGATTCCTTTCGTTACACCAAGAACACCGCCCCATGCTTCATCATCCTGTAAGTGATCTACATGAGCGCCTCCTGCAACATCTTCCCCCATTAAAATGACATCTTCGTCTCTTCTCATTGCTAGTTTAATCGCTTCATTCAAAGCACTAGACATGCTGATTTCTCTTGTCATTTCCCTCTCCCCTTTCAGATTTATTGATACGAAACATATACGTCGGTCAATAATTCGGATTGATCTGGATATTCACTTTCTTCACTAAATCTAACGGCTTCCTCTATCGCTTCTGCTACAGCCGCTTCAATACTTGATATCTCTTGATCCGTTAGCAGATGCTGCTTTAATAATTCTTTTTTAAAAAGAGTGATGGCATCTTTTTCTTCTTGATGTTCGGTTTTTTCTTGATTGGTTTTGTAGCGCTGGGCGTCTCCTTCAAAATGACCATAATTCCGATATGTCATGCATTCAATCAATGTCGGACCTTCTCCATTTTTTGCTCGTTCTATCGCTTGTTCTGCTGCTTGATAAACGGCTGTCACATCTTTTCCATCTACTTGAATACCCGGAATGCCATAACTGACGGCTCGATCCACAATCGATTTGCAGCTTGAAGCATAGGAAAATGGCGTCGCTTCCCCGTAACCATTGTTTTCTGCGATGAAAATGACTGGCAGTTTCCAGATGGCGGCGAGATTGATTCCTTCGTGAAAAGTCCCTTGATTGTTAGCACCATCCCCAAAAAAGCAAACGCTTACATTATCTGTCTTTTTATATTTAGCTGTAAGGGCTGCCCCGCACGCAAGTGGAAAGCCGCCTCCAACAATTCCGTTGGCACCGAGCATTCCTTTATCAAAATCTGCAATGTGCATAGATCCGCCTTTTCCTTTACAAAGACCTGTGGCTTTTCCATAGATTTCTGCCATCATTCCTTTAAGATCACAGCCCTTAGCGATACAATGACCGTGGCCGCGGTGGGTACTTGTAATACTGTCTTGTTCATTCAGATGAGCGCAGACTCCTACAGCAACAGCTTCTTCACCAGCATAAAGATGGACAAAACCTGGCAAGATCCCTTTTGTAAAAAGCGTGTGTACTTGATCTTCAAATTGGCGGATTTCCTGCATTTTTTGATACATCCAAACGGCTTTTTCTTTTGTGAGTGCCATTTTCATGATAAAACCTCCTATCTTTTTTGCTTGCACTTCTATACAAGCAAAAAACGTGCCAACATCACAGCGCTTGAAAGCTTAGGCTTTGAGCGATTCACATCGATCAAAAAAGAGACAAAATGAGACTTGCGTCTCTATTTGTCTCAATATGTCTACTTCGTCTCACAAAAAAAGCATCCCATAAAGGAATGCCTATCACTCTGAACCGATTGTACGCTGCCATTTTAATTTTCCTTTGCAGACGCCGCACACATAACGAGAGGTATCAACTCGCCTTTTCCTGATAAAATATTGACCGCATCCTGTGCAGACATATTCTTGCCGCTTCTGTACACGCCGTTTATTTTGTAAGGTCTTGAGCGGTGTACAAAAACGCGGGGCTCCTACTTGTTTTAATAACTCTTTAAAGGAGCGGTCACGATGCTGATAGCCTTTTCCCTCAAGATGCAGATGATAATGACACAGCTCATGCTTAATGATTCCGATTAATTCTTCTCGTCCATGTTCCTCTAGGTATCGGCGGTTTAGCTCGATATTGTGTGTTCCAAGTAAATACCGCCCGCCTGTCGTTTTGAGACGGCCATTAAAAACAGCCTGATGGCGGAATGCCTTACCAAAGAACTGCTCAGAAATATGTTCTGTTAACTGCTGTAACTCGCTCTCCTTCAATCAAGATCGTTCCTTTCTATAAAAACCTCGAACGGGACAATTTCCCCTTTGCATACATTGAAGGTACACCCACTGTTTCGATCAAAGGAGGAATGGGCGATGCCCAACTGGCTGAAAAATCAGATGCAGAAGGCTTTTTTCGAAAAAAATCATTACCAAATTAAGTTGCTGAATCAATGCTGGTACTTCTACAGAAAAAAACATTCAGTCGCATCAAGGCACACCCCATCCTGAGGTGCGCCTCGTTTTTTGTTTTACTCTGGTTTCAGCATGGAGAGGGCAACGCGGCCTTTTGTCTGGTCAACGGAGTCCACCCATACAGTCACAATGTCACCAACGGATACAACGTCAAGCGGATGCTTCACAAAACGGTTGCTGAGCTTGGAAATATGGACAAGCCCGTCCTGCTTGACACCAATATCTACAAATGCGCCGAAGTCTACGACGTTTCTTACCGTTCCTTGCAGTTCCATTCCTTGCTTCAAGTCCTCCAATTTCAACACATCTGTTTTCAAAAGAGGTTTTGGTACTTCATCGCGCGGATCACGCTCAGGTCTTGTCAGCTGATCGATGATGTCCTGAAGTGTAATGATACCAATATCAAGCTGCTCTGCTGCTTCATCCAGCTGAACCTCTGCGATTTTCTCCTTTAACTGCTCTGTGCCAAGATCATCTGGCGTCATCTTGATCATGCGTAAGAACTGTTTTGTTTCTTTATAGCTCTCAGGGTGAATGCCTGTCCGATCAAGTGGATCTTGTCCATCTGCGATGCGCAGGAAACCAATACACTGCTCATAAGTCTTAGCACCAAGTCTTGGAATGTCCTTTAGCTCTTTTCTGCTTGTAAATCTTCCAATCTCTTCGCGGCGCTTGATGATATTCCCCGCGACAGCTTTTGAAAGACCTGACACATATTGCAGCAGCGCCTGTGAGGCTGTATTGACGTTTACACCGACTTGGTTGACGACCGTCTCCACTACGAAGGTTAACGAGCTGTTTAATTGCTTTTGGCTCACGTCATGCTGGTATTGGCCTACTCCGACAGACTTCGGATCAATTTTCACAAGCTCTGCTAAAGGATCTTGTAATCTTCGAGCAATGGATATAGCACTTCGTTCTTCGACTTGCAGATCTGGAAACTCTTCTCGCGCCAGTGCAGACGCAGAGTATACACTTGCTCCTGCTTCATTCACAATCAAATAGGAGACCGGCTGATCCAGCTCTTGAATGAGGTCTGCAATGAATTGTTCAGTCTCTCTTGAGGCTGTTCCGTTTCCAATCGCAATGACTTCAATGTTTGATGATTGAATGATCTCTTTCACTTTTTGTTTCGCTTCCGATTTTTTATGCACAGGCGGGTGCGGGTAAATGACGCCGATATGATGAACTTTTCCTGTATCATCTACGACTGCTAACTTACAGCCTGTACGAAATGCAGGATCGACTCCAAGTACACGCTTCCCTTTCATTGGCGGCTGAAGCAGTAGTTTTCTTAAGTTTTCAGCAAAAATATGAATCGCTTGTTCTTCTGCTTTTTCTGTCAGCTCTTTACGTATTTCTCGTTCGATGGAAGGCTGGATAAGACGTTTATACGCATCGTCAATTGCCGCTTCGATAAACGGTCTTGCCGTCGTCTGTTTGCCTTTTATGACTTGTTTGTCGAGATAGAAACGAATATTTTCAGCAGGCGGCTCGATGGCTGCCTTTAAGATGCCTTCTTTCTCTCCACGATTAACCGCTAATATACGATGAGGCACTATCTTTTTGATGGGCTCTTGATAATCGTAATACATTTCATAGACATTTTTCTCATCGCTTTCGATGTCTTTTCCTGATGTGATTAGGCTGCCCTTTTGGTACGTTTCGCTGCGAATCCATTTCCGCATATCAGGATCATCTGCCAGCTGTTCAGCAATGATGTGCTGTGCGCCTTCAAGTGCCTCTTCTACACTTGTTACTTCCTTTTCTTCGTTGATAAAAGAAGCAGCCTTCTTCTCGATCTCATCGCTTGGCAGTGTGAGTATATAATCCGCCAGCGGCTCGAGTCCTTTTGCTTTGGCTACATTTGCTTTTGTTTTACGTTTTTGTTTGAATGGCCGGTATAAATCTTCGACCTCTTGCAGTTTATGAGCCTGTTCAATTTTTTGTTTTAATTCATCCGTTAGTTTGTCTTGTTCTGCGATTAACCGGATGACTTCTTCTTTTCGGTTCATGACATTTTGGATATATGTATAGCGCTCTGATATGGTTTGAATTTGCACCTCATCCAGTGAGCCTGTCTGCTCTTTCCGGTAACGGGCAATAAACGGGACGGTGTTGCCATCCTCTAAGAGCTTGATGACACTTTCAATTTGTTTTGTTGAAAGCTTTAATTCTGTTGCAATTTGTTTCAATAAAAAGTCAGATGTCTTCATACTTTGCATCCTCTCACTGTTTCTTCTCTTTTAGTGTATCAAAAAAATCGGTAAAACAGAAAAAAGGTCAGCTATTTTACGTGAGCTGACCAAGTACATAGGTGAGATCGTCCTTCTTGTCTTGTGTGTATGTTTCAAGCTGCTTGGCAATGTCTGCAACTGAATGGCTATGCTTTAAACACATTCTCATGTTTGGCACATTCAGTCCGTCTGAATACATAATGAATGTCGATCCTTTTTCGTAGGAATAGGTATATGTTTTATATTTTCTAGGTTTCCCTGATAAGTATCCTGATGTCGGAAGTGGATAAATATAGTCGCCAGAAGGGGCATTCAAGATGAACCGAATATTACCAACCGAACAATAGGTAAATTGCTGCTGGGAAAAATTCACCTTTAATATGGCTACAGTGGCTCCGCGTTTATTTTTCATCGCCTGATTGCATCTGTCAATGAGTGTCGTCATATCCTCATGTCCATATTCTTCGACAATTTCGCTGACTAAAGAAGATGATTCATTGGCGAACTGACCGCTGCCTAATCCGTCTGCCACAGCACAAATTAGTTCTTCATCATCTGCTTTAATAAAAAAACTGTCCCCGCAGCATGATTTCCCTTCTTTATTCGATTGATAGATGATGGCATTCACATGCTTATGCTGTTCAATCTGCTTCATTACCCTAGCTCCATAGACGCATCTTCTGATAATGCATCTCGTAGCTTCTTAACTGCCTTCCGTTGCAGTCTCGATACATGCATTTGGGATATCCCTAATAAATCGCCTGTTTCTTTTTGACTCTTATTTTGCAAATAAGTCAGATTGATAATCTCTTTTTCTCGATCTGTCAGAACATGAAGCACACTCTCAAGCATCATTTTTTGGTTGACACGTTCGTAGCCCTCTTCTTGTGAGCCGACAACGTCTAAAATGGTGACTGTACTTCCTTCAGAATCCGCCTCTACGCCTTGGTCGACAGACAGTGCTTGATAGCTTTTGCCCATCTCCATGGTTTCCAGTACTTCTTCTTCTGTCACATCTAGGTATTCTGCAATTTCTTGGACTTTAGGTGACTTTTGCGTCTCTGTTGTTAGATGATCAACGGCCATCTTGATTCTTGGTCCAAGCTCTTTGATTCGCCTTGGTACATGGACACTCCACGTTTTATCCCGTAAAAAGCGTTTGATTTCCCCGATAATGGTTGGAATAGCAAAGGCTTCAAATGATTTACCGACGAGCGGATCGTATCGCTTAATGGCGCCAAGTAAACCAATCATTCCAACTTGTCTGAGGTCCTCATGAAAGCTTTTTCCTTTTGAATATTTTTTTGCCAGCACATCAACCAAGTTTGTATAGCATTCGACCAGCGTGAGCTGCGCCTGCTCATCTTGATTGGATTGATAGCTTTGGATAAGGCGATCCACTTCATCTTTAGTTAGTTTCATAGTTTTGGATGGTTGTGTCATGGTCAACTCGCTCCCTGTTTAAAAACTTTGTCATCGCAACGGTAACTCCGGAGTTTGCTTGCACCTCGACTTCATCCATCAATGTTTGCATTAAGTATAAACCAAGACCTCCTTCTGCCAATTGATCCACCGTATGAGCAGTTGTATACGGTCCGAGGTCTTCCTGCTTTTGTTTAAAGTCAAAGCTACCGCCTTTGTCAGCGACAATGATTTCTAGACGGTCTTCGTAGACAAGAAAGCGAACAGCTACCTCTCCATCTTCACCGTCTTTTCCTTGATAGGCATGCTGAACTGCATTTGTACAAGCTTCACTGACGGCAATTTTTAAGTCTTCAATCTCTTCGTAGACATAGCCCATTCGGCTCGCTACGCCTGAAAGAGTCAGGCGAATGATGCCTACATATTCTGGTTTTGCCGGTATTTTCATCTCGATTAGATCTACTGATTCGTTCATTGTACCCCACCCTCTGTCTTTGCAGAAATGTCAATGATGTCCTTTAATCCAGTAATTTCAAACAACCTTACAAGCCGATCTGACAAGTTCTCAAGCTTTAGTGTTCCACCTGCTTTTTGAGCTGCTTTAAACAACCCAACAAATACACCTAATCCTGTACTATCCATATACGTAACATCCTTCAAACAGATCTCTAGATGCTCTCCCGCCTCGGCTTTAGGCATGAGTGTTTCTCTTAGCTGAGGAGCAGAGTACACATCGATTTCTCCACTGACACTAATTTTCGTTTTTTGATCTATTTGATGCTCTTTTACAGACATATTCATTATGCATTCACCTCGAAATTCTAGTTTCCTTGAATTTTATATACCCGTCTATGCACTTTCTAAACCTTCCTTTTGAGGACAAGTAACGTAAAATCATCATGCAGCTGAAAATCTTGCAGCTTGAGTAAGCTGTCATAGATGGCATCCACCATTTCCTGAGCTGAATAGGATAGGTTCTCTGATATCAGCTCTTTGATATCCTCACGCTCTAAGAAGCCGTCCTCCGATTTGGATTCTGTGACACCATCTGAGAATAAAATCACCATATCCCCTACGTCCAAATGCTTCTCATACTGCTTATAATCAAAATCTGGTGCAATTCCAAGCACAAGCCCTTTTGCATCTAAATCGTAAAATTGATTCTCTTTATTGCAATAGAAAAAGCCCGGCTCATGACCAGCCGATGCATATTTAAATTCATGTGTTTCTTTATTATAGCTGCCATAAAGCATGGTGATAAACATACTTGGGTCTACGTTTTGCTCGACAACACGATTAAGGGTCTTTAGCACTTTAGTTGGGCCGCTCCCTGACTCTGGCAAGGAATCCATCGCATATTTAATCATCGACATACAAAGCGCAGCCGGGATTCCCTTTCCAATGACATCTGCGATCGCGATATTAATCGTATCGTGATCAGTCACAAAGTGGTAATAATCTCCACTCATCTGTTTTGCCGGTACACTTATCGCCCCAATATCGAACGTATCTCCTTCTGGAATTTTCGTCTCCAGAAGGGTTTGCTGAACATTGGCAGCAATTTCAATTTCTGATTTAATTTCTTGCTGGATGCCTCTAAGTGTTAAATGTTCCTGATAGGCAAGTCCGTACCCAATCATGACTTCAATTAAGAAGTCTAGTGAATGAAAAACATCTTTCGGCAAATCAGGGTAAAGCTCCTGAATCACTTTTCGGTGAACACTCACTATTTCTTCAGGAGGTATTTGATGCTCAATGGTTTTACGGCTAAATTTTTGAGCTTGATAAAGCGATGTTTCAGTTAAATCACTGATATAACGACTGAGCAGCTGATGGTACCGCTGCTCCATTACCTCCTTAAAATCCATGGTTTCCCTCCTAGCGAAGCCACTTAACAGCTTGTATCTCCGTTCCTTGTTCTGGTGCAGAATCTAATTTAAATTCATCCATCAATCTTCTGACGCCCGGCAAGCCTGCTCCGAGGCCGCCTGATGTAGAAAATCCGTCTTCCATCACTTTACGTATATCCATGATGCCAGGCCCCTCATCGGCTGCGATGACTTTGAGTCCACGCTTTCCGCGCTCCATCACTTCTTCTATACAGATCTGACCTTTACCAGCGTATAAATAGATGTTTCGAGCTAATTCTGAAATGGCCGTCGTAATTCTTGCTTGGTCAACTGTTCCAAAACCAAGTTCTTTTGCAACATTGCGCCCCAATTGTCTTGCTGCGACTATATCCCATTCCGTCAATATCTTTACACAGGATTGGTCTTTCATATCTATTCCCCCAATTCCCGCTTCAGTGTCTCAAGCCCTTGTTCAAGATCTAGTGCTGTCTGAATTTCTTCCAGCGATATACCAAGTTCAATGAGCGTCACAGCGACTGCCGGCTGTATTCCTGTTAATACAACTTTTGCCCCCATGAGCTTGGACATGGTGATCACATCGCCTAATACCTTTGCGATAAATGAATCAATCATATCGACGGATGTTAAGTCAATGACAACACCGTTTGCTCCTGTTTCATGAATTTTATTCAGTAAGTCTTCTTGAAAGTGAAGAGCTGTTTGATCATCAAGCTCCCACTGTATTGAAATCAGAAGACAGTTATATAGTTTTAAGATTGGAATCTTCGGGTGATTTCTCACTTGGTAATCCCTCCAATGAAACAATTTTTCGATTTGTCATTTCCAAAGCAGTTTGAATTCCTTTTTGAAGGGTATTCTTTGTTGTAACCTGAGATAAATCAATTCCAAGGTTCACAATGGTTTGGGCTATTTCTGGGCGAATACCGACAAGTAAACACTTCGCTCCTACTAATCTCACAGCCTCTGACGCTTGAATAATATGGTGGGCCACCATTGTGTCCACGACAGGTACACCCGTGATATCAATTAAGACGACCTGTGAGCGATGTTTGACGACACCATTGAGCAGGTTCTCCATAATTTTTTTCGCACGATCTGTGTCAATTGTTCCAACAAGCGGCATGACGGTGATGTGCTCAAATACAGGGATCAGCGGGGCAGAAAGTTCCTGCAGCGCAATTTTTTGAAGGCTGACGGTTTTTTCCCATGAGATGGAATACTGGTTTAAGATCTCGTTATGAATGGGTGTGATGAATCGATCGATTTGCCAGATGAGGTCATGACTTTCTTCTTTTGTATCTTTGTCATCGTTCATTTTTTCATATAAATGTGTACGGATTTCCGTTAGGCCGTTTGCCAGTAACTTAAGTGATATACCCATTTGAACAATTTTTAAAGCAAGAGTTTGCACTTTTTCTTCAAACTCCTCATTATACCCCTCTGAAAGAGATGTAATGATGAGTTGAACATACTCCGAACAGATGGTTTCATACATTTTGTCGTTCAGCATCATGTCCGTTTCTTTTTCTCCGAGTCGTTTTAAAATGTCCGTCCACTCTTTTTCTAATTCCTTTTGATGCTTTCTTGCAAAAGCTAACACGATATGATTCGACATGTTTTACCCCCTACTTACATTTAAAGCAATTCTTTAGTCTTTCTTCATTATAACGTTAATAAAAATTGAACACAAAAAAAGTTGCTCCCAATAGAGCAACCAAGTCTCACCATATTAAAAATCAATAAGAGCCAAACTAACTTGTAAGGCTTCATCAACCTTCTCCATCATCTCATCATCAAGATGTGTGATTTTATCTGTCAATCTTTGTTTATCGATTGTACGAATTTGTTCCAAAAGAATGACAGAATCTCGTTCAAAGCCGTACCGCTTTGCATTAATTTCGACGTGAGTCGGTAATTTCGCTTTTTGTATTTGGGCTGTTATGGCTGCAACGATAGCAGTCGGGCTGAAGCGATTTCCAATGTCATTTTGAATCACCAATACCGGGCGAACCCCGCCCTGCTCGGAGCCAACAACAGGAGATAAATCAGCAAAGTAAACATCACCGCGTTTAACAATCAAATGTTTAACCCCCGCTGACTAATCGCTCAACTGTATTCTCAGCCTCAAACTCTGCGTATTGTGCTTCTGAAGAGATATTCAGATTAATTTTCGCCATCTCCATGTAGCCGCGTCTCATCGATTCACGATTTTGTCGAATATTACGTTCACGAATATACGTTTTTGTCGCTCGGTAGATCAATTCATTTCTTGTTACCTTATCCTGCTCTGCTACTCGTTCGATCTCAGACATTAAAGTCTCCGGCAGTCGAATCTTCATTTCGTTTGTTGCGCTGGATTCAGACAAAAAACATACACCTCCACAAAACTTACGGATACCGTATCGATCCATTCCAAGACTAATCATACCATTATTCAATGCACAAGCAAAGCTGTTTTTTCATGATTTCTTATTAGAACATGAAGCGGCTCGCCACCCGTAAATCAAGATGATAATGGAGTTCCTCCTTCCCATTATACGCCTTTTTCCGAAAATCATACGGTATTTCCAAAATCTCTAAAAAAGGGAGAATGTTTACCCTACTTTTGTCGAATAAAAAAGAACGAAGTCAGTTTGACTATCGTTCTTTTGAATGTGTTTATAAAAAACTTGGCCCGCCTTGGAGGAGCGGGTTCCGTACATGCACTCTTTTGCCGTCTTCTATATATACTCTTGGAACACGGTGGCCAATCGAGCACGTGACTTCATAGTTAATGGTTTCAAGCCTTTTGGCGATTTCATCGACTGGTATCATGTCTTCTCCTTGCTTACCAATTAAAACGACCGGCTCCCCTACTGGAAGCTTGTCTTTCAGTTCAACCATGAATTGATCCATACAAACCCTTCCGGCGATCTTCCGGCGCTTTCCGCCAACAAGTACTTCCGTTCCTGCCAGCTTCCGGATCCATCCATCTGCATAGCCAACTGGAACCGTGCCGATCCACGTATCTTGATTGGCTGTATACGTTGCCCCGTAGCTGACACTCTCACCCTTTTGAATGTGCTTCACATGGGCAAGTTTTGTATGAAGAGACATAGCTTCTTCGAGCTTGAAAGGCAGTTCATCCTTGATTTCTTCTGACGGCGACAGCCCGTACATACTGATGCCGAAGCGAACCATATTAAACAAGACGTCTTTAAACCTTAGACCTGCTGCACTGTTGGCGCAATGAACGAGCAGCTTGTCCGTATGAAGCGGCTCAAGCAGTGTTTGAAAGGTGTCGACCTGCCGATCAAAGTAGGCCTCATCCTTTTCATCTGCTGTCGCAAAGTGAGTAAATACGCCTTCCAGCTGTAAATAAGAGTGCTCGCTGACAAGCTTTTTCACTTCGTTCACTTGCTCAATCGTTTTCACACCTAATCTGTTCATTCCGCTGTCTATTTTCAAATGAAATCGTATAGGCTGTCCCATCTGCCCTTTCATCATGTTGGTGACGTCTCTCAGCCAATCGATGGAGTATGCAGTCATGATGACATTGTATCGAACGGCGACTTTGACATATTCCGGCGGTACAGCGCCGAGTACCAGTATTGGTGCTTTGATGCCTTTATTTCTTAAAGAAACGGCCTCATCTAAAAAGGCGACGGCTAATACGTCTGCACCTGCTTTGAGAGCAGCTCTTGCCACTTCTATATCTCCATGTCCATATGCATTGGCTTTCACCACAGCCATTAGTTGAACACTTTGACCGATATGATCTTTCATATGTGAAACATTATGCTTGATTGCTGATAAATTAATTTCTGCCCATGTGTCTCTATAAAAGGCATTTGTGTCCATCCGTCACACTTCCCTATTGAATGATTCAATCCCCTCATATGATACTAAAAATCAGGAATAAAGTGAAACAAATCAAAGAACATCAGCCCTTGTATAGGGCTGATGTTTCATTTCTAAGGCTCTCGCCTGAGGTATTTATTTAGCTGACTGGCCTTCTACACTCTTTGCAACCATCAAGAGCTCTTCCTTCGATAGATCACTTGAAGAAATCAAGTAGTCCACTCCGTCAGATGTCCATGAAAGGGATTGATCTGTCAGAACCCCAACTGTCATGCCAAGGTCGACTGGCTCGCCGTTCATTGTCACAGGCGTAGATGCTTCAGCGACTCTCGCTTTTTCCTGAATGAGTGTGAAGGATTTCTTTCCGCCATACGTCATCACATAACGCTTCCCGGCATCTGTCATCATTTCTTTCTCTTCCATCTTTTTCACACCCTCTGGCATGTCAACTGGTGTTTTCACCGCAAAGCTGTCAGATGGGTCTGCACTTGTGGCAACATCCATTTGAGAGAGTGTCATGTTTTTCTTCTCATCAAATGCATCTTTGTCGAAGGATTTATTGAATTCAAAGTGAGAGAATTCCACTTTCACCATTGGCTTTTTGTCGCTATCCAGCACTTTCACACTGGCAGGCGCCATTGTTTTTTTATGAAAGATAATCTCTTGGGTAGGCAGCATTTGGTTGTGCTGATAATTGGTTTTGGTTTCGAACACATACTTTGAATCTTTCGCTTTGAACTGAGCGGCACTGTCATTCTTAATATCCTTCACGAGCGACTCAAATAAGTAGACCTGACTGCTATTATTTGGCCAATCACTGTGGAAACGGAAGCTCTTGTTCAATGAAGGTGTCAGCACAAACACACCATTGCCATTTCTTAAAATGACTTGACTCTGATCCTTTTTCGGATTTTCTAAATAGACACGGTAAAGTTCCGGCTTCTTGTACCAAATTTCTACCTGATACTCCTGCGGGTCATTTCCTGTCTCAATGGTCATTTTTGCTTTGGCTTTGTATGATGTCATTTCCTCTGCCTTTTTGTTTAAATCTCCAACGATATCCTTCTGAGATTTTTGACCGCATGCGGAGAGAATCAGTACAAAAAGGATTCCCGTTACAAGCAAAACAAAGCTTTTTCTCACCCTTTTCAACCCCTTCGTTAATTGTGTTAAAAGGAAGAAACCGCTTGTTTGACTTTAACAGTACGCCTCAAGAGTTAACTGCGTACCGCGAACCATCAAAGCCTGTTAGCAACTCGCCCTTCCTTATCGCACTACCCAATATATGAAGAGGGGACAAACAATATGCAGACTAGCTTGACAACCTTTCAATTAAAACTTGTGCTGCAGCATATTCTTTCGTGTGAGTGATGGACACATGAACCTGATCACCCTTCGTCTTTTCGCTTTTGATGAAGGGTTTTCCATGTTCGTCTTTTTGGATTTCCATGTCATGAAAGCTTAAATACGAGCCGATTCCCGTTCCGTATGCTTTAGCGAAAGCTTCCTTTACTGCAAAACGTCCCGCCAAAAATTCCAGCTGCCTCTTTTCACTAAGTGCGTGAAAGATGTCTTGTTCACTTAACGTTAAAATTCGTTCTGGCAAACGGGGCTGTCTACTAAGCACGCGCGCGAGCCGGTTAATCTCTACTATATCAATGCCTATTCCTTTGATCATGAGGTACCTCCTATGATACTCGTACTAATTTGGATGTTCTCTTCATAAACGTGTTACTATAAACTTACCATTATCTAGTCAAAAGGGGTTTGTTATGTTTATTCGAACGGAGAGCTTTCACCAATTTATTAGATCGTATCCAATCGTCACAACGATCCTTGCTTTGCAATTTGGTCTATGGCTTATATTTGCGCTTCCTATCCCTCTTATACAGCTTGGTCACGACCATCTCGTCGGTTTCAATTATGGTGTAGCTGCTGGAGAATGGTGGCGGCTCGTCACACCTGTTTTCCTTCACGGAAGTCTGACCCATATTTTGTTCAATTCAATGTCATTGTTCTTATTCGCTCCAGCGCTTGAGCATTTGCTTGGGAAGGTTCGATTTCTGATCATCTATCTTGGTGCAGGGTTCATTGGTAATCTCGGAACCTATTGGGTCGAGCCTTTAGAGTATGTACATGTCGGCGCTTCTGGTGCGATCTTCGGTTTGTTTGGCGTTTATTTATACCTTGTTCTATTTAAACCGCATATGATGGACCGCGGCAATTCTCAGGTAATCTTAACGATTCTTGCAGTCTCTGTCATCATGACGTTCGTCAACTCAAACATCAATATCATGGCTCACTTATTTGGATTGATCGGCGGCATGCTCCTAGCACCTCTTACGCTATTTTTCCATTCAAAAAAAAGACACTATTAACCTCATAAAAAATGTCGATCACTCCTATGAACAGGAAGCGGATCGACATTTTTGTGTTTAAGTTGATTTGTTTTTTTCATACGAATACCAATCCATTACACGTGCTGCATCTTCTTCCTCAAGGTGATGCACACCAAACGAATCAAGCAGCGCAGAGGATTTCACAAAGGTGTGAATACTCGCCACCCGGCCTTTCTTTTGGAAGAAAGATTGCGTCATCGTATAGTTTTGCATTCGTTTTCTCAAGACAATGCCAGTGGTTTTGCCAATGCCTCTTGATGTCAGTTGAATCAATGGATCTTTGATCGTATAGCCTGATTGTTTATAAGCTAAATAGCCAAAAACCAAAGCAATCGGAAGCGGAATGAGAGCCAAATACCCCCATGGCGGAAAACGGACAGATAGGATTACGCCGACAAGTAATGGCACAAAGCCGAAAGAGATCAGGTAGCGCTTGAGTGAACGCTTTGGCACCTTTTTCAGTTCAGATTCTGGCTCCAAATGATAATCATCTGTGAATTGAGAGAGCAGTTCGTTGATTTTTTTCTTCCGAATCAGTGGAAATAAGACGGAAGAGGTTTCTTTTTCTGTAATAGAACCTCCTGCACTCACAAGCATCACCGTCGCAAAGCCAAAGGGTTCACGAAGAATATTTTCTTTGATTTTCACTGCTTGAATTCTCGCAAGCGGAATGGTCATTTGATGCCTTTCGATGAGCCCTCTTGTGATGATGATGTCTTTCCCTTTTCGTTTTGCGTTAAAATTCGCATATTGAAGGGCTGTTACCCCAACACTAAGAATCCACGCAATCAATACGGCGATAAATATGAGAATCGCATAAATCTCAATACTCGCATGACTTAAAAAAGAAAACCGCTTGACGAATCCGTCCAAAGGAAGAATTTCATCTATTTGTGTGTAAATGGCGAGACACCCAGAAATAATGACTCCGATCCCGCTTGAAGTGGTCGCAGCCAAAAGCAGCTCTGGTATACCCATCCGGTAGGAAACATTGATTTCTTTTTCTACAGGTTGCTGCGCTGTCAGAGGATCATGCGGGACAGCTCCATTTTCATCCACCATTTCTTCTTGCTGCAAGCTTTTCTTCCGATTGAAAATCGATTGCTTTAATTGTTCCGCTTCTGCTTTTGTAATCGCCGTCAGACTCACTTCTGGACCGTCTGTTCCTCCAGCTGTTTCGATTTGAACCCTCACCAAACCAAAAATCCGCTGGAAGATACCTTCACTTGTATTCACCGTTTGAATTCGTTCTAACGAAATATATTTTTTCTTTTTTGTGATGACGCCCGATTCCACGCGAAATTCATCATCTTCCATTCGGTAGGTGAAGCGCCTCCATGCTAAAACAGTTAAAACAGCTTTCCATAAAAGAAGCACACCAAGAATGATAAATGCATAAAAACGAATGCTCGAATTCGAGTTCACAAAAATAAGCACGAAAAAAGGGATAATGAAGTTTTTGATCATGGATACGGCATCTGAGATAAAATCAATGAACATCGAGATTGGATGTACACGTTTTGGTTCAGACATCATCTTCCGTCACCCTTGCTAAACGAGATATGTAATCACGAAGCTCATCTGCTTCTTCTAATTCTAGCGCCGGTATATCATGAACTGTGGCAGCAGTCGATATTTGAACAGATGCCAAACGGTAGCGCCTTAAAAGCGGCCCTTGTGATGTATCGACATGCTGGACACGCACCATCGGTACAATCACACGTGTGACACGAATGAGCCCATGCTGAATTTCAATTTCATTTTCGAATACTTCGTAGCGCCAGATGCGATGACGGATTTTCGGTATAAGCCAAATGCCAAAAATGACCTGTAAGACCCATAAACCGGCGAGGATGGCGCCAATCCAATATGGCCATTGAAGATAATAACTAGCAACAAATACCCCAATGATGATGAGTAAGAAAATCAATGAGATAATTCCATTTTGAAGACGCCATACCTTTAAACCATTTAAACTAATTTGACGTTGCGGCTGTTTTCTCACATTCTTCCCCCATTCTCTTACTTTTCTATCAATATATTACGAAAGAAAGCCTAAAAAGTTTCAGTAAACCTGTTAAAAAAAGCGAACCCTGCAAAGGATTCGCTTTTGAATTAGTTGTTATAAGATTTCTTTTGACGGCGATCGCTAGAAGAACGATTGCGGTCATTTGAAGAACGCTTTTTATCACCGTAAGATGAACGGCTTTTCCCGCGATAGCCGCCGCCTCCGCCGCCACTCTCTCTACGTTTAGAAGAGCTGCGGTTGTTACGATTGCGTTTTGAAACCATTGGTGCTTCATCTGTCAAACGAACAGGCGTTGCATCCGGTTCTTTTGTCATCATTTTGATGGCAGCCGCAACCACTGTGACAGAATCATGATCTTCTAGCAATTCAGCAGCAGCTGTCATGTAGAAGTTTAAGTTGTTTTCACTGATGATGGTGCGCAGACGATCAATAGTTACTTGCTGTTGACCTTCAATTGCTTCATCTAGAGTTGGTTCTTTCATACGTTCCATTTTACGTTTAGTCGTTTGCTCAATCGCACGAAGCATATCTTTTTCACGCGGTGTGATGAATGTCACCGCCATACCTGTACGTCCAGCACGTCCAGTACGTCCAATACGGTGTACGTAGCTTTCTGGATCTTGTGGTACGTCAAAGTTATACACGTGTGTTACGCCTGAGATATCAAGTCCACGTGCTGCAACGTCTGTTGCTACAAGCACATCGATTGAACCTTCTTTGAATTTACGAAGCGCAACCATACGTTTCGCTTGAGTCAAGTCACCATGAATTCCTTCAGCTGTATAACCTCTAAGGTTAAGTGCTTCAGTCAATTCGTCAACGCGGCGTTTTGTACGGCCGAAGACAATTGAAAGCTCAGGTGATTGAATGTCAAGAAGACGAGTCAATGTGTCAAATTTCTTACGCTCGTGGATATCCAAGTAGAACTGTTGGATGTTAGAGACAGTCATTTCTTTTGCTTTTACTTTTACGTGTTCTGGGTTTGTCATGAAACGTTCTGCAATGCGCTTAATTGGTGCAGGCATTGTCGCAGAGAATAAAAGTGTTTGGTGTTCACTTGGTACATTTGAAAGGATCGATTCAATGTCTTCGATGAAACCCATGTTTAGCATTTCGTCTGCTTCATCAAGCACAACAGTTTCAACATTTTGAAGACGCATTGTACGACGGTTAATGTGATCGAGTAAACGTCCTGGAGTCCCTACGATGATATGAGGATTTTTCTTGAGCGAACGGATTTGACGGCCGATATCTTGTCCACCGTAAATCGGAAGTACGCGCGCACGCTTGTCTTGGCCAATTTTGTATAGCTCTTCAGATACTTGAATCGCTAATTCTCTTGTTGGCGCAATGATAATCGCTTGGATATTTGGAGACGCTGGGTCGATTTTTTCTACAAGAGGAATACCAAACGCTGCAGTTTTTCCTGTTCCTGTTTGTGCTTGTCCAATGACATCTTTATTCTGAAGACCGAGAGGAATTGTTTCCGCTTGAATCGGTGTTGCTTCTTCAAATCCCATGCGGTTAATAGCTTTCATGAGACTTTCGCTTAATTGAAAATCTTGAAACGTTATAGTCAAATTATTCAAACTCCTTCTAATTGCTGTTTCAGTAATCTCGTGAATGATCATTAAAAACTGCCCTTTTCTGAAAGGACAGGTCCATTATATACAAAGCCCGAATTACCCTACCTTATATCTTACCATTACACTATTTGTTTTTCAACAAGACAGAAATGGATATATCTACTGTTCCACAATGACAGATTCACCATCACTTTGATCGCCATCCATCCATTTCCACTTTTCGAACAGTTGAATTTTTCCGTTATCCAACTGATTAGGTGTAGAATTGCAAGACCCGCTTCTCATGCTGCCGTCTTTGCTGACATGGTGGTACCTAAAATGAAGTGTTCCATCCTCATTTACAGTTCCTACAAGTACACCAGATACAATACTGCCGCCTTGATACGTGCCCGTTAATATATTCCCGTCCTGACGATATTGAAATACGGTGCCTACCGATACTTCTCCGTTACTCGAATTAGACTGCGGGACAAAGGTTTTTCCGTCATATTGAAACAACCGAATCAACCACCTTTTCTTTCCTATTGTACCATAGGCTTGTCACTCATTCGACAAAAATGATGTAATTTTTAACAAGTGGGATTCAATTTATATTAGTTTAGCCACATTTTCGCTTTTCTATAGATTAAATTGTTTTTTTAAGAAATTCCTCTACTTTTTCAAACAATTGCTGTGCACATGGCTCGTGACAAACATGATGTTTACAATCAGGTAAATAAAACATTTCTTTCTGACGGGACGGGATTTTATGATCAATAAATTGTGCACTAGAAGCTGGCACAATCCCATCGCTTTCCCCTTGAACAATTAACACAGGGAGGTGAAGTTTCTCAAGAGAGCTCTTCGTTTGCTTCACCAGCTTCATAAATTCAACAGCGGCTGACAGCGGTGTGCTCGTTAGCTTATGACGGTATCTATCATACAAAGGGTTCGTATCAATCAGCCCAGACAATGATTCTTTCACCATCTGCCTTGTGTCTTGAATCATTTGTTTTGGATTCACATATTTCGCCGCAGCACTTAAAAGGACGAGACGAGCAACTGGATACTTCGCTGCAAGATAAGCAGCAATCATTCCTCCCATAGAAAACCCGATCAAAAAAATGGTATCACATGTTCGGTAAAGAGAAAGAAGTTCTAATTCAGCTGTCGCAATCCATTCTTGATAGAGAATACCTTTTAGCTGAAGTTCATCTCCATGCCCCGGAAGCGTGACAGACTGAACGTTCCAATCTGTCTTCTGCCTTAAATATTGCGCTAGCGGTTCCACTTCATAGGGGGCGCCAGTAAATCCATGTATACAGAGACAGCCAATCATTCTGTCACCTTCTTTGCCGCTCTCTTTTTATAGTGCAGTAATGATTTCTTCTAATCTCATGCCGCGTGAGGCTTTGACGAGAACAACATCGTCAGGACCTGCTACGTCAGCAAGTTTTTTCTTCAGTTCCTCTTTGTCCATAAATGAGAACACACGCGCATCACCGAATGATTTCTTTGCTCCTTCAGCGATGAATGCACCTAGGCGGCCATATGTCATCACATGATCAATAAATTCGGGCTTGATGTAGCGGCCTAGTTCATAATGATACGTTTCTTCTTCGCTACCCATCTCTAGCATGTCTCCAAGGACAAGAATGCGATTTGCGAAGCCGTCCATATCTCCTACAAGATCAATGGCAGCTTTCATGGAAGTAGGGCTTGCATTATATGCATCATTGATAACAGTGATTCCTTTTTCTGTTTTAAACAGTTCAAGACGCATTCCTGTTAATTTTGTTTGCATGAGTCCTTGGGCAATTTGTCTTTCATTCAGTCCGAAATGCTGACCTATGGCAATGGCAGCAAGGGCATTCTTCACATTATGTTTCCCTAATACAGGAATGAGAAACCCCTGGGCATACCCTTCGACCTGAAATTCAGTTCCTTCTGCAAGCTGGTTGATATGCGTTACCTTGATATCACAGTCCTCTGCTTCTCCAAAGGTTTTCACTTGCTGCGAAAGTACAGTCGCTCTCTCGCGGATCAAGGGTTCATCACCTAAATAATAAAAGGTGCCATCCTTTTTAAGCCCTTTTGTGATCTCATATTTTGCATCAGCAATGGCTTCTCTTGATCCTAAATCTTGCATATGAGATTCTCCGATATTGGTGATGACTGCTGCATCAGGCTCAGCTAGGTTTGACAAGAACTCGATCTCTCCTTTTGCACTCATGCCCATCTCTAATACAGCTATCTCTGTACCTTCTGGCATCGCAAGAATGGTGAGCGGAAGACCGATATGATTATTAAAGTTACCGTCTGTTTTATGAACTTGATACGTTGTTTGTAAGACGGAATGAATCATATCTTTCGTTGTCGTTTTCCCGTTACTTCCTGTAATACCGACAACACGAGGGTTTTCTTCTTTTAAATACGATTTTGCCAATTGCTGAAGTGCTGCCAGAGTATCATCGACAAGAATGACAGGTACGCCTTCCGGTGGATTGGTTTCTTTTTGATTCCAAAAAACAGCTGCGGCTCCAAGCTCCACTGCTTTAGAAGCAAATGTGTGACCGTTAAAATGTTCTCCAATTAGGGGGATAAACAATGCACCTTTTGATACTTTTCGTGTATCTGTTGTCACTCCGTGAATTTGCTCTTCGCCAAAAGCTTGATTAGATAGTGTCCCACCAGCCATTTGGGCGATTTGTTTCACTGTACGTTTGATCATGATTTTTCGCCTCTCTTTCTCATTTCACGTTTGAAGGAAAAGAGACACTACCTAAGGATAGTGTCTGCTAGTTGCTCACATTAAAAAGTCGTTTTAATGGTTTGTTTTTCTTGATGGCGTTCAATTGCAAGTGACACTAGCTTTTCAATGAGCTCTGGATACTCTACACCAGTGTGCTTCCAAAGCAGCGGGAACATACTGAATGGTGTGAATCCAGGCATTGTATTCACTTCATTGATCAACACTTCGCCTTTTTCTGTGAGGAAGAAGTCTGCACGTACAAGACCAGAACCATCTAGGGATTTAAATGCCTTAATCGCCATATCATGAATCGTCTTGTATTCATCCTCTGACACACTTGCAGGAATGATCAAATCTGTATCTCCATCTTCATATTTTGCTTTGTAGTCATAAAAATCTGTTTTAGGTGCAATTTCACCAACGACAGAGCATTTCGGCTCGTCATTTCCTAATACACCAATCTCGATTTCTCTTCCTACGACGCCTTCTTCTACCACCACACGACGATCATATTGGAAAGCTAAGTCGAATGCGGTTTGCAGCTCTTCTTTGCTGCGGCATTTGCTTATTCCAACACTTGATCCCATGTTGGCAGGTTTTACAAAGCATGGATAGCCAAGTACTTGTTCTACCTGTTCTAAGCTGTCTGGTGTGGCTTTCTCATAGTCTTTTTTATTGAAGGAAAGGTGCTTCGCTTGTGCAAGTCCTGCTTGAGCAAAAACATCTTTCATCATGACTTTATCCATACCCGCGGCAGAAGCAAGAACGCCGTTGCCGACATATGGGATATTTAGCAGTTCAAGTAATCCTTGCATCGTTCCATCTTCACCATTTGGCCCGTGCAATAATGGGAAGACAACATCAATCTTCTCATCAGCGGATGCAGGCTGTGGAAACATGCTCTCATTTAAAGAAGTTGGTAAAAACGTCTTAGCATTCTGTTCAAATTGAAGCATTCTGACGTTTGATACTGGTTCAGTGAGTTTTTCTCCTCTTAGCCATTCGCCCTCTTCTGTAATATAAATTGGATGTATATCGAACTTCTCAGTGTTAAGTGCTTTTGTAACTGCAAGGGCTGTTTGCAGTGATACATTATGTTCGGCTGACTTTCCGCCGTAAATCAATCCTAAACTTATTTTCAATGGATACTCCCCCCACTAAAATTCATCTTTACTATCTTATCACTTTCAAGCAAAAATGCTCTAATTAATTTTTGTTGTTACGGAATTGAAATGATTTGTAAAGTTGTAAGCGCCTCCCGAGCATTTGTATGTCATTCGCCTTTATTTTATATTAAAATGACATTGAAAAGGAGTTGTGACAAATTGAAAAAAATCACAAGTACTGAACAATTCAATGAAATCATTCAATCTGACAAAGAAGTTATCGTTAAATTCTTTGCAACATGGTGTCCTGACTGTACAAGAATGGACATGTTCATTCCAGACATCTTAGAGGCATATGCTCACCATGAATGGTTTGAAATAAACAAAGATGATTTCCCTGAATTAGCAGAAACGTATCAGGTCATGGGTATTCCAAGCCTGTTAATTTTCAAAAATGGCGAAAAAACAGGTCATTTACACAGCGCAAACGCAAAATCACCTGAAGAAGTGACAGAGTTTCTTCAAGGGCACGTTTCTTAAATCGTGAAACGAAGGACATCAGCTAACACTTGCTGGTGTCTTTTTTTCTCCATCCCTTACATCAAATCTCCTCATAAGACGATTTGATCAATCAAAACGTTTCAACGAGCGAAAGAATGTTTTAGATAGATGCTTCTCTTAAGACAAGAAATGACAGGAATTATTTCCTGGGAAAGAATGAGCGTCGATTAGGCTTCGAATTTGTCGATTGCGTGAATTTTCTGAATATAATCTTTACTTCCGGCATTGCGCTTTGTATAATAGAGTTGCTAATTGAAAATGATTATCAATTTCATCTATGTGGAATCCTATAGACGTCTATTCTTATAAAGGAGCGATGAGTCACATGTCTAAGAAGAAAATCAAAACGTATCAGCAATTGATTGAAGAGAACAAGAAAGCCATCATGCGCGATCCTAAAATGATGGAAAGTATATACGAAACCATCGACAAAAAGCATCAGAAGCAGCTTGCAGCTGCTGGACGCGAATCATAAACATAAGGGGGAGCAGTCAAAGCTGGCTGCTCCTCTCTTTTGTCTTTTCCAACAAAAAAAGCCGATAAAATCAATGCTTTGATTTTATCGGCTTTTGTTTTAATGTGATTTCGCTACACGGTCCTGCTTCATTCCTAAATAAATGAGCATATATGTGAGATAACCCATTGTCATTGTTAAACCACCGAAGAAGAACTGAGAAAAGACAGGCTCCTCAAATGTTGTGACAGCAGCAAGAATGATCCAGCTCGCATATAAATAAACCATGAACCATTTCATGTTTCTTTTCAGTGTATACAGAAAGAAAAGACCCGCTAACGAAAAAATTCCCAGCGCTAGTCTGAAATAAATAAGATGATCAAACTGGAAGGCAAAAGACACGAACGAAAACGACAGCAGCAACAAAATAGGTAAAGCCGTAATGAAATTTTTCACGATAGTGCCACCTCCAAGACTCCCTCTTATTATAAGACAAAATCAGCCGGTTATCGTGAAATGCAGACTCGTTTTCACAAAGATGTCACGAATTTTTCTTGTTATTTGACACAATTTTTACACATTTACATCGCGCTTCCAAAAAAGAACCCAAGCCGTTCCAACAAAGAAAACAAAATGCGCCCCTACCATAAATAGAGAAAACAAAGGGCTCATGCCATGGAAGGGCGGCGGTCCTTGAAAGCTGTACTGAGTAAAGTCCGTATTAGCAAAAAGCAGGATTTTCCCCCACTGATTTTCTAAAAGAGACATAATAGGCACAAGTGATTTAGCCGCATATAAAACAAAAAACGAGGTCACAAGCGCAACGAGGCTGTTCCTAAACAAGCTGGAACACATAAAAGCGAAGCTTGCCATCATCAACACTTCCACCCACTGAGATCCGATCACAGCAAACGTATGCTGAAATAATCGTCCCGTACTTTCGTCAAATGCAGTACCAAAGAAAATAAAGCCAAATAGGAAAGCAACTGCATAATAAAAAACAAACAAATAGATGACCGTCAGCACAAGTGTGATGTATTTTGACAGGAAAATTTGCAGCCTAGTTTTGGGCCGTATCAATAAAAACTTGATCGTTCTTTTTTGAAATTCTGTTGAGATCAAGGTCGCGCCAATGACAACTGCAAGCACCTGTAAAATAAATACGACGTTTGTGGAATAAGCAAAATAGTTGGCGACAGTGTCTTGTCCACCAAAGCTGGAAATGACTCGTTTCAATGCTAGAGCCATCGCCAATTGAAACACAACGATCAATCCAAGTGCAATGAACGTGATCTTTTTCCTTATCATTTTCTTATGCTCATTCTGGATGAGTTGAAGCATCTGCCGTCCCGCCTTCCGTCCATTTCATAAATGCCTCTTCAATTGATGGCTTTTGAGGCGTCATTTCAAGTACATCAAATCCAGCCAGAACAAGCTGTTTGTTCAGCTCAGGCACTTGCTCTTTGTTCAATTGAAGTAAAACATGCGATCCATTTCGTTCATATGTATAGTCATGTGTCTCGAGCCACGCAGCCGCCTTTTCCACTGGCTGAATATTCATGAGCATCTGTTCTTTTCCCTCTATGTCCCGAAGCATGGCACTGGCTTTGATCTGTCCTTTTTGAATGATGATCATGCGGTCACATAGCTCTTCTACCTCATGCAATAAATGTGTAGCAAATAAGACGGACGTTCCTTCTTCTCGTACTAACGATTGCAAGTGCTCCCTGAATTCCTTCATACCGGCAGGATCAAGTCCATTTGTCGGTTCGTCTAAAATGAGGAGGTTCGGCTGATGTAATATGGCTTGTGCAATCCCAAGCCTTTGTTTCATTCCCAGTGAATATGTCTTCACCTTCTGATGAATGGCGTGCTCCAGACGAACTCTTTTGACCACTTCCTGCATTCGTTCCTCCGTCACTCCATCTTGCATCGCCGCATATAGTTCAAGGTTTTCAAAGCCTGTTAAATAAGAATAAAATTCGGGATTTTCTATGATTGCACCAACAGATGACATTGCGCGTAAGAAATCCTCATCCTGTGAATATCCATTGATCATGATGCGGCCGTTGTTTTTTTTCATCAAGCCAACGATCAAACGAATCAAGGTTGTTTTTCCAGAGCCATTTGGCCCTAGTAAGCCGACGATTTCCCCCTTCCCTATTTCGATCGATATATCTTGTAAGATCATTTTCCGGCCAATTCGTTTATCGACTTTCTCTACTTTTAAAACAGTAGACTCCAATGTGGTTCCTCCTTCTGATGTAAAACCTTTGGCGGCAAATAAGGCCGCTCATTCTGTTAAAAGTATATCACGCAAGACAAGGAACTCCATGAAAAAAAGGGCTGATCGAGTCAGCCCTTCTTTTACATTACATGGATAGATTCGGTGATGCTTCGTCTTTCTCGTGTTTTTTCTCCGTTTCTGTCACAATCACCGCGCATGCGGCGTCACCTGTAATATTGACAACGGTTCTTGCCATATCTAATAAGCGGTCTATGCCAAGGATGAGCGCAATGCCTTCAACAGGCAGATTCACAGAGTTCAGTACCATAGCGAGCATGATGAGCCCAACTCCTGGCACACCCGCTGTACCGATACTTGCTAAGACAGCTGTTAAGACAACCGTCAGCATTTGGACAAGCGTCAGTTCAACCCCATACACTTGCGCGATAAAAATAGTCGCGACCCCTTGCATAATCGCTGTGCCATCCATATTAATGGTTGCACCCAGCGGCTGTACAAAGCTTGAAATCGGCTCTGGCACCTTCAAACGTTTCTGGGCTGTTTCCATCGAGACTGGGAGGACTGCGTTACTGCTAGACGTACTAAATGCAACAACCATTGCTGGAGAAAATCCTTTGAAAAATGCCAACGGATTTCGTTTCGCTAAAATGGCGACAGTTGACCCATAAGTCAGGAAGAAATGCAGCACGAGCGCAACTAACACGACCGAGAAGTAGAGGCCCATCGCTTTCATCGCATCAAATCCCTGACTGCCAATGGCAGTTGCGATCAAACCAAATGTCCCGTACGGTGCGAACTTCATCACGATGCCGACAAGGTACATCATTAATTCATTTCCTTGTTCAAACAGCTTCAGCAAACCTTCTGTCTTCTTCCCGAGCATGGCAATGCCAAGACCTAAAAATACACAAAAGACGATAATTTGGAGCATGTTTCCTTCAACTAAAGATTGGACTGGATTGGTTGGAATGATGTTGAGTAGTGTTTCTGCCATTGATGGGGCTTCCTCTGCGGAATAATCAGCCGCTTTCGTATCAAAATGACCGAATGCTCCCGGCTTGATCAATAAGGCTAATGAAATGCCAATGATGATGGCAAAAGTAGTAGTAAGTAGAAAATAAGTAATGGTTTTTGCGCCGATTCTGCCAAGCTTTTTCGGATCACCTAGACCTGCTACACCTAGTGTGATGGAAAAGAATACGATCGGCACCACTAACATTTTAATCAAGTTTAAGAAGATTTGACCTAGAGGCGTAAATAGATAAGGGTCTAACACTTTAAATACATTTGGAGCAAAAATGTTAAGCAATAGTCCTGTGATTGCACCTACAAACAAGGCAATAATAATTTTCGTCGCTAGCTTCAATAAAATCTCCCCTTCCTCATCAAAAAAGACCCACAAGAGAGTTTTCTCGTGGGTCTTTGTTTCCATACACGTACCACCGTTTACTCTCTTCACGCCGATGAGGTTAGCTGACGGGTTAGGACGAAGAGATGTCCTTTTTTCTCAACAGAGAAAAATTCACCCCAAAAACATGGGTCCCCCATTCCTTTAGAAGGATTAAGCGTGTGGTTATTATGATATTTTCATACTATTTATACCTTATTTTTAGAAAATTGTAAACAGGTTCAAATGAACTTTTTAACTACTTTCCTCCTTGTTGGTGACCTCCAAAATATCTAGGATAAACACAAAGATTGGTATACCAATAATGAGACCCCATATCCCGATGTAGTGTTCAGAGAAGATCAGCACAACAAATGTGAAGAAAATAGGGAGTTCTGTTTTTGCTGACATGAGCTTTGGGTTTAAGAAATAGGCTTCAATCGCATGGATGATGACGATCACAAGCACGATATACAGGACATACATGCCGCCCCCAAGCGTATACGCAATGATGCTGAGTGGAATAAGTGAGATGACCACACCTGCCACTGGGATTAAGCCTAGCAAAAAGACCATAACTGCTAATCCAAATAATTGCGGGAATCCCATAATGCCTAGGGCAATGGTTGTTAAGACACAATTAACAGTTGCAATAATAAACTGTGCTTCGAGAACCTTTCCAAACGTTCTGGAGAATTTACGTCCAAAGAAGGCGATTTCATGGTAGAACACAGAGATTTTACTCGTTTTGAACTTGTTCATGAATTGAATGAGGCGTTCTTTTTCGAACAGGAAGAACATGCTTAATATTAAGGACATAATGACCTGGATACTGAACGTACTGAAATCTGTTAAGTATGTATAGAGGAAATTAAACCCTTTCTCAAAGTAAGCTGATATTTTAAAATCTCCGAATACGTTGGTGATGACATCAAAGAAGGGTAAATTTTGTGGATGATCTGCAATTTTCTTTCCTAAATGAAATAGTTGCTCCACCTGTTTGGCGATGATTGGCACAAACACAAATCCGCCAAACGTCAATCCACCAGCCAAAAGAATATACAAAATGGTAATAACCGATTTCTGCCCTATTTTCAGGAAGTGACTTAAAAAGCCTCTAATGACCTCTTCTAACCGATTCATCAAAAAGGTGAATATGAAGGTCAAGAGAATTAAATTCATCATTCCTCTTAATAGATATAAGGCTGTGGCTAATACTACAAATACAGAAAACCGCTTAACACCAGGTTTTTCGAACAATTTTAAAAATGCTGCCATTACGTTACACACCTGCCAGGACTAAAGTCTATTTTTCATTGGATCTGATATACATTATATCGGATCTTTCTGTAAATTATATAACAAAAGGTCAATGAGGTCTTACGATTCGACCTAAATTTATCAAGCTTTAATGTTTTTTCTTTTCAACACAAGAAAAAACCGAACCCTATGTAGAACATAAGGTTTCGGTTTTTGGTTGTTTTTATACTATACAGCTTGCTTTATATTACGCATTTCTTGAAGGGCTGTTTTGCTCTTCGCTTCGTCAAATTCACCTTCACTTTTCGCCACAACAATTGTCGCGATTCCATTTCCAATGAGGTTTGTGATGGCTCTTCCTTCGCTCATGAATCGATCGACTCCAAGCAGCAGTGCAAGCCCCTCTAGCGGGATGACCTGTAGTGCAGCGAGTGTAGAAGCCAGCACGATAAATCCGCTTCCTGTCACCCCAGCCGCTCCTTTTGATGTGAGCATCAGAACAAGGATAATGGTGATCTGCTGACCGATAGATAGGTCTACACCAAACACTTGCGCTAAGAAGACCACAGCCATCGATAAATAGATCGAGGTTCCGTCTAAGTTAAAGGAATACCCTGTTGGAATGACGAGTCCCACAACAGACTTAGAACACCCGTAGCGTTCCATTTTATCCATCATTCTTGGCAGCACGGATTCTGATGAGCTTGTGCCAAGAACAATTAAAATTTCATCCTTGATAAATCGCAGGTAACCAAGCAGACTGAAGCCATACATTTTACAAATGATGTTCAGCACAACGAAGATGAACAGGAACATCGTCAAATAAACGGAGAGCATCAGACTTGCGAGCGGTTTAATTGATGCCAAACCAAAGTGTCCGATCGTATACGCCATTGCCCCAAATGCACCGAGCGGCGCTGCACGCATGATATATCCAATGATTTTAAAGAAAACAAGTGACAGCTTATCAAGCCACTCAATGATTCCTTTCCCCTTCTCGCCAAGTGCAGCAAGCGCAACACCGAATAAAATAGAGAAGAATAAGACCTGTAAAATATCCCCCTTAGCAAAGGCATCTACCATATTAGATGGTACGATGTGTGTGACAAATTCCATCCAGTCGATACCCTGTCCCCCGTTTTGGGTATACTGCGAAACATCCCCTTTTTCAAGCTTACTATAGTCAAGCCCTGCACCTGGCTTCATGATATTGACAACAAAAAGTCCGATGACCAAGGCAAGCGTCGTGACGACTTCAAAATAAATAAATGCTTTTCCCCCAACTTTTCCAACCTTTTTCATATCCCCCATTTTGGCAATACCAAGAACAATGGTTAAGAAAATGATTGGTGCAATGACCATTTTAACGGCATTGATAAAGGTGTCACCAAGCGGCTTCATTTCTTTTCCGACGTTTGGCCAGACCATCCCTACAATGATTCCGATAATGACAGCTGCAACCACCTGAAATGTCAGGTTCTTCAAAAGCCTCTTCATAAAAAATCAACTCCCTCACCCTTTGATGTAAACGCTTAACTGTTATCTGTAGCTAAATGATAGCGATTTCAACAAAGGCTGTGAAGCTTATGAACATATCGTACATTTTGGTCTTTTTGGTCTCTTAGTCAGAATGTACGATATATTTATTAACAGGCCGGCCAACCCCGCCATATTGCATATCTAATTTCAGCTCGCCTTCTTTCACTAAGAAGTCTAAATACCGGCGCGCCGTGACACGTGCAATGCCAAGTGCATTGGCAACTTCCTCCGCAGACTGCGGTCCTTCCTGTAAGCTCATATAGGCTTTAATTTCATTCATCGTATGCACATTCAGCCCCTTGGGGAGCCAGGTATCTTCCTGCTTTACAGCCGGCTTTCGTATGATATCATCCAGCATCTCCTGAGAAAATTCTGCTGCTGTGCGAATTTTAGATTTAAACGCTTTAAAGCTTTCAAGTGATTCTTTCATACGTTCGAACTTAAATGGCTTGATGATATAATCTCGCGCACCATTTTGAAGCATGGTGCCAATCGTCTCTTTGTCTTTTGCAGCAGAAATAACGATCACGTCCACCTGTATCTTTTGCTTTCTAATGTCTTGAAGCGTCTTTACGCCATCTTTTTTTGGCATATATACATCGAGGACAACAAGGTCTGGACGAATTTCTTTGATGAGCTGGATGCCCTGCTCCCCATTACCTGCGATTGCCGCCACTTGAAAGCCAGGAACACTCTTAATGAACTCCTTATTCACTTCTTGCACCATCGGATCATCTTCAATTAATAGCACCTTAATCTGAGTCATCTGTCTCTCTCCTCTATGATCATTGGGAATTCGATTGAGAAGGTGGTACCAATGCCGATGCTTGATGTGACTTCTACATTTCCCATCCCTTTGTCGATAATCGTTTTTACAATATACAGACCGTAGCCTGTTCCGCCTTCTTTGCCGTGTGTGAAACCTTTATCGAAAATATAAGGAATCATTTCCTCTTCAATCCCGGAGCCATTGTCTTCAATTAAAATCGCGAGGACATCCTCGGTTTGATCAATACTAATAGACATGCGTTTTGTGTCTCTTTCTACAGTATCATAAGAGGCAAAAGCATTCTCGATCAGGTTGCCAAGCAGCTTTGTCATATCATGCTGATCCAGCCGCTCAGGGAAATCACACAGACAGCTATGTTCGTCTACTTCGACCTTTATACCTAGCTCCTTGCCCCTTCTGATTTTACTCATCAATAATCCCGCAACGGCATCATGCTGAATAACGCGGTGAAGAAAGTCCAGCACATGTTCTTGCTCTTCCGTCGTTTGAAAGGCTAAATCAAGTGCCTGATCGGGTTTACCAAGCTGAATCAGCCCAGCAATCGTATGAAGCTTGTTCATATGCTCATGATTTTGTACCCGCAGACCGTCAACAAAGTTCTTAACTCCGGTTAGCTCCTCTGCCAATTTTGCCGCTTCTGTCCGGTCCTGAAAAATGGCGACCGCTCCGATAATTTTCTTTTTCATGACAATTGGAATCCTGCTGCTCATAATCCGCTTTCCGCTCATATGAATTTCCTCATTATAGACGGGCTCAGCGCGATCAATAATCTCTGGGAGCCTTGTGTCAGAAAGCACATCCCAAATATTCCTGCCTACGACATCCCCTGTCACGCTAAATATTTGCTTCGCCTTTTCATTAAAAATGGTGATCATGTGCTGATTATCAATGGCGATAACCCCTTCATTAATAGAGTGAAAGGTTGCGGTGCGCTCCTCTAGCATTCTGACAATCTCATGCGGCTCCAGCTTAAACATTTGCTGTTTAATATGACGAGCAAGCAAAAATGAACCTACAAGCCCAAAGCTGAGCGTCAGCAAAAGAATCATGAGGATATCCCGCTTCATTTCTCCTAATATATCTACCATACTTGGCAGTGTTCTCCCTACAAGGACGACCCCAGTTTGATTAAATTGGTCATCCTTCACTGGATAAAAGGCTCTGATGGCTGTCCCAAGCTCTCCCTCTGCTTCTGAGAAATAAATGTGCTCGGCAAAAGCAGGCTCTTCATCTGTCCCCTCCGAGCGCTGGCCAATCCTTGTTTTCACTGGGTGCGTTAATCTCACATGATTCATATCCATGACGACAATGTAGTCAGCGTCTTGAATAATCCGAATCTCTTCGATGGCGCGCTGTAATCGATCACGTTCTTTTGTTTGATCGGCTAATGCCTGCTTTACCTCATTCATCTCAGCCACTGTTCTCGCTGTGTTCATGAGCCTTTTTCGAAGCTCTCGTTCCTCTGTTTGCTGGATTCCCCCAACAAGGACAATTCCTCCGATTAAAAGGGCAAAAATGACAACGAAATATGTGAGGATGGTGAGCTTCCATCTAATAGATAATTGTTGTAATTTCAATCGATTTCTCAACATTTTTTTCACCTGTATCTTTACGAATTCTTCCTCGGTCAAGTATGCTTGACATAAGGGGGATCGGACGCATGAAGAATTTACTCGCCTATACACTATTGCTCTTGATCGGTTTTGTAACCGCTTTATACTTTGGTTTTTATCATATGATGCCAAAAGCAGCGACGACCTTTGACGATGAACAGACAGGGCTGAAGGAGCAGCTTGTGTTCAAATTTAGCCATGTCGTGGCAGATAATACACCAAAAGGGCTTGCCGCAAAGAAATTTGCTGAGCTTGTGCACGAAAAATCCGAGGGCAAGATCACCATTCAAATTTTCTCCAACGGAAGCCTTTATTCTGATATAGAAGAAATTAATGCACTCAAAGAGAATCAAGTTCAATTTATCGCACCATCTACCTCGAAGCTCGGCATGCTATCCCCTGAGTGGCTGGCACTTGACCTTCCCTTTGCATTTTCTAATTATGATGCGGTTCAAGAAGGCTTGCACGGTGCAATTGGACAAAAATTGTTTGGCACCCTGCAAAAAGACAGGCTAAAAGGAATGGCGTATTGGACAAATGGCTTTAAACAAATCACCTCTAATAAAGGGCCAATCAAACAGCCTAGTGATTTAAAAAACCAATCTCTCCGCATTATGCAAAGCGACATGATTGAAAAACAATTCAAACTTCTTGGCGCAAAGCCCTATCAGGAGTCGTTTAATTCGACGTTCCAGCTACTAGAAACAAAAAAAGTAGATGGTGAAGAAAATACCATTTCAAATATTTATTCAAAAAAATTCTATCATATACAAGACTATATGACGATCAGTAATCACGGGTATTTGGGCTATGTGGTCTTAACAGATCAATCCTTCTTTGATCGCCAGACACCTGAAACGAAACGAATTTTACTTGAAGCGATGGAAGAAACAACAGCTTGGAATGAAAAACATGCGGAACAGATGAACAAGGATCAACTGGAGGACATTAAACGGGAATCACCAATTGCCATTCATGAATTGACACCAGCAGAAAGACAAAATTGGGTGAAAGCCCTCGATCCTTTGTATGAGGAAGCCGAAAAAACCATTGGTTCTACCCTAATCAAACAGATTCGTGAGCTGCGTGCGCGTTATGAACATTCTCCGATCCATGCTTTTCAAGAAGAGGAAAAAACCAAATAAAAAAATCCCTTTGAGTAAGGGGATTTTCGGATTGTTGACAAAGGGCTAAAATGATCTTGATTTTAGCCCTTTGTCTTCTTTTCAGCGTGTTAGAAAACCTTTGCAGCCCTAGGAAGGAGCGAATTTGACATTCGTGAGCACCAGCGCGCAGGACTGACAACGAATGCGAGGGATTGTCTACACGCCGCGTTATGCACCAGATTCACTCTGTTCTTGCTGCGTGAGCTCTTCTAATCTTGAAGCAATTCTTCGCTTTCGGTATTGCATCATGCCTGTTTCAGCAATACTTTTTAGTTGTGAGCGGTTGGAAACTGCGCCAAATAAAATCCCTGCTACGGGAACAAGCTGAAACAGTTTCTTCCAGCCAAATGAATCTCGGTAATTATAGACTACCTCACGCCATCCTTGGATTTGCGAGAACATGTTTTCATGTTTCCCTTCGGAAGCATGATAGCTTCTGAGCTCTTTTAATATCGATTTCTTCCCAACCACATCAGCAGAGGTCAGCTGTAAGCATTTTATGATGAAGACCCGTTCTTCCTTGTTTTTAGGATCATAGCCATAGGTGACGGCAATATCCTGTAATGTTTTAAGGGAGAGACCAAGTACCGCAGGAATATCTGCAGCCAGTGTAAACATACCACCGACACCCGTTGTCGCCCCTTGTACCGTGGCGAGATTTGTCCTATTTTTCCCCATTTGTTCACTAATGGCATCCATGATTTCAATTGGTGCTTTTTCAATATCTTCTATATGCTGAATGGAATCATCGGCACATTTCTTTTGAAATTGATGGATGATGCCTTTTTCTGATGTCAAATAGGCACCTCCTGATTGAATGTAATGCCCCATTTCATCTAGCAGCACACCGATTTTTTTCTGGATAAAGGCAGGCGTCAGCTTGTCCAGCATTTGAAATGGCAGGCGGCTGAGTTTCTCCCAAAACCATACCTTTTGCTGATCTTTCTCCCACTGTTCAATCTGCTTTAATTGTGCTTTTAGCCACTCTCTTTCCTCCATGCCTTTTTCCTCCTTAGATGCTGCTAAAGTATTTGGTTGTTATTATACACAATCCTTTTCCATCATACGTATAGAACATTGAATCGGTTTCGAAAGGTTTGAAACTTTTTCAAAACGGTTATTGCTTAATACACAAACAAAAAGAGGAGTGATCAACATGTTAGGATTTCTGATTTCATTAGTTGTGGCGATTGTCATCGGCCTTATTGGCAGTGCACTCGCTGGAGGTAGTGTACCAGGAGGATGGATCGGTTCAATGATTGCAGGACTTGCAGGTGCTTGGATTGGTCATGGATTACTTGGAACGTGGGGTCCTAGTTTGGCAGGCTTTGCGATCATTCCAGCCATCTTAGGCGCAGCGATCTTTGTCATCATCTTAAGCCTGATCTTCCGTAGTGTGGGATCAAGGGTATCTTAAAAAAACAAATAACAGAGGAAACAGTAGGGACACCGTCTAAAAGGCGGTGTTTTTTATGTGTTGGATTGACAAGGTATCTATTTTTTTCACTTACATATGATAAACAAACCTATTAGTTCAGATAGTTGACTTTTCATAAAGATGGGCATATGATGATTAAAAATTGCATCAAGGAAACTTTTTGTGCCCAAGCAAAACTTTGTAGAATCTAGGTGATGACATATGACAAACAAATACATCGAGGCACAGGCACACATGTCAGAGGCAGCTGAGCGTGCACTTGAAGGAAAAGTCAAAGGATTTAGAAGACTCCTTCCTTTTCTCGGTCCTGCTTTTATCGCAGCCATTGCGTATATTGATCCAGGAAATTTCGCCACCAACATTGCGGCTGGCTCCAAATATGGATATCTTCTTTTATGGGTCATTCTCATATCAAATCTTATGGCTTTGCTCATTCAGTCCTTATCCGCAAAGCTTGGAATTGCGACAGGTAAAAACTTACCTGAAATCGCTCGTGAAGAATTTCCAAAGCCCGTTTCGATCGGTTTATGGATTCAGGGCGAACTCGTCATTATTGCAACAGATTTAGCCGAGTTTATCGGGGCAGCACTTGGTTTATACTTGCTCTTTCGGATCCCGCTGCTTGAAGCATCCATTATTGCAGCCATCGGATCATTTGCGATTTTAGAATTGCAAAGACGAGGATATCGCGCATTAGAAGCCGGCATCACCGGCATGCTGTTCGTTGTCGTGATCGCTTTCGCTGTACAAACCTTTGTCGCCAAACCAGATATCGCAAGTGTCGCTGGCGGGCTGTTCATTCCAAAATTTGATGGCGCAGACAGCGTGCTGCTTGCAGCTGGCATATTAGGTGCCACTGTGATGCCTCACGCAATCTACTTACATTCAGCTTTAACCCAAAGAAGAGTTGTCGGCAGAACGGAAAAGGAGAAAAAGCAGATTTTCCGCTTCGAGTTTTTAGATATCCTCATCGCAATGATCGTCGCTGGGGCCATCAATGCCAGCATGTTGATTGTGGCTGCCGCTTTATTTTATAAAAATGGTCTCTTTGTTGAGGATTTGGATGTTGCGTTTCAGCATTTTGGTACACTCGCAGGGCCTGTATCAGCCATCTTATTTGGTGTAGGTCTGCTTGTAGCCGGACTCTCCAGCTCTTCTGTCGGTACATTGTCAGGCGATATCATTATGCAGGGCTTTATTCAATACCGGATTCCGCTGTATGTTCGCCGGCTGATTACCATCATTCCTCCGATTGCGATTATTGCATCTGGAGTGAATCCGACCTCCGCGCTTGTGATGAGTCAGGTCGTTTTATCGTTTGGGATTGCCTTTGCTTTAATTCCACTCATTTTATTTACAAGTAAAAAACGAATTATGGGAGAATTAACGAATGCCCGCTGGGTGACAGGAATATCTTGGGTGATAGCAGCTCTTGTTGTAGCACTTAATCTCTTCTTAATTGTAGATACGTTTATGTAAAAGACAGTGTTGAGCTGTCTTTTTCTTTCCATTTGGTTATGGTAGAATTCCCCTGAGAGGATGTGGGTTCATGTTTGTTTATCAGGATCAAGAGATATCTATGCGGCTGCTTGAGCCAAGAGACGCAAGAAGTCTGTATTTGCTCATCCAGCGGTCGAGAGAGCATTTACGTGAATGGATGCTTTGGGTGGATTCCACACAGACAGAAGAAGACAGTATGGCGTTTATCCAAGGTGCGATGCAGCAAGCGATGCAGAACAACGGTTTTCAAGCGGGCATCTGGTCACATGGAGAACTTGTCGGCATCATTGGCACCCATCAAATTCATTGGATCAATAGAACCGTTTCAATCGGCTATTGGCTCGGAGAAGGCTATCAAGGAAAAGGCATCATGACAAAAGCATGCCAAGCCGTCATTCGCTATTTATTTGAAGAATGCGGGCTGCACCGTATTGAGATTAGGGCTGCTGTCGATAACCAGAAAAGCAGACGCATCCCAGAGCGATTATCCTTTTCGCTTGAGGGAATTTTACGGCAATGTGAATGGCTGGGCAATCGCTTTACCGATCATTGTGTGTACGCCCTTTTACAGCCTGAATATATGAAACAAAAAAAGCATTCGATGAATCAGCCCACTTAATTGTGTCGATTGCATGAATTATTTTACAAAGTGAAGCTTTGTAGTATCCGTTGTGATCGGCATCTGATAAAATAGAAGGAAAAATCGAGGTATGATGTATGTCTCTTATTATTTTATTTTACTTATGGATTGTCCCTTTAGTATTTGGTATTTTCTTCTCATTCCTAACAAAGAAAGCCACCTACAAACGCCGCTTTGTCCCATCCTATAGCATGATAGGACTCAGCATCGTTTTTCTCATTCTGGCACTCGTCTTTTCAGCCAGCCATTTTCTATTTATTTGCGGTATGTTCCTATTTGCCACCACACTAGTTGGCACAGGCATCCCCTTATTCTTAGCCTTTGGAAAAACACCATCCTAAACAAAAACCACCTTTTCGCGATGGAAAGGTGGTTTCTTTTTTATTGAAGCGGCATTCGGTAAGTCATTGTGGCATTTGGATGTTCTTCAATCGTCTTCATTATGTCTTGAAGGATCTCGGCTGCGCGATCATTTGAGTCATACTTGCCGAGCATCTTTGCCCAAGAAGTACTTCCCAAGATCATCCCTTCAATTTTTTTGCCGCTTACTGAGACTTCTTGTACATGAATTAGAGTTTGCTGGTTTTGTGTGAGGATCCATAGCATGGTTTTTTCTCCTTTTTTGTGGTGGTTGGTGTCTTTGGTACCTTTTCAATAAAGCTATAGAATGTGTATTTTCACAATTTCTCTATTCTTTTGCTAATAATTCTTTTCGAATAGCATGAGTCTCAATATCCGCAAATCTCACAGGGATTGGCAATCGGCTGTTCTTATTAATCAGTTTCATAACAATTTCTGTAGTTGTATCTAAGTCGATCCAGTTACCACATGAAATAAAAATAGGCTTAACATTCACTCTAGTTCTGAGGACTCTCCCATATATTTCATTATTTATAACAATATCTGTGTAATCATTTTCTTTATTTTGAGGCATCGTAAAATTTATTCCATTAATCTTCAAGTAACTTTTTGCCACACCGATGGTAGGCTTATTTAAGAAAAAAGAGGCTTGGGTAGCAATACCCATGTGTCTATAATGTAAATAACCATTTCCATCAAACATGTAGACATCCACTTGTTTCGTCAGCTTTTTTACTGCATCTTTGATTAATGGTATTTCACGAAAAGCAAGAAAACCTGCTATATATGGAACCATTATTTCTCCATGGCTATGCACTTTTTCTATCACTTGTTTTTCTATCAAATCAAAGACGACGATACAACAAACACCATTTGTTTTCCCTTTAATATCAAAATAAGCTACATCTACCCCTGCAATATACCTTATGTTCTCTAGCTGAAAACTATTTTTCAATTGCACTTTAGGCAACAGAGCGTTTTGTTCACTTTTAAATTTTTCTAATAACTCATTCATTTTTCCACTATTCATACAAACACACATTATAAATTGTTGAATTTTTCAGCATATTTCAAGTCAGATTCATTAGGTTCTGCTTTTTCCTCTAAAACATTTCCATTCTCGTCATACTTTATATAAGTCATTTCTCGACCGGCAACACATTCAGATTCATACTTTTTATTTCCATTCTCAAAAAACTCAACTTGATATCCATCTGCGGCATTTCTACTGAGATGTCCTATTTTCTTAACATTTCCGTTCGGATAGAATTCAACATACTTCCCTTGTTTAACTCCTTGTTCTACATAGAAGTAACTCTCAATATTCCCGTTTTCATATATATCATAGGCTAACCCCGTAAACAGTTCTTCTTTACCATCCTCAGTGTATCTCACTATTGCTAGTTCGTAAGGTCCTCCATATTCTAAGCATTCTTCAAACTCAGTGCCGTTTTCTAAAATAAAATCTTTTTGCAATATATCATTTAACATTTTTGGGAACCTCCGTGATAATTTTAGACCCATCTGTAAGGTAAGCACAATGAGGGCACCTTGGAAACATCATTCCCGCCGGTTTTACTCTACTTTGACCAGTTCGAACAACATTCAATATAAAATTATCCAAACTAGCGCCTGGGTTAGCCTTTAAGGCATTATTCAATGCGATCACCTCTGCATGTGACCCAGCACCTTTTGTAAATGTATATGAATCTATAACCTCTTTTGGCATTTTATCATATTTGGCATTTATTAAGGGGTGTAACTCTGGTAACTTTCCATCATAATCATTTATTGCATATGAGTATTTCCCAGTCTGTTTATCATAAACTCCAGCAAAGGCGGGTCCCATTTTCTTTTTGCTAATACCACTATCTTTTAATTTATTAAGTTCTTTTATCGTTTCTCCACGTAAATTAATTCTTTCATTTAATTCTTTGGAATCAATCTTCCCATATTTATTTCTCAAATAGTCGATGCGCCTTTTCTCAGTCTCTTTAATCCCCATCTTCCCATGAAACCCTTTCGCCCCAAACGGTAAAAGCATTCCCAGCGCCGCATTCATACTCGCTTCCTGTTGTTCTTTCGAGATCTTATTCCCAAACATGTCTCTACCTGTAATTGCTTCGCTGAAGCCGTTTGTAGCAGTGAGACCATATAAACCTTTTTGAGATGTTTTTAAGGCGTCAAAAGATTTTTGCGATGTCTTGTAGATGTCGACTGCCCTGACTGCGGCTGAGGTGGCTTGGGTCGTTTTATAGACGGCTTTTCCGCCTTTGAAAATGCGCCCTGCCCAGCCGACGATAGGGATATATCCCGCTGCTGCCATGCCGCCTGCGGCGACGCGCTGTCCTGCGGTAAGTTCTTCGCCTGTGATCGGGTCAACGCCCGTTGCGGCGCGTTTTGCATCGTTCACGCCAGTTAGTTCATTCACAATATTCCCGCCATAATCGAGTGCTTTTTCATACCAAGGACGGTTGGCGAGTGCTTCTTGTTCCTTTGCGATTTCGCGGGCTTCCTGTTGTTCTTTTTTAATGTTGAGATATTCGGCAGTTTGCTTCTCAATATCGCTTTTTGCCTTGTAGATTTCGCTATTATGATACGCTTTCTTGTCAAAATTCATAGGTGAAATGGCTTTTCCGTCATTTGTCGCATTCATCATTTCTGCGTACAATGCCATTGTAGCTTGCTGCTCCGTTTCTGACAAAGCATATTCATCTTTTAAATTTTGATCAAGCTCTCTTAGGTCTTTCACTGTCTTTTTTCGCTCGTCTTCCGCATCTGCAATCTTTTCATCAAAGGTTTGGCTATCAAATACTTCTAGAGAAATGAGGTCGTCGATGTCTTGAAAAATCGTTTTAAGTGCCTTTTTTTGATCCTTTACAATGCTTTTGGCATTTTTGATGCCCATATGTACAGCGTTGTCTAAAAAGTGTTCTTCTACAAAGGTACCGCCGCCAAAGTTTGTATCATCTAGTGTCCCAGAAACACCTTCATGAAAGGCTTTTTGCTTATCGATGAAGCTAATAAACATGTCCACATTTCCGGCGAGCTCTTTGTAGAAGCTTTTAATGTTATCGGCACCTTTCCCTGTGAAGTCGTCACCGAGATTAGAAACACCTTGTAATGCTTTTTTTAAATCTACCATTTGTTCGCGGAGTTCCTGGTAGTGTTTTGCTCTTGCGTCCATAGCACTTGTTAGTGCTTTTGCATCAAGTATCTTGCCCAGAAGAAGTCACTCCCTCCATTATTGATCATAAAGTCTATTTTATCTTTCTCATCGAATTGGAAAAATAGGCTTTAAGTTACAAAAATAATTTTCGAATATTTTAATAGAGATGAAGGCAAGTGACAATTGAAATGATTTTCCTAATCCTCACAAAAAAAGTCAGCCTTCTTTTCAGAAGACCGACTACCTTTTGTTTAAAAAAAGCGTTTGAGGCTTTTCTTGAGTGGAGGGATATCCAGCTCACCTTTTTCAAAGAATTTTTTCAATAAATATTTACTGAAGCCTGCTGCTTGAGTGTAAGTAATTTTCCCAGGTAACGGAGGTTCATTGTCTACAGCGACATCAATAATGACTGGCTTATCGGATTGAAGGGCTGTATCAAAGGCTGGGGCTAATTCTTCATGTGATGACACGGAGATTCCTTTGCCGCCACATGCCTCTGCAAACTTAGCAAAATCAATATCCTCCAGCTCTATACCATAATTCATGTTTCCTTTTACCTGTTGCTCATATTCAATCATTCCTAAATTGTTGTTGTTTAAAATCACGACAACGATCGGCAGCTTATATTTTACAGCTGTCACAAAGTCTTGCATGACCATTGTGAAGCCCCCATCACCACATACGGCAATGGCTTGTCGGTTCGGTTCATTCAATTTAGCTGAAATCGCACCAGGTAAACCACACCCCATTGTGGCAAGCCAGCTGGAGATAATGAAATCCTGCTGTTTCATTTCAAAATGACGTGCCATCCATACCGTCACATTACCAACATCAACTGAAAGAATAGCGTCGGTCTCGACTGCTTCTTCTAGTCTAGCAATGACTTGCTGTGGTTTAATCGGTGAAGTAGCAACAGATTTTTCTTTATCCATTTCTTGTCGCCACTTCATCATATGCTCTGTACAAGCTTCAAGAAAGCCACGCTGCTCTTTATATTCAATGTAGGAAGTCAGTTCATGCAAACCACTCTTGCTGTCGCTCACGATTCCCACATCTACTGGATATCTTTTACCGATTTGATCTGGTTTAATATCCAGTTGAATGGCTGGCGTGTCCTCTGGTAAGTAGTCTCTATATGGAAAGGAGGTACCAAGCATAATTAAGAGATCACATTCTTCCATCGCTTCATATGCCGGCTTCGTTCCAATTTGACCTAGATTACCTAGAAAGTATGGATGTCTGTCTGGCACAACCCCTTTTGCAGGGAGTGTGATGACGATAGGAGCCGCTGCCTTTTCTGCAAATGAAAGAAGCTCTTCTTTTGCATGTCTTAATCCTTTACCTGCTAAGATGACCGGCTTCTTCGCATTATTAATTAGCTGAGCTGCTTTTAGCAGTTGATCTTTCTTCGGCCGTACTTCTCCCTCCACATAAAGAGGGGATGTATAAACGGGTTTACGCTTTATTTTTTGAGAAAATAAGTCATCCGATACGGTGAGAACTGCCACACCTTTATGGGTATAAGCTGCTTTGATGGCTTGATTCAATAAGTCAGGCAGCGCCTCTGCTGTCTGTACCTGCTGATTAAAAACAGCGACATCGTCAAACATCCGCTCCAATTTGATTTCTTGGAATGCATCTCTGCCTACTTCGGCTGAAGCAACCTGCCCTGCAATTGCTAAAACTGGTGCACCATCTGCTTTTGCATCATACAGTCCATTTAATAAGTGGACAGCACCCGGCCCAGCGATAGATAAGCAGACACCGAGTTTACCTGTTAGTTTCGCATCAGCTGCCGCTGAAAGTGCTGCCACTTCTTCATGTCTCGTTTGAATAAATTTTATTTGGCTTGATTCATGCCTAAGTTCTTCAATCAATTCGTTTATGCTGTCACCGGGCATTCCATAAATATGTTTCACGCCCCACTCTTCCAGTAGCGCTGTTACTTCTTTTCCTGCGGTTCTTTGCGGCATGTGAGAAAACTCCTTTTTTCTTACTCCATACCACCGCATCCTTTTGATCAAACGTTTCAACTTGCTCCTGCTACTTTTTAAAATGATAAGGCAGGGTTGCCACCACAATATCCCGCTTCCATAATAGGCGGAATCTTAATAAAAAGGCAGATTGATTATGCAAAATGGTGTGCCATCTTTTTTTCGGGATAAATTGAGGTACAAGCACCATCACTTTGTATAGATGCGCATTTGCTTTTGCCTCAATGGTTTCAAGAAATTTATCAAGCGGGTGTATGAGGCTTCGATAGGACGAATGAAGCAACACAAGTCGTACACCGCTATTAAGTTTTTCCCAATCCTCTTCAATTTTCTTATCCTTCTCTTTATCAAAGGATACATGAACCGCTATGACTTGCTCTGACAAAGACTTTGCATATTGAACAGATTGTTCGACAACACGCGTCACACCCGCTATAGGTACGATGACCACATTTCCTTTAATCTCAACAGGCTCTGTTTCATTCATTAAACGCAATTGTTCCCCAACAGACAGGTAATGCTTTTTAATGGAATGGAAGATAAATAGTACGATAGGCAGGAAAACAAATACTGGCCATACGAGATGGAACTTGGTCAAAATGAGAATCATGAAAACTGTAAAGGAAATCAATGCTCCGACGATATTGATTGGCATTTTCGTTTTCCAGCCCTGCGGTTTTTCACGAATCCACTTCACACACATGCCGGTCTGCGACAGGGTAAATGGAATAAACACACCTACAGCATATAGCGGGATAAGATGTTCTGTTTTTCCATCAAACAACCAGATGAGCAGCATAGAGGCTACGCCTAGAAAGATAATGCCGTTAGAGTAACCAAGCCGGTCTCCTCTTACAGTAAACATACGCGGCATATACTTATCCTTTGCTAAATTCACAGCCAATAACGGAAAGGCTGAAAAGCCGGTATTTGCCGCTAATATTAGGATTAGCGCTGTGACTGCCTGAATGACGTAATAGAAAAACGTACGTCCAAAAGTGTCTGATGCAATTTGTGATACAACCGTTTCTTCTGGCTTTGGCGAGATGCCGAAACCAAACGCAAGCAATGTGACTCCCACAAATAAAACAGCTAGTAATCCACCCATCATCAATAATGTTCTTGCTGCATTTTGAGCAGCCGGTTTTTTAAAGGATGGAATGGTATTTGAAATGGCTTCTACTCCAGTCAGAGCAGAACAGCCAGATGAAAAAGCTTTTAATAAAAGAAATAATGTAATGCCTTGTACGTGTGTGCCTACTGCTGTATGCTCAGGTGCTGGTGGTACGCCTCCTGTTAATAATTTAAAGCCGCCTACTCCAATTAAGATAAGGAGTGAAAATACAAACAAGTATACAGGATAAGCCAGAATAGATGCCGATTCTGTCAATCCACGAAGATTGAGCACCATAATCACAATGACCAACACAATTGAGATCAAGACATGATATGGATATAGTGCTGGAAAAGCTGATGTGATGGCATCAGTACCAGCTGATATGCTCACCGCTACAGTCAAAATATAGTCTACAAGCAATGATCCACCAGCGATCAATCCTGGTTTTTCACCTAGGTTTCTGCTAGAGACGACATATGCCCCGCCGCCTTCTGGATAAGCATAAATGATCTGGCGGTAAGATAGAATTAACGCCATTAAAAGAATTAATACACAACCTGCAATCGGGAGTGAGTACCAAAATGCTGCTGCACTAACGACAGAAAGAACAATTAAGATTTGTTCTGTACCATATGCAACTGATGACAATGCGTCTGATGACAATAATGCCAATGCTTTGATTTTTGATAGTTTTTGTTCTCCTGCTGCCTGTGATTTTAATGGTTTACCAATTAAAATACGCTTCATCAAACTGTACATGTGATGCCCGCTCCTTTAGTGTCAAACGATTTAAGTTGCAAAAGATGGATCGCCAAAAAGACACAGAGGCAATAGAATGCCCCTGTGCCTATTCTTTAGATCACAGGTTGGTCTTTGCTCTCTTTAACGCTTACGAGGTTAGCTGACGGATTCGGGCGCATGAGACTTTGCCCTACCTAAAAAGGATTCACCCCACGTGGTGCTTCACACCACAATTGGTTCCCCCGCTCATCGAAATGATTCAGCGATTGGTCTTTTATAAAAGAGATCATACTCCCGTTTGACACCAAAGTAAAGAGATTTTTTCGAGGTCTTTTGACCGTTTATTAATCAGTCTTTTTGCGGTTTTTTCGTACGAAATAAACAATCATCACAACGACAAAAATGATCAGTACAGCGATACATGCAAAATAAACCCAAGACTCACCGCCGCCTTGCTTTTCACCTTTTTTCATATCATTTTTTGCATTGCTGACTGTTTGGTTGTTAGAGAACATATCTTTGTTCTTGCTTTCTATTGCAACTGTAGCGGTCTCCGTATTTGTTTGAAGGAATCGAATCACTTCATTTGATATATCAGCGTCAGCTGCCGTCATTCCTGAAAAAACGGTCATGGTTTGTTCTTTATTCCATACAGATGGCTGCGTCCATACAATACGAGCTGTTGTTTCGTTGATCATGCCAAATGAGGATACATCATATTGACCCTTTTTCGCTGGAACGATGAGATCGTCTGCTTTTTCTTTTAAAAGAGAGAATGTCTGGATGCCCCCGAAGAAAATCAGAGAGTTCTTTTTCAATTGTTCATCTGTCACATTCGATGCTTCGACCAAATGATAGTGAGCAGCTTCCGGTTGACTAAATGATTCGGTCAGCAATGCCATTTGATTGATTGATGCTTGAGTAATTTGATCTGGCATAATGATCAATGTGTTTCCTTGCTGCATTTCCGAAGTGTAAGGGAGCGGCCATGCAGCTAAGTCGGGTGTATCAGTAGATGTTCCTTCTGGTATTTGAAGAGAGCTGTTCTTATCAATGTAAATCCAGCCTTCTTCATCCGTATGTCTACAAGATTCCATGTTTTTAAAACCTGTTGTGACAAACTGTAAGTCCACATATTCATTCTTTTGAAGTACTTGTGAATCTACTGGAATCGACACATGATAGAATCCATTCTCATCTTTGTTTCCTAGTTTTGTTAACGGTACGTCGTGCGGTTCGTTATTGATCATCACTGTTAGACGTTCCGCTTTGTTCGATGGATCTGATTTTTTAAATGCTAGATTTAGTTTTGCACCTGATTTTTGTTGAGCCATTAATGCTTTCGGATAATAGTAATGATCAGATGCTGTCTTTGTGGTTCCAACTCTGACATCATCTGCGCCAAAATCTATTAAACGAATATGATGAGATGGCTTAGAAGCACTAGCTGTCACCTTTTGCAGCAGCAAGTCGGTTCCAGTGAGCTGACCTGTCAGTTCTGGCTGAGTCAAAACATTGATTTTTTCAGCAATTGTCTTTGGCTGCTCAGCAGTGACAAATAAAATGGGTTGTTCTTTTTTCTTTGCTGTCAGGGTTCTCACCGCTAACGTCAGTTGATCGCCTTCTGTTTTAATTCCAGCCGCTTGCTCGATCGATTTCATTCGTCCATTCCAGCTTCCTTTTGCTCCCACAGCAATGATTGGATGTGCAATTTGCTCGACGTCCTTTTCTTGAACGAGTTTGAGGTCTGCTAGGCGGTCTTTGTTTTTCAACGTACGATATACTTTCATGGCCGCTTCTAATTCAGCCGCTTCTGGTCTATTCGGAATCACAATATCTGTTTGTTCTTCCTGATCACTTGATGGAATAAATGGTGAAGGAAAGCTGTCTAACGTCACGTCTTTCGTTTGAACTCCTTTGAACGCCAGCTCACTTTCAGGATATACTTTCAGCCAATTGGCAGGCGTCTCTTGATTGATACACACACCTTCTTTTAACACACCATAAAATGCGAGTTGAATTTGATGAGATCCTTTTTTCAATTGCGCTTTATTCAATTTGATTTGTATCGATTTTTTTGCATTTTTTCCTGATACAGGGATCGTTTTTTCAATCTCTCCATCAATCATCACTGTGAAAGACGATGGCGATATGAGTAATGGTGAAGCCTCTATATTTAATGTAAGAGTGCTAGACTCTACTTTTTCTTTCTCCATTTGATAGGAAAATTCAGTGCGGTCTTCTTGACCATACAAGGTTACCACATCTTCTGATAGATGCTGCGTGTCTGTTTGATTCCCTTTTGATGAGTGAACCCAATCGTCTTTCACTTGTACTCGATTGGATTGCGCCATTGCTTGACTTGCCATGAAAAAAGGCTGAATGGCAAGGGATAGCACTAATATAAAAAACATCCATTTGACCGATTTCAATTTGTCACCCGCTTTTCTTTTGTTGTTGATCGTAACGCTCTGTTTTGTACCATTTCACTTCTTGTTTCAATAATCGGCTCTTCACCTCTACACATAAGGAGTACACGACAAGCGCAATCCATACTTGAGAATAAGTGAAGTACATGAGAACCACTATGAGAATATTTTGTTTAGTGAGCTCTGTTTTCTCAATACTTAATGTAATCATCACTTCTGTTAGAAAGAGGAAGAAGGCTAATCCCCAAAGGATCAGTGCGACAGCCCCTACAGATAAGTGAAGGTCAACAAATAGGTTTACAATAAAGATGCCATTTGAGAGCAGAACACCGAAGAAAAATAAGAAATACGTAAAGAAGAAATAAAACAAATCAAAAATCATTCGTTTTCGTTTCAGCTTCATAAACTGTCTTAAAAATTTAAGAACAACATATTGATTCCCTCTAGCCCAGCGCGTTCTTTGCCGCCACCAGACCTTCCATGTCTCAGGCTCTTGCTCCCACGTGATCGCAGCTGGGAAAAATCGAATCACATAGCCAAGGTTATACACACGGATCGTTAATTCGGTATCCTCGGCCAAAGCTTGGACATCCCAGCCGCCGAGCTCTTCTAAAATGTGCCGGCGGATGGCGAAGTTGGTACCTGGTATTGTCGCAATCCCAAACCATTTCCATCTCCCGCCCTGCGCCATCCATTGAAAACAGATGGTCTCAATATTAATAAATTTGGTCAGCAAATTTTTGGCTGCATTGATCACCCTGAATTTCCCGACAACAGCGCCTGCTTTTGCGTCATTTAATAATCCAAGAACCAAATAATAGACAGCCTTTGGTTCAGGCATATTATCTGCATCGTATACGCAAATCACTTCTCCTGTTGAAGCCTTCAAGCCTTCATTCAGTGCAGTGGATTTCCCTTTCCCTGCAAATGGCGGCTTCGTTTCAATCATATGAACATGATCATATTGCTCTCTAAATGATTGCACAATCTCTCCTGTGCGATCAGAGGAATTGTCATTAATCACAATGATTTCAAGGAGGTGTTTAGGATAAGATAACTGAACCATCGCTTTTAATGTCTGCCGAATGACGACCTCTTCATTATGAGCAGGAATCAGAATACTGACGGTTGGCAGATCCTTCCCTTGTTTCGTCCATTTAGGCAGCACTTTTTCATAGGTCAGGTAATGCTGAAAGCCGCCCTGCATAAGAAACATGTGGTATAGGAGCATGATCCAAATAAGCATTAATGAAAGATAAAATAAGACATCAGCCACCTAATTTTCTCTCCTTAAAAATTCGTTTTTTCATTGTCAGTCTTAAATACAATGTGTATAAAGCAAATGCCGCAATAAACAGCATGACCACGACCGTGAGAATTCTCAGCACATTTTCCATACCACTTCGTTTGACAGTTTTTGTTTCGGCGATGTTGGATTGCTCTACTTGAATATGTCCATTTCCGGATGTTTGAATTTTGACATGTGCAGTTTGGACCGTCTGTTTTGTTTTCTTTATATCCAGCCAATCGCTAGAAGGGATTGCCTCCATCTGTGTGATTACATCCTGTAACCCTGCTATCCCCAACTCCACGTCATAGGACAGCCCCATTGCGGCTGATTGCAGATGCTGCACGGATTGAATCGTCTGTTCTATTAAAACATTTGAACTTTTTTGGTCAGACGCTTGCTCAAATTGCCGCTGAGGATATAAGGTCATGCCGTGTAACATGGCAGGAGACGTCACGAGCGGCGATGCACCGACTGATTTCCAAGTGCGGTCTGACAGCTGCACCTGTCCAAATAGACTGGACACATGCTTTGAAATCACTTCATACCCTTGTTGAGATATCGCATCATGCGGCACCTCGAACCCAAGAGGATATAAGCCTTGACTAGCAAGAAGCTCAATGCCCTTTGTCAGTTTTTCTTCTGTATAGGCGATTTCTTGCTGCTGATACGATTTGGTATACGTATAAAAGTCTTTTTCATTTGGGAATTGGCTTTTACTTTGTTTCTTCTCAGCATTTTTGGGTTCATTTGTCGTGATGGGCTGATCATATTTTGCATCCCAGAACTCAAATCCCTGACCAGATTCCTCCGTTCGATACGTACGGCTAAAGCCATGAAGAATGATACTCGCTCCATTTTCTTGCAATTGTTTTAAAACACTCACAAGTTTCGGGCGGTCACTCAGTGTGACTTCATCACCTGTTGCCCGATTTATCCAAGCAGGGGTCACTGCAATCTGATAAGGAATATGCTGTGCGGATACGTATTGTCCAAGTTCAAGCAGCTTTTTCTCGTCACTTGCTGGACTGATGTTCCCGAGCATTAAGTATTTTGTCGTCATTTGCACAGAAGATGGCATGTATTTTTCTAGCACTTCTGCAAGAAGCTTGTTGTGCTGCACAACATCTAAGATACCGATATATGCCGCACCTTCTTTTGTTTGAGTCACAAATGGTTGATCAGATTGAGGTTTCTTCACTAGAAATTCATTTTTCAAGTCTGCCCCTCGAACCGTTAACACATTGATACTTCTCTCTAACTGACGATATGTCTGATCATGTGTATGTTTCACTTGACTGATATGATCTTGTTTGTGAAAAGTAAGCTTAGAGAATGGGCGAAGCTGTTCCGCATTGTATCCAATGGCGATAAATTGCTGTGATTCGTTCATCGCACGAATCGTTTCTTTTGACAAGGTTCTCTTTATTTCACCAAGATAAATGACTTGCTGAAATTCATTAACCCTCTTTTCAGCCAAATATTCATCAGATACAATCGTCGTCTGTTTTGAAAAATGACCGGCGAGTAGATCCAGCATATGAACGGCCGGAGTCACTTCCCCCGATGGTGTAGAATAAACGATCAGTGTATTTGGCTGCGTGACTAGCGCATCCGCTGAAGTAATGTGTTTAAACGAAAGAATCGAAAAAAACGTGATCATCAAACAACATTTCATCAAAGAATTAAAGCTCATTCATCATCATCTCTTTTTCTAGTTCTTCTAAAAACTGCTCCGGCGAACGATAATCCGAGCTGCTTGTTAAATGACAGACATGAAATGTCAAGATCACTTCACGACCGTTTAATAGGACATGCGTTTGCAGTTTATCCTTTAGCTTTTCAAGAACAACTGACACATTTTCTTCTGGTGTATGAGTTAGCAGCAAGCCCATTCGTTCTTCAGATAGCCGAAATTTCTTATCGGTTTCTCTTACGCTTTCGCGGATCTTGAGACTTAATTGCTGAAATAGGTGCTTCATTTCTTTTTCTCCATATAACGATTTGAATTCCGCTGCGTAATTCATATGAAGAAGGATAAAGACAAATGGCTGTTTGTACCGTTCTGCCCGTTTCATTTCCTCGGATAATTCGAGCTTCATCCGCTCAGCATTGTCAAATCCTGTTGTCGAGTCAATCGCCACAAATTGTTTGATGGCCTGCTTTTGTTGTTCAATGGTGTGACGCAGCGTATTGATCCGTTCATGCAAGCTTCCCGCTGAAATAGCGAAAAAAAGAAGTGCTACGCCCCAAATCACTACATCTTGCAATGTTTGATTTGAAAAAAGAGCATTTTCATGACCAAGCTCTGTAAAGAACATGGCGCTTCCTATAAAGAACAAAATCAGCAAGGTGAAAATTAATGCTGGTAGGATACCAAATAAAATACCGCAGCCTAACACGACAAATGTCAGTGCGATGATCATAAAGCTCTCCGCATCTTGTACGTTGAGGTAGCCCATAAACAAAATAAGGCCTGCAAACGTGAGGAGCAGAGAATAGTACAAGCGATACGTGTTACTGAACAACCGATTCATTTAAAAGCTCCCTTTCTGCAATTAGAGGCAATAAGTTATCAAACGAGTGAGTCTCTTTTTCGTTCATGTATCCTCCGTAATAAGGCTTAAGAGGATCTTGGGTTTGTAATTCTTTCATACGGTGATAGACCGTCTTTGCGAATTTCAGCTCGTTTTGTTTAAGGGCATACAAAATGACGAGTGCATATACCGAAGGCGATTCATATGTGACAGATGGCTGCAATGTGCTCAGCTTATATCTCCCATACAGTTTTCCTTCTTGTTTAAACGACGTTTTCAGCCATTTCATGATCGCGGACGTATTCACCTTTGCATGGTATGCATGTAAAGCTGTATAAAGTTGATCGATCATATTAATTTCTTGATCGAATGAATAGGTTTTTTTCTTTATGTCATAGGACTTAGGAAAGAATCCTTTTTTTCTCGGTGCTTGTTTTAGAATGGCTAATTGGTTACTGGTCATTTGTTTCGTGAATATGTGGAGGGATTCCAATTCTTTGATTGCTTTTGGGTCTATATAAGAGAGAGTGATTGTGTGCGAAGTTCGATTTGTTGATGCATCATAATAATCGGACAATATGCCTTTGAACATGTTTTTTTCTTTTAACGCTTGAGCGATTTCTTTTGCTGTCGTTTGATACGCTGACTTTTTCCACAAACGATTTGCCTTTTGAAGTACCGTCACTACACGTAAATCATCAACTAAAGCATTAGCCTTACTTTTTTGTTCAGATTCAATTTGCCAGCTGAGAAGACGATGGTCTAGTAAAAATTGATCTTGTAGAACATCCAACTGTTGGTCAAATAAATTTTGATCTTTTTTTCGAACAAGATAATCCATCCAAAGCCCAAGTGATTCAGATAAGTAAATATGCTCCTCTGCAAAGGAGGTACGAATCAACCCTTGATCTGTCATTAAGTGGTGAGTGATAAAATATTCACCAGGTAAAACGGGCTGTGGTGATACTGGATCAGCTGATTCTTTCTGCTGCCTCCAGGTACATCCGCCTAGTAGAATGACAATGACTAAAACAATTGCTGTACGATATATGCGTGTATGCATTCGTGTCCCCTTTCAACTCACCGTTCTCTAAACATCTAACGATTTATTATAGAGCGTTTTTGCTTAAATTTAAATAAATATTTTATACCAAATTACGAGTCTTTTCGCATATTCATTCCCATTTTCAGAAAAACAGCATGTCAATATACTTGATAATACTGAAAAACCCATGCGTTTCCGCATGGGTTTTTATAGAACTATTGATCTAATTTTAATTTCTTTAATTGTTCAGCTAGTGCGTTATTAATTGGTTCTTCCACTTTCTTTTGTTTCTTCATATATTTAGACACATCGTGCTTACTGGCTTTCTTTTGATTGGATTGAGATTTGCGTTTTTCGAAGACAGACAGCTTTTCTCTATGGCCGCATACACAAGCAAAGATTTTACCATCACCTTCTCCGCGCAGTTCGAGCTTTTTATGACAGTTCGGGCAGCGTGCATTTGTTTTCTTTGCCACATTTTTACGATGGCCGCATTCTCGGTCCTGACAGACGAGCATCGTGCCATGTTTTCCATTCACTTTCAGCATGAGTTTACCGCAGTCTGGACAATGGGTGCCAGTGACATTGTCATGCTTAAAGGTTTGGTTCGTCTGTTTGATTTCAGATACGGCTTGTTTGGCATACGATTTCATTTCACTCATGAATTGAGAAGCTTTCAATTGCCCTTTGGCGATTTTAGAAAGCTTTTGTTCCCATTCCGCTGTTAATGCAGGTGACTTTAAGTCTTCAGGCACTAACGAGAGCAGCTGCTTCCCTTTTGATGTGATAAAAATGTCTTTGCCCTTTTTCTCGATTAAGAAGCTATTGAACAGCTTTTCAATAATATCCGCTCTTGTTGCTACTGTCCCTAGACCACCTGTTTCACCAAGGGTTTTCACTAAGTCCTTTTCCTCGTTCTGCATAAATGCCGCTGGGTTTTCCATAGCAGATAATAGGGTCGCTTCATTAAAACGTGCAGGAGGCTTCGTTTCTCCTCTTGTTTCTTTCAGCTGTCGTACGTCTAGTGACTGTCCTTCTGAAAGCAGCGGCAAATGTTGATCTGCCTCGGCTGATTCCTCTTCTTCATATGAATCATCGTACACGGCTTTCCAGCCAGCAGCTTGCACGGTTTTCCCTTTTGCTGTGAACGTTTCACTGCCTATTTTGGTGATCACCGTTGTTTCCTCATACTCAAAAGGATTCATGAGTACAGCAAGGAATCGTTTGGCAATGAGGTCATATAATTTACGCTCTTTATCGCTTAATACTCCTGGGTACAGCTCTTCCTCGGTTGGAATAATCGCATGGTGATCTGACACTTTGGCATCATTGACGAAGCCTTTGTGCGCTTTCACACCTGATTGTAAAATCCGGTTCACATGCTGCGTGTATGGTCTGACGTTCATTCCTTTTAAACGATCTTTTAATGTAGGAACGATATCCGCTGAAATAAATCGTGAATCTGTACGTGGATATGTGACAAGCTTATGCTGCTCATACAATCGCTGAAGCGTAGATAATGTTTCTTTGGCTGAGAAGCCATAGCGTTTATGTGCATCACGCTGCAATTCAGTCAGATCGTACAGTCCCGGCGCGAAAGCTTTTTTCGCTGTTTTTTTCAACGCATCAACCACTGCTGGTTTTCCTTCGCAGGCTGCCAAGCGCTCTTTGATCACACTCTCTTGGAATGTCCGGTTTTGCTTTGTTTTGGCATCCTGCCATGTCAAAGTCAGTCCATCTACTTGTGCAGTCAATCCATAGAACGGCTTTGGCTGAAATTGTTGAATGTCTTCTTCTCGTTTGGCGATCATGGCGATCGTTGGTGTTTGCACCCGTCCGCAGGAAAGCTGTGCATTGAACTTCGTTGTCAGCGCTCTTGTTGCGTTGATGCCGACAATCCAGTCTGCCTCTGCACGTGCAACGGCTGAGCGATACAAGTTATCGTATTCTTTGCCGTCTTTTAAACGTTTGAAGCCTTCTTGAATGGCTTTGTCCGTGACAGATGAGATCCATAGTCGTTTCAAAGGCTTTTTCACATGCGCTTTTTCAAGAATCCATCGTGCGACAAGCTCCCCTTCACGTCCAGCATCTGTTGCGATGACAATGTCTTTGACATCTTTTCTCGCAAGCTGCGCTTTCACTGCTTGGAATTGTTTGCCTGTCTTTTTCATCACCACAAGCTTAAGCGGTTCGGGAATGATGGGTAAATCCTCTAAACGCCAGGATTGAAACTCTTTTCCGTAGCCTTCAGGATCAGCCAGTGTGACCAAATGGCCAAGCGCCCATGTCACAATGTATTGATCTCCTTCTAAAAAGCCATTTCCTTTTTTATGACACTTCAGCACACGTGCAAGATCACGTCCAACCGAAGGTTTCTCTGCTAATACAACTGTTTTTGACACTAGATTTCACATCTCTTTCTTCTATCCATCCTTTTATTATAGCAGACGTGAAGATGCGGTTCTAATGACGGATTATTTCTTCAATCGTTTGATGATTTCATTCGTGACTTCTTGCGTTTGATAGGCGCCGCCGATGTCTGCTGTTAAAAAGCCATCTGCTGTGACTGATTCGATGGTTTCGAGTAGATGGGTGCCCAGTTCTTCCTCTCCGAAATGATCCAGCATCAATTTAGCGGTCCAGATTTGACCAATCGGGTTGGCAATTCCTTTTCCAGCAATGTCTGGAGCTGAGCCGTGTACAGGTTCAAACATGGATGGGTATTTGCCATTTACATTGATGTTGGCGGCAGGCGCTACGCCAATACTTCCCATAATGGCTGCCCCAAGGTCTGTCAAAATATCACCAAACAAATTACTGGCAACAATCACATCGAATTTTTCTGGTCTTGTTACAAAGAAGGCTGAGAGCGCGTCAATGTGCTGTGAGTCTGCTGTCACCTCTGGATAATCCTTTGCTACGTCTTGAAACACTTCATCCCAAAAAGGCATGGTATGAACGATCCCATTCGATTTCGTTGCACTCGTCACATGCTTTCGCCTTTTTTCTGCTAATTGAAAGGCAAAACGCATCGCACGCTCTGTCCCTTTTCTTGAGAACACTGCATTTTGAACAGCAAGCTGATCTTCTCCTTGATAAATACGGCCTCCAATTTCACTATATTCACCTTCACCGTTTTCTCTGACAACTAAAAGATCGAAATCCTTTGGCTGAGCAAGCGGTGAGCGAATGCCGCTCAGCTGTTTTGCAGGTCTGACGTTTATCACTTGCTCAAATTCCCGCCTAATCTTAATAAGCAGTCCCCAAAGTGATACGTGATCCGGCACTAAATTGGCATCTCCGACAGCCCCTAAGAAAATGCTGTCAAAGGCTTTCAATTGATGTAATCCATCCTTTGGCAGCATCTCGCCATGCTCTAAATAATATTCACAGCTCCACGGAAAATCCTGAAAAGTAAACGACAGACCGCCATGTACTTCTGATACCGCTTCCAAAACTCGTATCGCTTCAGGTACAACTTCCTTCCCAACCCCGTCACCTGGTATCGCCGCAATTGAAACATGCTTCATTCATTTCTCCCCCTTTATTGTCGGTCGACCGTCGACCGTTTAAATTTGAGTTTACTAGAGAGTACATGTTCTTTCAATGGATAAAGGCGCTTTTTTAATCAAAGCGCCTGTTTATCCTGCAAAAGCTTCGAGGGTTTCTCCTTCTTCCTCCCCGTACCTTTTTTATCTGAAAGCAGCAGTCCGCCTAAGGTCAGTGCCGTTCCGAGTGCTGACATGAGGGTCAATCTCTCATGAAGAACGATCATTGAAATGACCATCGTAATAATAGGAACGCCATAAATATACACACTCGCTTTCACCACACCGAGCGTTTTCACTGAAAAGCTCCATGTGAGAAAACAAATGGCAGATGCAAACAGGCCTAAAAACAATAAGTGAAAGGCAAACGACGGCGTCGTCAATCGCTCCCAGTCTATACGAATCTTAAAATGCCAAATTAGGGGAAGCATCCAGAGCAAGCCGTAAAAAAAGACACGTCTCGTCACTTGAATGATATGGTATCCATATTGGTTAATGATTTTCGATAAAATAGAATAGAAGGCCCAGACAATGGTCGCCGTTAATGCTAGCGCATCACCGATTGGATTCAATTGGAACGTCGTCATTCCATTAAAGCTAATCAGTACAATTCCTGTCATCGCGATGAAAAAGCCTATGAAAAACCGGCGATGCAAAGGCTCATCTTTCAATAAAAAATAAGCCAATAAAAATGAGAAGAATGGTACAACTGAGCTGATGACACCTGCATTCGAAGCGAACGTATAGGTGAGTGCGACATTTTCTAAAAAATAGTATAAGACCACACCACATAACCCTGCGAGCGCAAACATCGCTTCATGCTTTTTACGTTGCACCTTCATGGTGATCGGATAGATCAACATCAGAGCGAGATATCCAATAAAAAACCGGAAAAATAATATTTCTGTTGGTGAAAAAGCCGTTAACAATATTTTGGTTGAGATAAAGGTCGATCCCCATAGAAAAATGGTGAATATGGCCGCTAGATGACCAAGAAGCTGGTTATTTTTCATCTACTGTTACCTGCTTTGCAAAAATGTACTGATATTGCCCTGGTGTGAGCCCAATAAATTCTGAAAAAAAATGACTCAAATGACTTTGATCAGAAAAACCGGCGGAGACTGCCGCATCTACAGGCTTCACTCCTCGTGAGAGAAGCTCCTTCGCATAATTCACTCTCACTGTCTGTAAATAACGATACGGTGTGATCCCTCTGTACTTTGTAAAAGCTCGCAGAAGAGAGTATTTGTTCATGGACACTAGCTCTCCTAAGTCGTCTAACGATATATTTTCCGTAAGGTGTGTTTCAATATATTGCTGTACGTCTTGGACTTTCTGTTCGGCAGCATGCGCTGCTGATGCTTTTTCCTCTGATGTATCAGCGTAGGCTTCAATCAGCTGCTTCATAAAGAAATAAAACGTTTCCTGTTTATTCAAAGCTGGGGCTTCTTCTGTAATCATTTGATGAAGATCATATAATGACTTTGTCAGTTCACTTTGTGAAAACACAGGGGCTTTAAAATGTGGTTTGTACTGAAATATCTTCTCTATTACATCTGCTTCTATATTTAAACAGCGATAATCTAATGTCCTGTGATCCATCTGCTCGCATGCGTGATTGTCATATGGATTAAAAAGAAGGATGTCTCCCTTTTCAATGATGTATTCTTCATTTTGGCAAATCAAACGTCTTTGACCATCTTCAATAAATCCAATCACATAGTATGTATGAAAATGATTCGGGAACTTTTGCATGATGCCATGAAAGCGATACGCCTCTATTTGCAAGTCCTGATCAAAATGTACCGTTCGTTCTTCTTGTGTTTTCATGTCGATCCCCTCTTTCACTGAACTGATCATTAGTGTAGCACACCCTTTTTCTCTTGCATTGTACGATATTGACTTTTCCGATGCAGGCTTGCCTAGAGGGAAAAACTTGGATAACATGAGACAAAAGATGATGTGTAAATGAGGGAAGGACAGAATGAATTCATTCGAGATGGAAAGACCAGCACCATACCATATGCAATTTTATGAACAGCTGAAGCAAATGATTTTTGATGGACAGTTTCAGCCAGGCGAACGCATCAATGAAACACAGCTTGCCAAACAATTTGGTGTAAGCCGTTCACCGGTGAGAGAGGCGATGAGGCTTTTAGAAAAAGATGAGCTCTTGATCGCTGACCATCGGTCGGGCTACTCTGTTTATACGTTAACAGAAAAAGATGTCGAGGAGCTTTATCAAATTCGGATCGCCCTAGAAACACTTGCTGTAGAGCTTGCATGCAAGGAGGCCGCGCCAAGAGAGCTGGATGAAATTGAGCAGGTTCTTACGCAGGCAGACGAAGCAATCAAACAGCAGCTGCCATCTAAAGACATCGTCCAGCTACATGAAGCCTTTCATCAAAAAATCATTCTAGCGAGCCACAATCACCGCTTATATAAACAATTGAATCATGTGAATGCACTCATTCATTTTTGCCGTATCTTTCATTTTAGCGGCGGGGCGCGTGCTGAGACGATTCAAATAGAGCATGCTGCCATTTATTCTGAAATGAAGGAACGCCGCTCCACAGAAGCCGTTCAAGCGATGACGAATCATTTGTTACATGATGTGATGCACTTAAAGCAAGTACTCTCTGAAACAAAGAAGGATTAAGTGATTTTTCCTTTTTCCCATTTTTTAAGCATTACATGAACATATTTTGAATTTTTCGTAGATTTCAGCATGTCCTGACGATCTTTCGTTTATATTAGAAGATGAGAAACTAGCTTTTATACAGGAGGATTTGTATATGCATACAAGTATTAGCCGTCTTCGACAGGCGGGTTTTATTGAGGGTATGTCTCTTTTGACCCTTCTTTTAATTGCCATGCCTCTGAAATATTTTGCGGATATTCCGATGGCAGTCACCATTGTAGGCTCTCTTCATGGCGCATTGTTTGTCATCTATATGCTTATTTTGGCATATGTGACCTTTAAAGTTCGCTGGCATTTGAAATGGTCGATCGCTGGTTTTTTTGCGGCTTTCATTCCTTTCGGCAACTTCGCCTATGATAAGGTGCTCCGCCAGTATGATACAAAAGCTTAATCAAAAAGGGCTAAAACGACATTCGTTTTAGCCCTTTTTCTTCTTTTCAGCGTGATAGAAAACCTTTGCAGCCCTAGGTAGGACGGCTACTTTTGCGGAGCGAATTTGACATTCGTGAGCACCAGCACGCAGGACTGAATGCGAGGGTTTGTCTACACACTGAAGTATTTTTTAAATCGATGCATATTTCACAATGGCTGCTTGACGCGTCATTTCGTGATATGCCACCCATAATTCATCACCCGGCAGTACGCTAGTGATTGGATCGATTGGCTGTTTCACTTCATACATGATGCCATCTCTCTCAATCTGAATGATCGCTAGCGGCTGGTTGCCGATGACACCAGCAAATGCGACATGGGTCACTTTTGCACCTCCTTGTTTCTCTTGCATGAGGCTGATTTCTTTATCCAGCTCTTCTTGTTTTGTCTGCATCGTGATTTGAGTTCCTGGCGCGACCTCCATATGATCAGGGATGAATTGACTGACCGTTTTTGTGATGGACTGATTCCCGCTAGAAACCGTCACATCCAGCATGATCGGCTTCTGACCATGAATCGTGACTGGATATTGCTTCACCCGCTGGATGGTTCCTGTTAATGTTACGTCTTTCCCCGATCGATTTCGCACTTCATGGCCATAGGCTGCCATTTTCAACTGACCGCTGATGTCGACGAGATCGGCTTTCTCTCCTGTTCTAAATTCAAAACCAGCGGCTTGAATCATTGGAAGGGTATACCTTTTCTGATCTGCTTCAAATGTAAGCGATAAGACAGTGCCTCGTCCTACGGTTCCATATGATTCTACATCTCTTAAAACAGCTCCTTTGATAAACTTTGGCTCACTTGTCTTTGAGAAGTCCCCCTCTTTTAAGAGCATCGCCTTTTTCTTCTTCGGATTGTAGAGAACGGGAATACGCTGACCCGGCTGCGGTATCTGCGTATAGGATACAACCGTTTTAGCCGTCTTCTCGATGTTTTCCCCATCATATTGAAATTGCAGCTGCATTTTGACAAGCGGCTGTTCGTTGATGTAGGTACCCGTTTCTTTGACAGATACAATATTGGCTTCTAATGTGACACTGTCCTTGATCTTATTCTTTCTCACCAGTCTCAAAATCGGCGGCAGGAAGATGGCTAGCACAAATAACAGCAGTGGAATAAACAGCCAAATCGCCCAGTTGAGAATGAGCGGTCCGCCTTTCATGACATATTGCATAAAGGTGTCAACAGACGTTTGGTGAGCAGGACTTGCGTTTTCGATTGAGATGACTTTTTGCAAAGGAAATTCCTTTAGCTGTTTGCTTTTCGTCTCAAATGCACCCGTTAATTGATTTTCGAATGAATAATAGATCCAATCGCTTTTCACATTTTTATTGAAAGAGAGTCCTTCTCTTTGTAAAGTTTCATATGAAAACGACTGAAAAAGCTTGGTGACAGACGTTGTCTTATTCGTGCGATGGTTATAAATATAACCAGTCAGCTTGCCTTTTGCTTCGTCCTTTGCTGTAGAGCCTGCAAGAAGAACTTCTTCTTCATTAAGCTGGTAGATAAAGGTTTGATAAATCGGTTTTGGCGTTGGGACGACTTCCCCAAGCCTTCCCTCTGCATTCACTTTCCTTGGTCTTTTTGGATAGTTAGATTCGACAGCGACTGCGAAGTTTTGGGATGTTCCGATCGTTTTTTCCAGCTGCTTCTCCACTTTATCTTCAATGAGGCTAAATGGTTCAGCGTTTTTGGAGACATACACCCCAAGCTGGTTCTTATCGTTTGAGACTCCGCTGACATACGCCTTCTGATCATTTTTCAAAGTCAATTCAAATATAGGAATAGGCGTCTGCCCTCTAAAGGAATTCATGACGACATCGATGGAAACGGGTCTTGCTGGCAGTTTTAGCTCGTTGAGATTGTGCACATGAAACTGACCATTCTTTAGCTCACCAAGGACCGCAACGGTACCTTCCATTTCCCCTGTAAACACAAGCCGCCCATTCCATTGATATGTATTCGTTTTTAAAAACGAGGGTATCTGTAGATTTTGCTTAACGAGCTCTTTCTTTTCCCCGCTCGGCGTTAGTTTCTCGATCAACAGCTGCCCCTCTTTATTTTTTAAAGCAAGTAAGAGGTTGTTCCCTTGAATGGATGGCAGCATTTCATTAAACGTATCGCTTTCCGTGGTCCATTCACTGATTCTTTTTCCTGATTGAGGATCATACATTCCAAAATGGAGCTGCTGGTCTTTTGATACAGCACTCACCACTCGTTTCCCTTCATCAAATGTAAATATTTGTTTGATGTCATATTGCGTTGCTTTCCCTGCTGACAAATCACCTTGGTAATGATTCCACACCAAGACACTAAGAATGATTGCTGGAATAAAGAAGACAATATACCTGAGGAAAATCACTGGTATTCTTTTCACTTGATCGCTTCCTTTCATGAGGTTCCTTTATCTTGTACGTTAGTGCAGCGAGAATGTTTCATGCTAGAAGAATACCATTCCAACTTTCCAAATCCATATTTTACAAACTTGGTTGTTTGCGATAAAATCCAATCAGATTCGAAAAAAGGATGTTATCTCAATGGATAAGCTATCATCGATCATTCTAGCGGCTTGGCTGCGTGTTCCTCGTTGGTTCAAGCAATGGGTGCTTGTATCCATTTCCATTTTCTTTTTTTATATGTGTTTTGTAAAGGGGCTGACTAGCTGGCACACCTTGCCGCCTGTCACTTTGCTCTCATGTGTGATTGCTTCCTTCATCATTTGGCTGATGTGGCTTAAAGGTCAAAAAAATAAATGAAATGGGGAAAATCATGAAAGAATCCATCAGTTATTTTGCTATCTCTTTTGTTCTGCAATGGGTTTGGTTTGGCATCGTGCACCCAAATAAAGGCGTGACACTCCTAGACATGTTCATCTTTTCTATTTTGTTTGCGGTGATGTTCTTCTTTATTCGGAGGATTTGGCAGTATCAGAAGAAAGGCCGAAGTGAGTGATCATGAAGCCCGCCTTGTTCACTGTTATCACCTGTGCGATCATTGGCCTATTTTTGATGTCGAAGCCTTTTGAAGCGGACGCTATGCGTTTGGTTTCTACCTTCATTTTCCCTTTTATTGGGCTTGTTGGTTTCGGGTTCCTATTGTTTAACCCAATGAAAAAGGCTGCCAAATAGATGGCAGCCTTTTCTTTACTCTTTTCATGCAAATAAATAATCAATGTTTAATCTCCGTTATGGAGTGTATGAATTAAGATTCGATCATATCAGTGTGTCATATGTGTTCCGAATGAACCTACGTTTGAAAGTAAACGCCATGGAAGTTCTGGATAACAAGACAACGAAAGCCCTACCTCTCATTCGTCCTTACGGCTCCGAAGCCGTGCCAGTGTGAATTGTAAATCAAAACGTCTTTTTTCCACTCTTCCGCTTTTATAGGGGGCGGGTGCAGAAGGAAAAGAATAAGTTTGCTCGCTTTGACAGCGTCTCGTTCTTATCTAGTAGAAGCTCTATTGCTTCTCATTATGTCATAGAAAAAAGAAAGTTTACTTTCTTTATTTATTTGCTTATTTCAACACTTAATACCATATTATAACACGTTCCCCCAGCTTACGCAAGTGTTAAAGTGATAATTCTGCTGGTGTACGGCTTCCTTCATTCATGTAACGAATGGAGGTTGGATCAATCTTCAGAATCACTAGGTTCGGATCATCTTTTCCTTTAAACCATTTCTCCATTTCCTCAGACCAAAGGCGGTCGATTAGTTCTGGATCGTCGGTTAATGTGGCGGTGCCTTCGATTTCTGCATACGTATCACCGAATCCTTCACCTGAATAACCAATGAGAATATGGACGTTCGGATTTTTTTCAATTTCATCTGCTTTATGTGTTTCTTTGCTTGTTGGTGTATATAATGTCAGTCCCTCATGGAAAAAAGTCATGTAGCGGGTATGCGGTTTATCCTGTTCAACAGTCGCCAGTGTTCCGACCTTTTGTTCATCTAATAGGCTTAATACCTTTTGTTTTAATTCTTCTTGTGACATATCGTTTCACTCCTTCAAATTTCATCCGTACTCTTAGGTTTCCACGACAATCCATTCATTAAACAAAGAAATGTGTTTTTCATAAAAAGAGAGCTTCTGGCTGATGCTATAGAAAACAGGCTCAATGAAGGGAGAAGTTGAACATGCATCATGAAACGATGTTCCATTTAAGTTCACTTGTCATTGCGGCAGTTGTTGTGGGCATTATCGTATGGTCTGTCTCATCTGTGCAGAAGAATCGCAAGAAATACTAAAGACACCGCCCAATCAGGTGGGCGGTGCGCTATTGATCATGTATTCATAAAGGAACCGCCGTTGACGTGTAGTGTTTGTCCTGTCATATAAGACGATTCGTCAGAAGCAAGCAGTACATAGCAGCCAACATGCTCTACAGGCTGTCCTGGTCTTCCCATTGGGGTTTCTGCCCCGAAGCTTTCCACACTATCCTCATCAAATGTAGATGGAATAAGCGGCGTCCAAATTGGACCTGGCGCTACACCGTTCACCCGAATTCCATCTTTCACAAGCGACTGTGCCATAGAACGCGTAAAGCCGTTGATGGCCCCTTTTGTCGCCGTATAATCAATCAGCACTTTGTTGCCTCGATATGGGTTAATGGAAGTTGTATTAATAATTGAACTTCCTGGTTTTAAGTAATCCAGTGCTTTCTTCGTAAAATAAAAATAAGAATAGAAGTTGGTTCTAAAGGTTTGGTGAAGCTGTTCACTAGAAATATCCTGAATCCGTTCTTTCGGGTGCTGTTCAGCCGCATTATTCACTAAAATATCTAATTGCCCAAAGGCTTCAACTGTTTTTTCTACCGCTTTCTCGCAAAATGCTTCGTCACCGACATCTCCTGCAATCGTTAAACATTTGACGCCTTCCTGTTCTACGCGCTTTTGCGTATCCTTTGCATCCTCATGTTCATTTAAGTACACAATGGCGACGTGTGCCCCTTCTTTTGCATAGGCAACAGATACAGCACGTCCAATTCCACTATCTCCGCCTGTAATCAATGCAACTTTCCCTTTAAGCTTGCCAGACCCTTGATATGATTCATCCTCAAAGATCGGCGCAGGGTTCATTTCCCTTTCACTGCCTGGCTGCTGATTCTGCGTTTGGCGCGGAATGCCATTTGTTAAATATTCACGTAAATCCATGAGTAAGCTCCTCCTTGATTTGTTGATGTATCCTTTCATTACCACCTCATTTTTTCACTCAAACATCCCTATGCGGCACAGATGCGTTTTGAAAATCGGCATGTTTCAAGATGGATAAAATCGGTTACATGATCAATAAAAAGGAGCGTCTCAAATGCTGTCAACCATTTCGAAAACCTTTAGCAAACCAAAAGGCTGGCTCGGAAGCATCGCAGGCTTCATTATGGCAAAAGAAAATAAAGCGTTGAATCAGTGGGCGATCCAGCACTTAGATCTGACAGATGGTGAAAACATTTTGGAAATCGGCTATGGGCCCGGCTACAGCATCAAGCATATGCTTAAGCATTATAAAGATCTTCATATAGATGGGCTAGATGCTTCCTCGACCATGCAGGAGCAAGCACAGTCCCGCGTCAGCAAACGGTCAAAGGACAAACAAGTCCGACTGTATGTAGGAAAAATTGAGAAAACACGTTTGCCGGGAGAGCAGTATGACAAAGTGCTGTCTGTGAACAACTTTACGATTTGGGATGATCCAAAGACTGGCCTGCTCAACCTTTATCACACGTTGAAACCCGGCGGAAAGCTCGTCATTGTGATGCAGCCAAGAGAAAAAGGTGCTGATGCGAGCCGGACAAAAGAGATGGGTGAACATATATTGAATGATCTACAGTTTGCAGGGTTTGACCATTTTTCTGTTGAGTATGAGGAAATTCGTCCAACGCTTGCTGTCTGTGTCACAGCCAAAAAGCCGAGAAACGAATAAGCTCTCGGCTTTTTTTCTTACCATTTTGCTTCTTTTACAAATTGATAGAACAGCTGATGCAATTTCTGTTCAATGTCTTCCTTTGATCCATGACCATAAAGCGTCATGCTTTCCTCACTTTCAATGATAGATGAACTGATCAGACTAAACATTTCTGACCCTTCCTTGCCTAGCTCTTGCGGCGCCAGCATCATGAGCATTCGTGACATCTGCTGCTGCCCGCCGTCCATGCTTTTCACCTCGTATGCCTGATCAAGATCATACATATGAAAGATTGGTTCCTTGATGAATGCATGCTTTAAATGAAAAAGAGCAAATTCTGTACCTGGAATTCCTAAACCGCCTTGCTGTTCACGTTCTAGTAAACCGCTTGCTACCTCATCCGCATGTGTGATAAACCCTTCATCTTCAAGCTGACGAAGCAGCTGCCTGATTGTAGCCTCATGCTGCGGCATTGCCTTTCTATTTTCGATGGTAAAATGGGACAGGATGCTGCGAATAACAGACATGTAATTCGTCACCTGCTCTGCAACCGCCATCATATTAACGGATTCTTGTACCGGTTCTTTGGCAGCTTCTTTCATCCTTTTTTTCTCGATCATATAAGGAATCTTTCGTTTAATATGAGCCTTCACACGCATAGCATCATCCTCGTTTAAGAGCGGACTGACCATGATGTAATCGATATGCTCATATGGGATAGGGACGGTCGAGACAATCATGTCATAGCTTGATGCATCGATTTCTTTTAGTTCCATCAAGGAAGACAGATCAAATTCGGCGATCTCCGGCAATTCTTTTTTTAAACGAGATGCGAGCATTTTCGACGAACCGATGCCGCTTGAGCACACGACCAATGCATGAATGTTCGTTTCTTCTTTTTTGATTTCAAGCACTGAACCAAAGTGAAGCACAATAAAGGCGATTTCATCCTCTGGAAATTCGATCTCTGGAAAGAAACGCTCGACTCCTTCTTCAATTGCCATGAAAAGCAAAAAGTAGTCCTTTTTAATTTGTTGTGTAAGTGGATTATAGATTCTCATCTTTTCCTTTAAACGGTTCATGGCAGGTTCGAGATGAGACACGAGTCCCTCATACAATGAATCATTCTCATTTAAATGGTAGCCGGTTTTATTTGAAATAAAATCAATGAGCTTCTTCGTTCTAATTGCGATATCCAGCTCGATTTCATCAATACGGTATTCTGCCCCAAAGCTGCGGTTTGCACTGCGCAGATGGATGGTCATATATCCAACTTCCGCTTCTGGGATCTCGACATTAAACATGCGTTCAAGCGCTCTTGCGATTCGCAGTGATGATTCAAATTCTTTCGTCCGCTTTAGTTCAAGTAGCTCTTCCTCTTCCATGCGAATGGTTTCGCCAAGCTGAATCCGTTCAATGGCATAGGTTAAGTGAACGACAAGCGCAATATAGGCGCTATCAGATAAAGAGAGTGACAGTCTATTTTTTAAATGAAAGAGCAGTCTTTCTACCTTAAGCAGCTGCCCTCTGCTGACAACGCCAAACACCTTTTCCGTCGCTTTCGTTCGATGCTTGATATTCATTTCAATTGTTTCTAAAAATAATTGAATATCGAGCCGGTCGACAATGAGGTTGCCGACAATCTTTCGTTTCGCTTCCTCCGGTCCTTTTAATTCAATGCCATACCCGCGTTTTCGGATCAGTTGCAAACCGTAAGGCGCGATCCACTCCGTCAGTTCATCTAAGTCATAGCTGATGGTCGCATTTGTGACCTGCAAATCGGCAGCGAGTGTATATAATTTCACCGGTTCCTTTGCTTCAAGCAGCGCACATAGGATTAAGAGCTTCCGTTCGTCAGAGCTATATTCAATTTGATCCTCATTTGACATATGAGCAAGAAGCCGCTGTTTATCCTCCTGTTCACCGACTGCCTTCAAGCCTTTCCCCGGCTGTTTATCTAGTGAAAGGTCATAATTCTTTAATATGGGTTTAATCGATTTTAGTTCTCTATGAATCGTTCTTGTACTCACCTGAACAGAATCGGCTATCTCACGAATGGTGACATAACGATTTTGCTGAATGATGTATTTGATGATCTTCTGTTCTCGTGCCGTTATGTACATGAAATGCCTCCCTCTGCAAAAATAGGTCTATTGTCACACCTTAATATAAAACGCTTTCAACAAACGATGCAATCTTAAGTTGATCTGACTTTGGCACATCAGCTGTGACAAAATTAAATACAACGTCTGATCATACATTTCTCCAAAATGACGGTCCATAATCCTTTTGATGAAATTGAACCTTCTGTTCATGAAAAGGCAGTGAACCCCCAGCTTTTAAAGAATACGTCGGATTGTATACTGGAGAGCCAAAGCAATAATCCATCGTTCCTTCTTCCGGGCGAAAGATGACGGTTCGCATTGTTCCAAACAGCTCCTCATAATTGTGCACAGCTAGACCATCAGGATATTCTGTCTGAAACAGCTTAGTAAGAGAATCACTTGATCGTCGTTGTTCTAAAGCCTCCAGTAACATGTCGTATCTGACAACAGAATGATGTTTCGTCATTCCTTTTGCCGTTTGATCAGCAAGCGGATGGTTTGTGGCTGCAATATAACCTGCCTCCGGTCTTCTCACCATTTTCAGGCCATCAATGATTTCAATCACAGCCGCTTCTCCTTTTCGATCGGCAAGCATAAGGTGAACATTAGAGGCAACAGGCATTTCCTGAATAGAGAAAATGGCTTCCTCAACCGTTCTACAGGTTTCCAGAACAGACCGTATCACATGATACACTTGCAAGCCGGCAACTGCCGGAGGCTTTAAACCTGGTTCATTTCCAACCGGCGGACCACATGCAGAGAATGTGACAGAAAGACCATGCTCATTCATCCCATCAGATCTGCCAAACAAGAGCAGCGACGAGCCTGTATGATATGCCAAGCCCTCCACATGTGTCGTCACAAGACGCATATCATCAAATATCGGGGAAAAATCATAGTTTCGCAGCATGATCGTTTGTTGACCTGCCCCCATATTTCCCTGCCTCACACAGTGGGAACAGCCTGGCTTTAGATGAGATGAATAGTAAAAGGTCAAATAACGCTCATCCAATTGCAGTTCATCACAAAATCCAGCAATCTCTTCTTCTAACTGGGGAAGATATGGGCGCATCAGCTGCTTCGTTTCTTTCACAGCCTCTTTTTCAAGCGGTTCTGTTCGAATGTATTGTGTCTGTAGCCCTTGCTTCTTCTTCATCCAGACAGCCTGCTGCTTTCCCACTTCATAAGCGGTTCCTGTCATTTCTTGAAAATATGCACTGATTTCCTCCATGCCTGAACACCTCTTTCACCTTCGTTTCTTTTATCATATCGAAACACTCCTTCATTTAAAAGGATGAAAAAAACTGCAATCCCAATGGATTACAGCTGTTTGCAGGATTGTTGAAACAATGTTTTTGCCATTGCTTCATATCCTTTATGATTTGGATGAAATTGATCAATCGATAAGTACTCATGTTCATGTCCTTCAAACGCCCGGTACACATCCACGACCTCTACATGTGGATTTGCAGCAAGCGAGCGAAGCTGATGATTGTATTGCTGAAGCCACCGCCCGGCTATTGGTATTTGCGGAAAAGGATTATATAAATTCATGAGATATATGCAATAGGCCTGCTTCTGTCCCCTTTTGATCTGAGCGATTTCTTGAATCATTTTGTTGAAATTTACTTGGCAATGCAATGTCGCTTGCAGCAGTTTCTTTTCATCTTCACCCTTTTCATACTGCTGAATCGCTTGAACAAGGTCATTCCCACAACCTGTGATAGTGATGATGTCAGCTGCTGCAATAGCACGTCTCACATCAGATCGTTTGAACAGCTGTAAAATCTGATCCGTCGTTAACCCTGACTTTGCAAATACAGACAGCTCGACTGGTGTATGTGTCTTTTTTTCAAGCATCCACTGATACCGCTCTGCGAAGCCTCCGCCAAATAAACGTGCCCCCACTCCAACTGTTAAGGAATCTCCAATCGCAACATAGGATCGTCCCACTCTTATCCCTCACTCTCTCCTGCCTTCTCTTATATATACGAAATCGGAGAACAGATGCTTGTAGCAGATGACTTAGAGACATTCATCTTTTTTTCATGAGACGTCTTTACAAACTCTTCACTTGCGAGATCGGCTGATTTTTTGTTCAATAAGAATAGGTTTAGATCATGAAGTTTGCACCTGCATGCGTTCCAGAAAAATTTACAAACTTTTTATCTTGATTTCGAGACTTTATACCTTGACTTCAAACTACATTGTGATTACAATAAAAATATCAGTTTTTATGTAACTGTGCTTGTTACATCTTTTTCATAGCATTCCAATATGATTAAAGATGCCACATATTCAGTGTATCTTTGGGATACGCTAAAAAAATCACTGAAACAGAAAGGATTGAATGAACATGGCAAAAGTTTTATACATCACTGCACATCCGCATGATGAAACAGTTTCTTACAGTATGGCTACTGCTAAAGCATTTATCGAATCTTATAAGGAAGCAAACCCAAGTGACGAGGTTGTACATATCGACTTGTACAAAGAAAACATCCCTCACATTGATGCAGATGTATTCGCTGGCTGGGGCAAGCTGCAATCAGGTGCTGGCTTCGATACACTTTCAGCTGAAGAGCAAGCAAAAGTTGCTCGCCTAAACGAATTAAGCGATCAATTCGTTTCTGCTGACAAATATGTATTTGTTTCACCACTTTGGAACTTCTCATTCCCACCAGTTCTTAAAGCATACATCGACTCTGTTGCTGTAGCTGGTAAAACATTCAAATACACTGAGCAAGGTCCTGTTGGATTATTAACAGACAAAAAAGCTCTACACATCCAAGCACGTGGCGGATACTACTCTGAAGGTCCTGCTGCTGAACTTGAAGCAGGCCACCGTTACCTTGGTACAATTGCGAGCTTCTTCGGCATTCCTTCTTTCGAAGGTCTTATCGTTGAAGGTCACAATGCTGAACCTGCGAAAGCAGAGCAAATTAAAGCAGATGCGATCGAACGTGCAAAAGCTTTAGGAAAAACTTTCTAATTAACTGAACGCGAAAAGCCAATGATCTTAACGGTCATTGGCTTTTTATTTATCTAGATGAAAGCCTAATTCTCTGGAGATACCGCTCGCGGCTTTTTTGACTTGTTCAATTAAGTATGGAAGACGTTCCTTTTGATAACCTGCTTCAAACCCTGCAATGCTAATACCTGCTGTGACTTCTCCAAGGTGATTGAATATAGGAGCTCCAACCGCAGCTGTATAGTTTTCAAGCTCCGAATAACTTAACGTATAGCCCCGCTCATTTGATTCTTCCAGGATGTTTCGAAGAACCTCTTTATCTGTAATGGTCCCGATTCCGATTTTTCCTAGCTCAATCGAATCGATATAGGCAAGTCTCTCGTTCTCTGGCAAAAAGGAGAGAATACTTCTTGCACAAGCACCCGCATATAAAGGAGAGCGCCTGCCGACGGCGGTGTAGAGACGAACAGGCTGCGTCCCTTCAATTTTATCAACGTAAATGGCTTCGTCTCCTTCACGAACGATGAGTTGTACAGCTTCTCCCACTTCATCCCGCAAGCCTTCCATAAATGGTCTTGCAATTCTCCGAATATCAAGGCGGTCCGCCACAAGCTGACCGTATTCTAGAAACATCAGACCTAACCGATAAACGCCTGAATCTTGCTTTTCTAATAACCCCATATCGGTTAACGAGCTCGCCATGCGGTGCACAGACGTTTTCGGCATGCCGGAGAGCTCGATCATTTCATTCAATGTTAATTGGTCACGTGTGATAAACAGCCGCAAAATCTCCATTGATTTCACGACGGTTTTATTTGTGTTTTGCATGTGCATCCTCTTTTCTAAACGAAGGCTTCCAGCTTGATTCTGGCAGCCAGCTCCTTCAGTTCTGCTTCTTGCTTAAATAGCGCCTGCTCTGCATCCTGATGGTCGATTCGCTTAAAATACAAATTCGCCCCAGGCATCGCTTGAGCAATGAGTGGCAGGTCGACCGTCGCAACTTCTCCAATCCGCGGGTATCCGCCTGTTGTTTGCCGATCTGCCAGCAGAATAATCGGCTGACCGTCAGGAGGAATTTGAATAGAACCAAAGGCAACCGCCTCTGAAATCAATTCAAGCTTTTCTTTTAAATGAACCGGCTCCCCCTTCAAACGACAGCCCATACGATCTGATTGAGGCGTGATTTGATAAGGCTGCTCAAAAAAGGTGCTTTGAGATGATTCTTGAAAAAAAGAAAGGTGTCTCCCTGACAGCACCCGAATCACGGGCGATTTCCGCAGCGGTAAAAAATGCGTATGACTTACAGTCCAATCGGGTGCGCTGTACGCCGCCTGTTTTAGATTGCTTTTGAGTCTATCAGACAATCGATCCGCTACGATTGAAGGCTTTCCAACGGACAGGACGTCTCCTTTTTCAAGCGGACGTCCGTTCAGTCCACCGATTCCTGCTCTCACATAGGTGCTTTTGCTCTCCATGACCGGCTCCACATCGAATCCACCTGCCACAGCAATGTAAGAGCGGCACCCCCTCTTGCAAGGACCAAAGGTGATCGTGCTTCCTGATCGAACAAAGAGTGGTTTCCATAAAGGGGCTGGCTCTCCATCAATATCGATCTCCACATCAGCGCCAGTCACTGCAATAAGCTCATCCTTTTGACACGTCAGCACAGGGCCCGGCCCCATTAATGTGATTTCCAGTACGGCTTCGTTTTCCTCGTTGCCTGTGAGAATGTTGGCAATTCTAAGTGAGAGCGTGTCCATGCCGCCGCTCGTTAAGACGCCATACTTTTGATAGCCTTTCCGTCCTTTATCTTGAATGGTTGTGAACATTCCTGACTTGATGACATGGATACTCAACGTTCTGCCTCCTTCATGCTGAAAAATTCCTTTTCAGACATTTGGACAAATCTAACCTCGTCTCCTGCTCTTAATAGACTTGGGACTTTTTCGTCTGGACGAAAGAGTGGCAGCGGGGTTTGTCCGATGAGCTGCCAGCCGCCAGGTGTGGAAATCGGGTATACGCCGGTCTGCTTTCCCGCAATGCCGACAGATCCTTTTGGAATGGACATTCTCGGTGTTTCCCTTCGCGGGGCTGCGATCCTTTCAGACAGCCCGCCTAAAAACGGAAATCCTGGTGCAAATCCAATCATATAGACAAGATACGTTCCGCCAGTGTGAATACGCACGACTTCCTCTGGTGTTAAACGATTGATCCGGGCGACTTCTTCTAAATCAGGGCCAAGCTCTCCCCCATAGCAGACCGGTATGTCGATGGTGCGGCGCTGAATCTGATTCCCCTCCTGCCATTTCTCTTCAAGGAGTGTTTCAATATAGCTTTTCACCCATTCATAGGGGGATAAGTCTAGTTGCTGAAGATGCGCCGATTGATAAACGGTATACGGCTCGTAAAAAACAGTCACGTTTGTAAAGGCTTGAACAGCTTCCACATATCCGTCAAATGGATGCTGTTCAATACATGAAAACAACTGCACAACACGTTCATGAATTTCTTCACATATGTCTGTTCCTGCTTGAATCACGATTGCTGCATCTCCTAGCGGGTGGAAGGTGAAAGAATCTTTTATCGTTGAAAATGCCACTTGAGGACCCCTCTCTTTCTAAAGCACACCGAGCTGTTGATCTCGTTGATCTGTGATGAACATATGCCCAGGTGCATGGGTAATCGCAATCTCTGGTTTTGTATGCATGACAATGGCTTGCGGCGTCACACCACATGCCCAAAACACCGGGACCTCTCCTTCTTTGATGACGGATGGTTCTCCAAAGTCCGGCTGATCCACATGAGCAATTCCAATCATCGCTGGGTCACCTATATGGATGGGACCGCCATGAACTGATGGGAATCTAGACGTCACTTGTACACTTCTTGTGATCTGATGCGCCGGAATGGGTCTCATGCTGACGACCATTGGGCCATGAAATACCCCCGCCCTTTCACAAGCGATATTCGTTTGATACATCGGAACGTTATGACCGTTTTCAATATGGCGAACAGGGATATCATTCAGCATGAGCGCATGCTCAAACGTAAAACTGCAGCCGATGAGAAAGGCAACCATATCATCTTCCCAATAAGTAGAGATATCTGACACCTCTTCTTGAAGAATCCCTTTTCTGTAAATACGGTATTTAGGAAAGTCCGTACGAATATCCGCTTGGGGTGCTGACCTTCTCGGCACTGGATCACCTGGCTCCAGTACATCCAGCAAGGGGCATGCAGCCGAATTGCGTTGACAAAACAACAGAAAATCAAAAGCAAGTTCCTTTTTGACGATCATTAAATTGGCTTGAGCATATCCCTCTGCCAGGCCTGCCGTCGGTCCTGTGATTTCTTTTTTACGAATCAACTCTCTAATCTGTGAAGGCTCATATGTTTGATAGATATTCATTCGATTCAGCTCCATAGTTTTGGAATTTCATTGATGATGGTATATCCGCCCATCATTGCCATGATGACAACGACAAATGCGCCTGATACTGTCAAAAAGAATGGATGTCGATAATCCCCGACAATGTCTTTCTTATAAGCCGCTACCAGCAAGGTGCCAAGCGCGAGCGGTAAGATCAATGCATTGATCGCCCCAACTAATATCAATATGTTCACAGGTCTTCCGATCGTAATAAAACAAATGGTCGAGAGGGCAATAAAGCCGATGATAATGCCACGTTGATTTTGCTCAATTTTTGGTGAGAAGGTTTTAAAGAAGGAAACGGATGTATATGCTGCTCCAATAACGGACGTAATCGCCGCTGCCCACATAATGATCCCGAACATTTTATAGCCAACATTTCCAGACGCTAACTGGAATACAGAAGCAGGCGGATTCGCTGGGTCAATCTGTAAGCCCTTTGAAACCACTCCTAGCACGGCTAAAAATAAAGCGACACGCATCACAGATGTAATCAGGATGCCGAAAACAGAGCTTTTTGTCACTTGAGGAAGTGCATCCTTCCCTTTAATTCCAGCATCTAATAGACGATGTCCACCAGCAAAAACGATATAGCCGCCAACTGTCCCCCCGACAAGTGTCACAATCGATAGAATATCAATTTCTTCTGGGACAAAGGTTCTGAGTGCCGCTTCCCCAACTGGCGGTGCTGTTGAAATCGCCACATAAAGCATCAGGCCGATCATGACAAAGCCCGCTATCTGTGTGAAACGGTCCATCGCTTTACCAGCCTCTTTAATCACAAAAATCAGAATGGCAATGGCAGCACTGATGGCTGCTCCAATTCGCGGATCAATTCCTGTGATCACCTGAAAACCGAGACCAGCACCAGCAATATTTCCGATGTTAAAGGCAAGTCCTCCCATGACAATCAAAACAGCCAGTACATATCCGAGACCCGGCAGAACCATATTTGCAATCTCCTGCCCTCGTTTCTCTGACACGGCGATAATGCGCCATACATTGGTTTGCGCAAAAATATCTAACAAAATAGAGATTAAAATGACAAACCCAAAGCTAGCCGCAAGCTGCTGCGTGAAGACAGTCGTTTGTGTTAAAAATCCCGGTCCGATGGCGGACGTCGCCATTAAAAAGGCTGCGCCCATCAGCATAGACCGGTTCCCCTTTGATGCCTTCTTGTGCTTCACTTCCTGTTTTTTCATGCTGTTTCCCCCTTTGATGACGACTTTTATTGAAAGGCCTTGAGATGAATGCTTGCTTCTTTAAGCTTCGATGTAATGGTTTTGGCAAATTGGAGCGCATGGATGCCGTCTCCGTGTATACAGACCGTATCTGCTTTAAGCGAAATATCTTCCCCTTGAACGGTATGAACCTTCCCTTCCCTCACCATACGAACAACCTGCTTGACTGCCAGTTCATCGTCTTCAATGAGTGCATGCGGTTCACGGCGCGATGTCAGCGTCCCGTCTTTTTGATAGGTCCGATCAGAAAACACTTCATGCGCCACTTGAAGACCCATTCTCTCACCTGCTAACGCAAGTTCACTGCCTGAAAGCCCGTATAATACAAGACTTGGATCGACATGATACACAGCCTTCGCAATTGATTCAGATAATTCAGTATTTTTAGCCGCCATGTTGTACAGGGCGCCGTGTGGCTTGACATGCTGCATCGTGCCGCCTTCTGCCTGAAGAAAGGCTGATAGAGCGCCAATTTGATAGACGACGAGATCATAGGCTTCCTCTGCTGAAATCGCCATTGGACGTCTGCCAAAGCCGACTAAATCTTGCAGACCCGGATGAGCACCAATTTGCACCCCTTTATCCAATGCCATTCTGACGGTTTTTCTCATCACCGTTGGATCTCCTGCATGAAAACCGCAAGCAATGTTGGCTGAGGTGACATATTCTAAAATTTGTTCATCTGAACCGATTGTATATTGACCAAAGCTTTCTCCCAAATCACAGTTGATATCTACTTGATACATAGGATCCCCCCTTTTTGTTCCGAATAACGGAAATTGAAGTCCGAATATTCGAATTTATATTGATTATATCAATTTTGGCTAGATTGCACATGACATTGTTAGAAAACATAACAATAGAACTAGGAGAAATAAAAAAACGAGAGGATATCACCTCTCTTTTTTTATTTATTTAGACAGCACCCAATGATGGATCGCTTTTGCTACACCGTGTTCTGTGTTAGGAGCTGTAATCCAATCAGCGGCTTCTTTCACCACTTCTTGCGCATTTCCCATCGCAATACCTAATCCGGCTTCTTGGATCATAGCCATATCATTTAGGCTGTCGCCAAGTGACATGACATTGTCCATCGTACAGCCAATGCGTTCTGCTACCTTTGCAAGAGCTGCCGCTTTGTTAATGCCAGCTGCATTAACTTCAATATTAGTCGGACTTGAATTTGTGATTTCTAGATGCTCGTTTGTTTTCAATGTATTGAGTACTTCCTCACGAACGTTATCATCATGAATATCAAAGCCAAATTTCAACCATTCATGGTCATGAATTCGTTCTGGGAATTCACCTCTCCACACCTTATCCACAGTGGAAGCCCAGTAATCGGTTTCGTACCTATTTTTTAGATCCCACATCATTTGGACATGATCAGGATGCAGCAGATCTCGTTCGATCAGCTGGAAGTTTGAATCCCAAATTTCACTTCCGTTTGCTGTCACAAGGTAAGAAGACAGCTTAAGCGGCTCCACCAGCTCTCGGCATGTCATCAGTGTGCGCCCTGTGCTAATCACCACATGGACCCCTTTTGCTTCAGCATCTTTAATGGCTTGTTTATTTTCCTCTGGAATGACGTGTTCACTGTTTAACAGCGTGCCATCCATATCAATGGCAATCAATCGGATGTCTTTCTTATCAGCTTGTATGGACAAATTGAGTACCCCACTTTGTATCATTTTTTGTAACTATCTTTATTTTAATATAAAGAGGGAGAAGGCACAAAGGGACGAGTTTGATCCCACAGAAAAAAGACCTTGTTACAGGTCTCTTCACATTGGCTTAACGTTCACATGCAATCCCGTCTTTATCACGGTCAAGTCGCTTATTTTTTTGGTAAAGTGCTTTTGACACATACGGCTTGTACTTTGTTTTGCCGCCTTTGTTTTTCGTGTTTTTGCTTTTTGCGACGCCGCCTTTATAGACTTTGTTCAGCGCTTTGCAGTTTTTGTAGGACTTGACTGTTTTTGCATCTGCAGTGTGGGTGTTGACTTGTGTAACGCTTAGTAAAAGACCTAGAGACAGTACAGCCACCATGATTTTTTTCAACATGTAGAATCCCCCTATTTTTTCTATTTTTACATTTTTATCATATGTCACCACTTTTTGTTTTTCAAGACTATCGAGCTAAATATATTGATTTTTTTGGAATAAATCATGCTTTATATCCTATATGGTACACTGAGTGGGAAACCTTTCCGGTTTTGACACGTATATGAAGAGAGGAGTTTTTCACATGAAAATGAAATATACCATTCTATATGTAAACGATGTTGAGGCAAGTATTCATTTTTATCAACATGTACTTGGCTTTCCTATGAAACTTAGGGTTGAATCCTATGTTGAGTTTGATACTGGAGATGTGACCCTATCAATTAACTCACGTCAGGATGTCAAAGATGCACTTGGATTGCCTGTCCCAGAAGCCAATCAATCCTCTCAAACGTTCGAGATAGGGTTTGTTGTGGATGACGTGGAACAAACCATTGCATCAATGAAGGAAAAAGGGGTTTCGATTATTAAAGAACCTGCAAAAAAACCATGGGGTCAAACCGTCGCTTATGTCGCTGATCCTGATGGTCATTTCATTGAAATATGTGATGCGGTCTCCTAATCTTCTTTAAAGGAGTGAACCAGTATGAGAAAAAAACATGCCTTTATCGCCGGTGTTTGCTCAATGATTGTGGTTAGCAGTGCCGCTATTATTTTGCAGCACCATGAGTGGATAGGATGGATCAGTGGTGGTATCTCTATTATCGGGATCATGATGTCTGGGCTTCTAATGGGGGCTTGGACAAGCGGAGATGAAACAAGAGCCGCCTATCATTCTGAAACGAAAGAGCACCGCATGTGGCGTCTGGATACGGCCTTTCTCATGATGATCTTTGCACTTCCGCACATGGCAGTGTCGATCTTTTATTTTTTAATGTAAACACTTGTTAAAAGGAGTTCGTCATATGGCTGTTTTTATTTTATTCGTTGTATTTGGCTTCCCTATTCTTTCTGTGCTGATTGGCATTTTTGGCACAATGCTTTTGAAGAATGTTTGGATGCCGACTTTGATTGTCCTGTTAGCCAGCGTCATTCTCATGTACACATACATTGGCGGGGAGGAATCCTTTCTCATTTGGGTCATTATCTACACCGTCTTTACGTTGATCGCTGCATGGATGACAAAGCGGTTTCGGTTCAAGTAAAAAAGAACAGTTTGCACTGTTCTTTTTTTGATCAAATATCGGCGCACCATAGCTCAATTTCAATTTTCAGCTCAGGCCATCCTAAAGCTGATACATAAGCAACCGTCATTGATGGGTAAGCTGTTTTGAAGATCGTATCCCACTGAGGATATAGATGATCCCAGTCAATTTCTTCCGTTGCCCATATATTGACCTTGATGACATGCTCTTCATTCAATCCTTCTGATTCAAGAATTTTTTTGATATTTTCAAACGTATTGGTTACCTGGTCGTTTAAACTTGATGGCACTTGTCCATCGATATCTGTTCCGACTTGACCCGATGTAACAAATAATCCCGCGCCCTTTGGTACTCGTGTGATATGACTATAGCTGCCAACGGGCTTCGGCATACTTTCTGGGTTTTTCCTTATGATTTTTTCCATGTGATTTCCCTCACTCACTTTGATTTTTCTGCTAGTCTTCTCTTCATGTAGACAGACTTCACCAATTTCTATCTATCCTAAAAGAAAACAGCAGTGGAGTATCCATAGCCACAAGGCAAGAACATCAATATTTTCTTTTTCATGACCGGAACACTCCTTTCGATTGCGTGAGCAAGGTTTTGATTCCTTATATAGTACCTGACAAAAGACGTTCAGTCAAAATGGTTTATAGACGATAACGCGCAATATCGTGATTCAACCGTATGCTTAGTTCATTGAGTCTTTCTGCTGCTTTTGCCACATTGGAGATGGCTGTCACCTGTTCGTCTGTGGATGCGGTAATCTCTTCGATCGCAGCGGCATTTTCTTGAGAAATATGGGCTGCGCCTTGCATGGCTTTTGTGATGAGGTCGTTTTGCTCCAGCAATGCATTCAGCTCTTTTGCCATGGCGTCTGTTTCAACGATGGTTTGTGAAATCGACGTAGAAATGGCATTGAATTCATGTTCTGTCGCATGTACCGCTTCATCTAACTCAGCGAAACGATCCATTGTGTTTGACATCATGCCGGCTGTTGCCGCCGTTTCTTCTTTAATGCCTTGTACCATTTGCTGAATTTGCACTGCTGATTGTTTTGTTTGCTCAGCTAAATTCCTTACTTCACTCGCCACAACCGAGAAGCCCTTGCCGTGCTCTCCTGCGCGTGCTGCTTCAATGCTGGCATTCAGCGCAAGTAAATTCGTCTCGTTTGAAATGCTTTCAATCGTATCTGTAATTTTAGAGATATCCTGTACTTTTGTACTTAATTGCTCAATGCCTGCTCTAATGCCTTGAGATGTTTGAATGGATTGTTCATTTGATTGCTTTAATTGCTGAACAATTTGCTGACCCTGCTGAGATGATTGACTCGATTGGTCAGAGATTTGTTTAATTTGGTCACTTTGTTCTTTGACGTTCTCAATCGATTGATTGAACTGGGTCATTTGTTGATTGGCTACATCAAGGTCAGATGCCTGATGAAGTGTTCCAGTCGATATGTCACCAATCGCTCGTCCAATCTCTTCACTGCTGGCTGAGGTTTCTTCAGATATTGCTGATAAATCTGTCGCTGATTCGACGAGTTGACTGCTCGTTTCCTGTAGACCGCTGACAAGTGTCCGGAGTTCTCCTGACATATGATTAAAACCTTTTGCCAGCTGTCCAATCTCATCTGTTGTTTCTTTTAAACTTGTGCGTTCAAGATTCCCCGCCGCAATTTCTTTTGAAGCAGCAGTGACTTGTTTGAGCAGTCTGACCTTTCCTCGAGCAGCTAAATAAAAGACGCCAAGACTGAGAAGAGCGACACCTGCTGTAATGAGCATGATATAGAGCTTCATCTGCTCTAATTCTTTATAAAATTCATCCTGAAAGACGGCAATGCCGATACTCCAATTCCAGGGCGTGAACTGGCTCATATAGGCAAGCTTTTGCTTTTCTTCCCCAGTGGCATCGTCCTTATCTAAATAGGTCACATAGTGTGCATCCTCGCCTTCTGATTTGGCTCCAGCGACCATTTTTTCACGATTGGTCGTGTTATCTGGAATGACGCCAATGTCATTGACAGGATGGACTTGAGAGGAATAATCTGCTCCATATGCGACAAGATAGCCTTTATTTTTATAAATAAAATCTGATTTTTGAAATTGGTACCCTTTCCCGTTGTCATTTTTGGGCCCGCTCAAGTAAATACGGGCTTGTTCCTGTGCCTGTTCAAGCGTCAGTTCTTTTTTCTCTACACGATCATTCAACTGTTCAAGTGTAGCCATTGCTCCGCTGACGATGTGCTTTAGATCTGCTTTTCCCGCATCAATTAAGACATGTTTCGCTAACAAATACCCCGTTGTTCCAACAAGTCCGCCCGTTAAAATCGTGATGACGATAATGGCAGACATTAATTGAAAAAAGACACTTCTTGATGCAAACATTTTCCTTTTCATATACAAATTCCCCCTTACTTCATATATCGACAAACGGGGTAAAGTATTAAAAAGGTCATTAAAAAACCCCTTTCACTCGTTGGAAAGGGATTTTCTAATTATCGAGCTGTTTCTTTAAGAATGGCTTGGTAGAGATCGTCTGTTGGCGTGAGGCCACATACTTCTTTCAGTACACCTTCAATGCCTTTTTCTTTTCTTAATGCCTGCAAACGAACCGCTTCTTCGTCTTCGGTAAAGTCATAAGCGAGAGCTGCAGCAATGCCTTTGATTAAGTACACTGGCTGCTTGATCTTTTTCGCTGGACCGATTAAACGGTCATCTGCTCCCAGCTTTCTAAGAGGAGAGCGTGCGACACGAGTGACTTCGTCGGAGATAAAAGCATTTTCGAATCGTTTGATGATTTTTTGAATATACGCATCATGTTCTTCTTTTTCAAAACCATATGTGTCAATTAAATAACGGCCCGTTTCGTGAAGTGCACCTTCAACCACTTGGCGAATCTCTGGTGTATCGACGGCTTCTTTAATCGTTTGAACGCCTTGCTGATATCCGACATAAGCTGCTAGCGCATGTCCTGTATTGACAGTAAAGAGCTTGCGCTCAATATAAGGTGTCAAATCTTGTACAAAGGTCGCTCCGTCTATCTGAGGAACGTCTCCAATAAAGCCAGTCTCATCAATGACCCACTCGAAAAAAGGCTCGACTGATACTTTTAAAATATCCTCATGGTGCTGAATCGGGACAATGCGGTCCACAGCAGCGTTTGGAAAACCAACTGTTTGTGACAATGCTTTTTGTTCCTCTTCTGTTAGATGAGAGAAAACGGCTTCTTTTAAATGAGAGCTGCCTCCAATCATATTTTCACATGCCACGATGTTGATGATATGGTCAGGCTTTTTCTGTTTTAATCCTTCAGCAATAGATGAAGCAATGATCTTCAAAACAGCTGGTCCAACAGCTGTTGTAATCAAATCGGCTGATGCCACAGCCTCTGTTAATGCCGCTGGGTTTTGTGCAGAATTGATCGCTGTCACTGGGCCGACTACTTCTTGCTTCTGACCTGGTGCTGCGAGTTCAACCGTGTATTCTCCTCGTGCATTCAGCTCGTTGATGACCGCTTCATTTACATCGGTAAAGACAAGCTCAAAGCCTGATGTTTTTAACAAAGATCCGATAAACCCTCTGCCAATATTCCCTGCTCCAAAATGAAGTGCCTTCATGCTAGTTCACCTCGTTAAAGATGGCGATCAGTTCATCCTGATCCTTTGCATGGATGATGCGTTCTACATTTTCCTCTTCTGAACAAACAATCGCAATTTGAGAAAGAATATCGAGGTGTTCGTTGTTTTTACCTGCGATGCCAAAGACGACTTTGGCGATATTTCCTTCGCCGTATTCAACGCCATCTGGAATTTGAATGATGGAAATCCCAGAATGAAGGACAGCTGCTTTCGCATCCTCTGTTCCATGAGGAATCGCAATCCCGTTGCCCATAAATGTAGACGAAATATTTTCTCTTTCAAACATTTTGTCAACATAATCACTTGTGACATAGCCATTTGCCACTAGAACTTCGCCTGCTTTTTTAATGGCTTCTTCTTTTGAGCCTGCTTGTTCATTTAGAAAAATATTGTCTTTTGAAAGTACTTGTTTCATGAATGATCACACACCTTTTTTAGAATGGAAAATCTAGAAAACAACCAAAACGGGGAGTTCAATGAAGAAAAATTGAACTCAACCCGTTTCGTCATGTTATTTTTTCAATTTCTCAATCAGCTCATCGTATTTCGGGCTGTTTAAGAAATTATCGACTGAGATATGCACAGCGCCTGGCAGTTTTGCCTTGGCTCTGTCTGTTAAATCTTTATGAGTGAAGACCACATCGGCATCATTTGGAATGTTGCTGATGGATGTGTTTGTCACATCAATATCAAGCTCTGCCTTTTTGACTTTATTCTTTAAGATGGATGCGCCCATCGCGCTTGAGCCCATTCCTGCATCGCAGGCAAAGATGATTTTGTTCACATCATCTGGATTGACATCACTTGGAGATGCTGCTTGCTCGTTTGCTTCAGCGTTTTCTTTTTGAGCTGTAAGAGCAGCGGCTGCTGCGCTTTTCTTCCCTTTCATGTCCTGCATTTTTTCTGTTGCTGCCGTTAAATCCTCGTCAACTGCTTTTGAGGCTTTTAAAATCACAGAAGCGACAAGGAATGAGACGACCGCTGCCACGACGACACCTGCTAGAACAGCAAGGTGTCCGCCTTTTGGTGACATCAGCATAAGGGCGATAATACTTCCTGGTGACGGCACAGCCTTTAAGCCTGCATTTAACAGGGTAAAGGTCAGAACGCCGCTCGCTCCCCCTGCAATTACCGCTAAAATAAGCTTTGGTTTCATCAAGATGTACGGGAAGTAAATCTCATGAATACCACCTAAAAATTGAATGACAATCGCACCCGGTGCAGACTGCTTTGCATTCCCTCTTCCGAAGAACATGTATGCAAGTAGAACACCGAAACCTGGTCCTGGGTTAGTTTCAAGCAAGAACAGAACAGACTGCCCTGTCTTCGCCGCTTGCTCTACCCCTAACGGACCTAAGATCCCTTGGTTAATCGCATTGTTTAAGAACAAGACTTTCGCTGGTTCAATGAAAATACTTGCCAGCGGAAGCAAATGTGCATTCACAATGATATCTACACCTGCCGCAAGGGCTTTATTTAGACCAAGTACAACTGGTCCGATAGCATAGAAGGCAATTGCGACAAGAATGGCACCTAGAATCCCTGCCGTAAAGTTATTCACAAGCATCTCAAAGCCCGATTTAATTCGATCTTTGAAGAGCTGATCAATTTTCTTAATCAAGTAACCGCCAAGTGGTCCCATGATCATGGCACCTAAAAACATTGGAATGTCCGAACCGACAATGACCCCAATCGTCGCGGTTGCACCGAGTACCCCGCCTCGATGGTCGTATACGAGTTTACCGCCTGTGTAACCGATTAAGAGCGGCAGTAAGTAGTTAATCATTGGGCCAACAAGTGAAGCTAATTGTTCATTTGGCAAATAACCACTCGGAATGAATAATGCCGTAATGAGTCCCCAAGCGATAAATGCGCCAATATTCGGCATAATCATGCCGCTTAAATAGCTTCCAAAGCGCTGTACTTTTACGCGGAATCCGCTTTTTTCCTGCATCTATGAAAACTCCTTTCTTCTCTCCCTTTATTCAGGGCTTTATAGGTCAAAAGATATAAGAACAAGTGTCAGTGAAGCCCTTATCCCTATCGTAAAACGCTTTCACTTTCCCTTCAATTGAAACTAAATGTCACTTTGTCACTTAGTGTGTGACAAAATTGAAATATGATGTGAATTCTCTGTCAGAACATAGGGCAATCGGGGTAAAAAGGTTAACGTGCCGTGGTTTTGACGCAAAATTCATTGGAATTTCACAATTTTCAAATCGTCACTTCTTGTTTCCTCTTCTTAAATCGAATAGGCTTATACTTGATCAAACCTATTCAATCAAGAATGTCTGCGCAGACACGACACAGAAAAAGTGAACCATCTTGCTGTTTGTTTCGTTTACCTTTTAGAGTGAGCGGCACAATAGGAGGAGCGGTTTTTTCTGTGACCCACAGTTTACTGCCGCTTTCTTTCTGATACATGAGACATTTTCATAGGTAGAAAGGCGGTTATACACTTGTTGAAACATAGTAAGTGGCTTCTGCTTCTTATCGTCACGTTCGCTTTTTTCATTCCAAAGGAAGCATTTGCCCATGCATACGTCGTCAGCTCGAATCCAGCAGCAAATGAAGAGCTGGAGAAGCAGCCTCCTTCGGTCTCTATCACATTTAGTGAAGGAATCGAAAGTGGATTTCATGCCATTAAGGTGCTAAATGCAAAAGGGGATCGTGTGGATCAAGGAGATACGGTCATTAAAGATCAAAAAATCATGGAAGCTGCTTTAAAAAAGGATTTACCAAAGGGGATTTATACTATTCAGTGGAATGCGGTATCAGCAGACGGACACTCTGTCTCTGGCATGATCCCGTTTAGTATTGGCAAAGCGGATGGCGGTTTTGACCAATTAGATCAAGGTCAACCAAATGAATCGATTGATATTGCCTCGACCATAGACAAAGCCTTTCTTTATACGTCGTTTAGCTTATTTCTCGGGACCATTTTGTTTGGACTGTTTTGGTTTCGGGCAGCGATTTCACCTGTATTAGCGAAACGAATGAAACGGCTGTTGACATTGTCACTGATCATGATGGGCGGAGCACTCGTGTTCCAGCTGCCGATTCAAACAAAATCAGCGGCAGACGTGTCCTTTTTGGGAGCATTTCAGCCATCGCTTTTACAAGAAACCATTGCATCGACTTCTGGCGGTAGTTTGTGGATGATGCTCATGGTGTCATTTGTTCTTCTGACCATTTGGAGCATCGTTGCGATGAAAAAAGGGGATTTCACTTCTTTTCGGGTATGGTTGTTTCCACTGCTCCTATTCGCAGTACTTCTCTGGCTGAAGGCACAAATCGGACATCCAGCGGCAACTGATAATAAAATACTGACAACGTCACTTGATTTTATCCATCTCGTTTCCGCATCGATCTGGGTCGGTGGTTTAACAGCCATTGTGCTTTTATTGTTGAAGAAGCTGCCAAATGAAGATCAGCCGCTCATACGGAATACGTTAAAGGCGTTTCACCCTTGGGCACTGCTCTCTGTTGGACTCATTGTGTTTTCGGGATTTGTGAATGCGATCTTTATTTTGCAATCGTTTGATGCTCTTTTCGAATCAGCATACGGTCGAACCTTTTTAATCAAGCTTGGTTTATTTATCTTGATGGGCCTTCTTGGGCTTGTCCATTACTTGATGCTGAGATGGGAAAAGAAACAGAAACAAAACGTTTCGTTACGAGCTGAGTGGATCATCGGAATCGCTATTTTGTTATTAACAGCTGTATTCACCAATATTCCGAGCCCTCCTCCGCCTGCACCTGAGCCGTTCTTCGGTGCAAACCAAGTGGAACATCGTGACATTGTGTCCATGAGCATTACCCCGAATGCCCCGGGGAAAAACACATTCGAGGTCGCATTTACAAAGAAGGATGGACAAACGATTACAGATATTCAATCTGTGTCAGCCAAGATCCATAAAGTCGCCTTATTCGGTGAAGAGAAACCGAGTGAATTTCAGCTGAAACGATTAAAAAATGGTCATTACTCTGCTGAAAACCTCTTGTTAAATGAAAAAGGTACTTGGAAAATTGAAATCCATGCGTTAACTGGTTCTTTTGAAAATATCGATACCACATTTATTAGAAGAAACTAAAAGGAGTTCATACCATATGAAAAAATATGTTAAAGCTTTATTACCAATGCTTCTCGTTTCATTTTTATTGGCGATTCCTGTGAGTGCTCACGTCACAGTCAAACCTGATACGTCTGCGACAAATGCTTGGGAAACCTATACGTTAAAAGTCCCTTCTGAGAGTGACAGTCCAACGACTAAGGTTGTCGTGACAATACCTAAAGGCGTAGAATTCCAACAATATGAGCCTGTCCCTGGATGGAAAACGTCAACTGAAGAAAAAGATGGCAAGGTAACAAGAGTGACTTGGGAAGCAACTGGTAAAGGCGTGCTTGCCGGACAGTTCCAGCAATTCGTTTTTGTAGCAAAAAACCCTGAAAAATCAGGTGAAGCTGCATGGGATGCATATCAATATTATAAGGATGGAACGGTCGTTGAATGGACTGGCGATAAAGATGCTGATAAGCCGCATTCGATCACAAACATTGTCGCATCTAATACGGTAACGGATTCCCATGGTCAAGAAAAACCAAAAGAAGAAAAGGCATCTGAAACAGCCTCTAATTCTCCTTCACCACTTGTGCTAGGGTTGTCCATTGCTGCTCTAGTCGTAGCACTGATTGCGCTTGTGCTTGCTTTTAGAAAGAAATAATTTATTTGTAAGCGATCGTTTTCACGGAAACGATCGCTTTATTTCTTTCCACCTTGCTTGAACACGAAATGCAAGCTAGGACGATCAACTCCCATTTCCGCAACCTATTATTACCAACATAGGATTGAATAGGATGATGACGCATGCCATAATGAGACACATGACCACCTAGGAGGCTATAAGATGAACCATCTAATTATATTTGCTCATCCCCAGCAAAGCTTAAATCAAACCCTATTAGATCTTGTTGTCAGCACTCTTTTGAACAATGGTCATCAAGTGACTGTTCGTGATGTTTATGCTCTTGGTTTTTCACCAGAACTAAGCATCTTGGAAAAGGCTGCGATCAAACGGGGTGATGTCCCCATTGCCATTCAAACAGAGCAGAAGCTGATTCAGAAGGCAGATGTCCTAACATTTATTTTTCCCATTTGGTGGACAGGCTTACCCGCTATGCTAAAGGGCTACGTAGAACGCGTTTTTTCTGAGGGCTTCGCTTATCAAATCAATGAGCACGGGGCTATTGATAACCTGCTTCGACACAAAAAAGGTGTCATTATCAACACGCATGATGCTCCAAGATCCTTTCTTGACGCTAACCGAATCGTTCCCGCCTCCCATCGCATGACAACGGATACAGATGTCTTCAATTTTATTGGTATTGAGCCTGTTGAACGACTTTTGTTCAGCAGCATGGAGCAGGCACCAGCAGATTACATCCACGAAATTCTGAAAGAAACAAAAGAAACGGTTGAGCAGCTTTTTCCGCCGGCTGTTTAACATAAAAAGACTGCCAGATTCCTCAGGCAGTCTCAAATTGTTGACAAAGGGCTAAAATGATCTTGATTTTAGCCCTTTGTCTTCTTTTCAGCGTGATAGAAAACCTTTGCAGGCTAGGAAGGACGAGCACCGGAGCGGAGCGAATTTGACATTCGTGAGCACCGAAGCGCAGACCTGACACCGAATGCGAGGGTTTGTCTACACGCTGAGACTGCCAGATTCCTCAGGCAGTGTCTTTCACGTTTATTCGTCTAAACCAATGGATACATATTTGGTTTCTAAATAAGGCTCGATCCCTTCGATGCCGCCTTCACGGCCAATTCCGCTTTCTTTCATTCCTCCGAATGGTGCTTGAACAGCCGATGGGCCGCCATCATTCCAGCCAATAATCCCGTAATCAAGATTCTCTGAGATGTAGAGGCCGTTTCGATAATTCTCTGTAAAGAAATAAGCTGCAAGACCAAACGGTGTATCGTTCGCTAATTCAATCGCTTCATCTAGCGTTTTGAACGTCGTAATCGGTGCCACTGGCCCAAAGGTTTCTTCATGCATGATGTTCATCGAAGGGTCCACATGTGTGAGAACCGTTGGCTGGACAAAATAATACGACTTGTCATCATCGAAATGCGTATCTCCGCCGACAAGGATTTTCGCCCCTTTTTCGACTGCATCTTGAATTTGGCTGACAATTTTATCAAAGCCGCGCTTGTTGATAATTGGGCCGATGGATGTGCCTTCTTCAAAGCCATTTCCCACTTTCAGCTTTTCGACCTCTTTGCTAAAGACTTGCGCAAATGATTCATGAATGTCTTCATGCACAATTAAGCGGTTGGCACAGACACAGGTTTGTCCTGCATTACGGAACTTAGATGCCACTGCTTGTTTGACAGCTAGTTCAAGATTGGCATCTTTGTCTACGATGAGCGGGGCATGACCGCCAAGCTCCATTGATACGTGCTTGACTGTACTTGCACTGTTTTTGATCAAATGCTTTCCGACTGGCGTTGAGCCTGTGAACGTGATTTTGCGAATCAATGGGCTATCTGTGAATATTTCACCGACTTCTTTTCCATCTCCAACCACCCATTGCAGAGCATCCTCTGGAATTCCGGCTTCGTGGCCTAATTTCACAAGTTCAATAGCCGTCAGCGGCGTGTCTTCAGCAGGCTTCACAATAAAGGTACAGCCCGCCGCAAGTGCTGGTGCTGCCTTTCTCGTGATCATGGCTGCGGGGAAATTCCACGGTGTAATGGCCGCAACAGGACCCACTGGCTGCTTTGTGACAAAAAGGCGCTTGTTCGCCGTATGTGACGGAATGGTTCTGCCGTAGATTCGTTTGGCTTCCTCTGCGTACCATTCAATATATCCAGCCGCATAAACGATTTCTCCTAATGCTTCTTGATACGGCTTCCCGTTTTCTTCAGTGATGATTTTTGCGAGCCTTTCTTTATGTTCAATCATGAGATCAAACCACTTGCGAATGATATTGGCACGTTCATGTGCTGACGTTTTTGCCCATGTTTTGAATGCTTTATGTGAGCGAGTGATCGCATCTTCAATCTGTTCTTTTGTATGCTGAGCAACTGAAGCAATTTCTTCTCCTGTTGCAGGATTATACACTTTGAGTTCGTTTGTCATGCTCTACCGTCTCCTTCGTTCTTGGATTCATTACATATAGTATATACCCAATGAGTGCCCAACCTAAAAGCAATATCCATTCAGCTGGCCATGATAAGGAGGCCGGCATCCCTGGAAAATAAAATGAAAGAAAAAGGAGACTCAGCCCGATGGCTAAAACGCCTGTCGTCCGCCAATATTTAATGCGGTATGGACGCTCAAGTTCTGGTTCTGCTTTACGAAGTTTCATAAAAGCAATGGACACAATTAAGTAGCCGACGATGATCCCGACACCGCCTGCATTGACAATCCATACGAGGGCAGGGCGCCCTAATAATGGAGCGAAAAAGGCCAAAGCACCAAGAAATAAAATGGCATTTGTCGGCGTTTTATACTTTGGATGAATATACGCAAACCATTTGGAAATCATGCCTCTTTCCGCCATCGCGTATAAAATACGACTTGCACCGATGATAAAAGCATTCCAGCTCGTTACAATCCCTGCTACACCGCCAATGACAAGCACTGTCCCAAATGCTTGATGACCGAGAAGCTGCACCATGGCATCTGCTGTCGCCAAGGAAGAGGCTTCAAGCTGTCCTTTTGACAGCCCCGCAGCTACTCCAAAGACAATAAGCAGATAAAATACGACCGCACTCACGATAGAGATAATTAAAATTCTCCCAATGATTTTCTTTGGCGCATTGATCTCCGCCGCCACTTGAGGAATGACATCAAAGCCAACGAATAAAAAGGGAATCATCACTAAAACTGCCATGAGACCGCCAACCCCGCCTTGAAACATCGGCTCAAGGTTTGCTAGATTTCCGTTAAATGTGGCGCCGCCTAAAAGAAGAAAACCTGTCAGGATAATGGCCACTGTAAAAACAGATTGAAAAATAGCGGCTGGCTTGGCACCAATGTAGTTAAGCGCTGTTAAAAATAAAGCACCGCCAGATCCAATCAACACCCATGTAAAATAAACGTCCCATCCCCCTATATTCCATAGAAAGCCAACATGCTGTGTTGGAATAACATAATCAATAACAGTTGGCAGTGCGACTGCTTCAAACGTAATGACCGAAACATAGCCAAACAACACGCCCCATGCCGAGACAAAAGCGGATTTCATCCCAAATGCCCGCTGGACAAAGACAAGCCCTCCTCCCGTCTCTGGAATCGCAGACGAAAGTTCAGCATACGTCAGTCCAATAAAGATGACGAGAATACCACCTATAACGAAGGCAATCACACTGCCTAAAAATCCAGCTGTTAAAATCCAATCTCCCGAAAGTACAACCCAGCCCCATCCAAGCATTGCACCAATGGATAAAAACAGTACGTCAGACTGCGACATGGTTTTAGCCATTTGTTGTTTTTGCATACAACCATCCCCCTTTGTTGTTTAGCGTGCTTTGAAGGCGTCCTCGATGATCCCTAGTCCTTCATGAAGCAGCTCATCTGTGATGACAAGTGGTGTTAAGAAGCGAATAATATTCCCATTAATCCCTGCCGTTAATAAGAGAAGTCCGTGCTCGTTTGCATATGATGCAATCGCTGCGGCTGTTTTCTTATCTGGTGTACGCGTAGTTTGATCTTCTACAATTTCGATTGCCGCCATTGCCCCTAACCGGCGGACTTCCCCAATGAATGGATACGCCACTCTCCAATCATTTGCTTTCTCCTCAATGACTTGTCCAATGTGTTCAGATCGTTGATTCAGTTGTTCTGTTTCAATAATATCAAGAACCGCTAGCGCTGCCACACAGCCTAATGGACTTCCTGCATATGTTCCCCCTAGCTCCCCTGGATCTGCCGCATCAAGCAGTTCTTTTCTGCCGACAACACCGCTTAGCGGCAACCCAGCAGCAAGAGATTTTGACACAGTGATTAAGTCCGGCACCACATCAAAGTGCTCAATGGCAAAATATTTACCTGTTCTTGCAAAGCCAGTTTGGATTTCATCTGCAACAAACACAATCCCGTGCTCCTGACAGAATGAAGCTACATGCTGAACAAAACGCTTCGATGGTACAATGAATCCGCCCTCCCCTTGGACTGGTTCCATGACCACACACGCAACGGTTTCTGGTGCAACGGCAGCGACGAAGAATTGATTGAATTGATCAATGATGTACTCATCGTAGGCTGCATCACTTAATCCTTCTGGCTTCTGATAGTAATACGGGTATGGCGCTTGATACACCTCTGACGCAAATGGTCCGAACCCAAATTTATATGGCTTGACCTTACTCGTCATGCTCATCGTCATATTCGTTCTGCCGTGGAAGCCTCTTGTAAACGAGACCACGGCCTGTCTTTTCGTATATTTACGTGCAATTTTCACCGCATTTTCAACAGCTTCTGCACCTGAATTAAGGAAAATGGCTTTCTTGTCATGGTCACCTGGTGTAAGGCGGCATAGCTTCTCTGCCAATTCGATATACGATTCGTACATCATCACATTGAATCCTGGGTGAATCAGGCTGTCTGCTTGTGCTTTGACGGCTTCCACAACCTTTGGATGTGAATGGCCTACATTTAACGTACCGATTGCGCCAGCAAAATCGATAAAACGTTTCCCATCGATATCGAACAGCTCGGCACCCTTCCCCTTTGCTGCAAGATGACGGTTGCCATTACTCACGCCTCTTGCGACGTATTGATCTCTTTTCCCCTGCCATTCTTCTGTTGAAAAACGGTTTGTAGTCGTTTGACTCATTGTCATCCATCCCCTTTATGTCTTTTTTATTATTCTGAATATTTTTTGGTATGATAGAAAGTACCAATATCATTTTTTTCATGGTACCAGAGAGGGAGGAATGACGAGATGCTGACAATTCAACTAGATCAAACAGGGGCAAACGGATTTATTTATCATCAAATTTACTCGAAAATTAAAGGTGAAATTTTAAATCGAAACCTTCAGCCGCACGATCAATTACCGTCCAAACGAGAGTTAGCCGATACATTAAATGTCAGCGTCAATTCAGTGAATGGCGCATATCAGCAGCTGCTTGCCGAGGGATATTTATATTCGGTTGAACGCAAAGGTTTTTTCGTGGAATCACTCGAAACGTTTCATGAATCAGGTCAGCTGAAACCCTCTACTCTCCCAGCAGATTTAAAGGAAGAGCCGATTGCACGAGATGATTGGTATTCCTTTTCACATATCTCTGTTGATACAGCCAATTTTCCGTTTAAAAGCTGGCTGAAAAGTGAACAAAAGGCGATCAGTCTCCACCAAGAAGCATTTGGTGAGCTTCCGCATCCACAAGGCGTGTACGAGCTTCGGGAAACAATTGCCCGGTTAATCGGGCTTGCACGGGGAGTCAAATGCTATCCAGAACAGCTCATTTTAAGTGCAGGCACGCAGTCACTTATTCATTCGTTATCAAGCATTCTTCCAGCCGATCAAGTATACGGGTTAGAAAACCCTGGCTACCGCCGGCTCTATCAAATGCTGAAAAACAATCATCACCGAATTGAAACGATTGGCATTGATCAAAAAGGAGTACGGATGAGTGATATTCAGAAGAAAGAGCCAAGTGTGTTGATCATTACCCCTTCACATCAATTTCCAACAGGGGTAATTATGCCAATTTCCCGGCGGATTCAGCTCTTAAACTGGGCAGCCGATGAGCAAGACCGTTATATTATTGAGGATGATTATGACAGTGAATTCAAGTATGGAACTGACAGCATTCCAGCGCTGCAAAGTTTGGATCGATATGACAAAGTCATTTATATGGGGACCTTTTCAAAATCATTGCTGCCAGGCTTAAGGCTAAGCTACATGGTACTCCCGCAGCATTTATTGAGACGCTATAAGGAAGAACAACACTTCTTCATTCAAACAGCCAACCTCTTTACACAATACACCCTTCTTCATTTTATAAAAGATGGAGCATATCAACGGCATATTAAAAGAATGAATGGTTTATATGAGGAAAAACGGAAGCAGCTCATTGGAGAGCTCAATACGGTTTTTGCTGACAATGTGCGGATTATTGGGGAAAATGCTGGACTTCATTTTATCGCAGAGTTCCGTTCAAACCGCACGCAGCATGAGATTTTACAGCGTGCCAAAGAAAGAAAGCTCAAAATGTATGGGATGGACCGTTTTACCCTTGATGAGCAATTACCGGGGCATCAGGAAGGCTTTGTTCCACTCGTTCTTGGCTTCTCTCATATGCGACCAGAGGATATAGAGCCAGCGGTAAAAAGACTGTATGAATCGATTTATGGAAAATAAAACAGCCAGCTGCTTTTCTAGACAGCTGGCTTACCACCGCTCTTTATCTACGGCTAAAATGGATGACACGAGACCAGGAAAAGCGGTCTCAATGTCTTCTTTTCTTAAAGAATAATAGCGGTGTTTTCCGTCAATTCTCACTTTCACGATGCCTGCCTCCCTCAACACTTTGAAGTGATGTGACAGCGTGGATTTGGCAATATTCATCTCATACGTGCCGCATGTCCTCTCGCCTGCTTCAGCTAAGCAGCGGACAATTTCTAACCGGATGGGATCGGCCAATGCGTGTAGCACCGAAATCAGTCTCATGTCTTCTTGGGTTGGATGGATTGGATTATTCATACGATAAATGTATCGTATTTCGTGCCAACATACAATCTCCTTACCCGCCTCACAAAGTAACGATACATCCTTCGGAATCGACTATGACTATATAATAACTTTCTTGTGAAGGGGAGGATCTCATTTGACACGAAAATGTTGGACTTACTTATGTTTAATGTTACTCACCATTTGCTTATGTGGATGCCAATCCGTCCGGTATGCCGAATCTAAACCACCTAGTGCAGAAGAGGTATTAGCTCTCGATGAACAGGCAGATTTATTTCAATGGGAAGAAACGGTCTATGAAGCAAATGTAGATTGGGCCCATCAACTAACCGTCACTAAAGATCAGCAAGTAGGTGTGATTCAGAAAACAGCTGCCGAACATTTTAATCACGGCACAGCTTCCAAGTTGAAAAAAGGGACAGCGATTTACTCTGTAAAGGAGCGAGAAGACCTTTTAATCGCCGAACTTAACGGACAGATCATCATATATGCCGCACATGCGGAAGGATAAAATACCTGTCATCAGATAGGTGTTTTTTTAAGTTTCTTTTCTTGTCATAGGTCATTGGTTTTGTTATCATAGCAAAAGTGACCACTCGGTTTCCATTGTGACCATATGGTTTTGCCGATTCGGAAAGGACTTATGAAGATGAACGAAAAGCAAGAAGAGATTTTGCGGGTTTCAAAGAAATTATTTTCTCAAAAAGGCTATATGAGTGTCTCCATGCAGTCAATTGCCGATGCCTGTAAAATATCAAAAGCGTCTATTTATAAACTGTTTGATTCAAAGGAAGCTCTTCTATTAGAACTGATTAAATACAATCAATGCAAAATGAGAGAGATTTCTCAAATCATTCATTCAGAAACGACGCTGTCCAAAAAGGAAAAATTCACAAAGAAGATCAAGCTTGAGCTTGAAGAGTTTAAAGAGAATCATAAATTTTTGAATATGCTGTCCTTTGAAGCTTTTTCACAGCATTCGCCCATTGTCATTAAGCATTTACGTGAGACACGCTCCATTATCATGCAGCGGCACAGAGACATTATTTTAAGCACATATGGTGATTCTGTTGCGCCTTACGTCTGGGATCTTGTCATTGTCCTCAACGGATTAATGAGAGAATTCATTTTAATGCTGGCGATTGAGCGCAAGAACATCCAATTAGAAAATGCCGCCGAAATGATTATCGGCGTGATGGACCGTGTGTCGAAAAAGCCTTGCTCTATTGAGCCTGTGCTAACAGATCAGCTGATGGACTCTTATTTGCTTTCCACACAGGACGAATACGATGAAGAAAAGCTTGTCATCTCGTACTTAACGAAGATCAAACAAGAGCTTCACACACTGTCAAACGGTGAAGAAAAGGACGATTTCCTCTCTGCGTTTGAACTGCTAAGTGAAGAATTATCAAAGGACCAACCGAGAACCTTTTTAATTAGTTCACTACTCGATTATTTAGGGAAAAACAGCGTTTTATCACAAAACGTGTCACAGCTGAAAAGCATCATCTTATAGATAAAGAAGGGATAACATGAACCAATCTACAACATCGTATAATCGATCTGTGATTGTGGGGATTTTCCTCGTTGGGGCATTTGTCGCAATTTTAAACCAAACATTGCTCATTCCAGCGATCCCACATATCATGGAGGAATTCAATATTGATGTCAGCAAAGGGCAGTGGCTCACCACAGCCTTTATGCTGACAAACGGGATTCTCATCCCGATCACGGCTTTCTTAATCGAGAAATTTTCAAGCCGTTCTTTAGTTTTAACGGCGCTTAGCATCTTTACAGTCGGTACCATTCTTGCTTCATTTGCAACGAATTTCCCTGTATTACTTGCAGCGCGTATTGTGCAGGCAGCCGGTGCAGGGATTTTAATGCCGCTGATGCAAACGATCTTTTTAACCATTTTCCCGAAAGAAAAACGCGGGCAGGCAATGGGCATGGTCGGACTTGTCATATCTTTCGCACCAGCTCTTGGGCCGACACTTGGCGGCTGGATTGTTGATTCCTTCAGCTGGAAGTTCTTGTTCTATATTGTTCTTCCTATAGGTATTATTGATCTTATTCTTGCTTTCTTCTTAATGAAAAATGTAACGCAGCAAAGAGAGACACGTATTGATGTTTTATCTGTCATCTTGTCGTCCTTCGGTTTCGGCGGACTGCTTTACGGATTTTCTAGTGTTGGCACATACGGCTGGACAAGTGCCACTGTCCTCATTTCGCTGATTGTCGGCGCTGTGAGCTTGTTCTTCTTTATTCTGCGCCAGTCGAATTTGACAAGACCGATGCTTGAATTTGGTGTCTTTAAGTTTGCAATCTTTAGCTTGACGACCTTTCTTGGGATGCTTGTCTTTGCTTTATTGATTGGGACAGAGACGATTCTGCCGCTCTATACGCAGAATGTGAGAGGGTTGTCTGCTCTTGATACAGGACTGATCTTATTGCCAGGTGCTCTCTTTATGGGGCTCCTCTCACCAATTATTGGACGGATTTTTGATAAAGTCGGCGGAAAAGGGCTGGCATTAGGCGGGTTTACGATACTTACCGTGACGACCTTGCCATTTATGCTGCTCACCCTTGATTCATCCATCGCCCTCATTACGGTCGCGTACACGCTTCGCTTAATCGGGGTTGGGATGATCATGATGCCGCTGACAACAGCAGGTATTAACTCTTTACCACCTCATTTGATCCCGCATGGGACAGCGATGAATAACACGATGAGACAAATGGGCGGTTCCATTGGGACAGCAGTGCTTGTCTCCATCATGAGCAGCTCTGCTGCAAATGCAGAATTGGCCAGCCCATTAAAATCAGCCGTTCATGGAATGAATACGTCATTCTTCATTTCTGGTCTGATTGCGGTCATTGGGCTTGTCCTCTCCTTTTTCTTAAAGGAAAAACGCAATAATAAAGTGATGAAGCAGGAGCTATCTTCCTCCTCATCTTCTTCATAAGAAAAAGAGCTCGGCATATGGCCGGCTCTTTTTTCATATACTCACGCTATACCGTCCTCCCCGAAAATACATTTGTATTTATAGTGAAGAAAAACCTTGATAATTTGAAGAAAAGAGTTGATAATAGGAACTATTCAATTTGTGAGAAAATTTTTACTATAGGAGATGTATGCATTGAAGGTCGTTAAATTTGGTGGCAGTTCACTTGCTTCTGGCAAGCAGCTGCAAAAGGTATTTGACATTGTAACAGCAGATCCAGCTCGAAAAGCAGTCGTTGTTTCCGCACCAGGAAAACGGCATTCAACGGATACGAAGGTCACCGATCTATTAATTAGCTGTGGTGAGCAATATTTACGCTTAGGCGAAGCACACAATTTACAGGAAGCCGTCATTGAACGGTATGCCTCCATTGCGGATGAACTCGGATTAAGTCATGACGTGATTGACACCATCCGGCAAGATCTAGATGCCCTCTTACAGGCTGATACGTCTCATCCTGAGCGATATCTTGATGCCATCAAAGCAAGCGGTGAAGACAATAACGCAAAACTCATTGCCGCCTATTTCCGCTATCAAGGTGTCGAAGCTCACTATGTGAACCCAAAGGAAGCTGGTTTATTTGTGAGCGATGAGCCTGGTCAAGCGCAAGTCCTACCGGAGTCATATGATCATTTGTATAAATTAAGAGAGCGCTCTGGCATCATCATATTCCCTGGCTTTTTTGGCTTTAGTCTATCGGGGGACATTGTCACCTTTTCTCGCAGCGGCTCCGATATTACCGGTTCCATTTTGGCAAACGGTTTGAAGGCAGATGTGTACGAGAACTTTACAGATGTGGATGCTGTTTATGCTGTCAATCCAACGATCGTTCATGAGCCAAAGGAGATTACAGAGCTTACGTACCGGGAAATGCGCGAACTTTCCTATGCTGGTTTTTCTGTGTTCCATGATGAAGCACTCATTCCGGCCTTCCGTGCAGGCATTCCAGTACAGATTAAAAACACCAATAATCCTTCGGCAAAAGGCACCAAAATTGTGAACCAGCGGGATCATACTAATGGACCTGTTGTCGGAATCGCTTCAGACAGCGGATTTTGCAGCATTTATATTAGTAAATATTTGATGAACCGAGAAGTCGGTTTTGGACGCAAAGTGCTACAAACGTTAGAGGAATATGGGCTTACGTATGAGCACGTCCCTTCTGGCATTGATGATATGAACATTATTTTAAGGCAGGATCAGCTGGAGGAGCAGCATATTGAACAAGAGCTGCTCGACCGCTTGAAGGATGTGCTTGATGCAGATGAGGTCGTGTTAGAACCGCATCTCTCCCTCATTATGGTTGTAGGAGAAGCGATGCGCCACAATGTTGGCACCACAGCAAGAGCAGCAAAAGCGCTGTCAAAAGCGAAGGTCAATATTGAAATGATCAATCAAGGATCTTCAGAGGTCAGCATGATGTTTGGCGTCAAAGCGGCTCAAGAAAAAGAAGCCGTTCAAGCGTTGTATGAGGAATTTTTCTCTATGTCTACCGTCCCTGTCTCTCTTTAATCAGCAGGCTGTCAGATCTCAGGATCGGCAGTCTTTTTTGTTCTCACCCGATTCACATGGATTTACGCATTAAAGTGTATCTATTTCTCGTTTGATTTTGTATGATAGAGACAAACCAACTATTGTTCCGGCCTATGAGCGGAGCTACAAGGAGTCCTAAAACAATGCCTCGTCAACAACTATTAAAACAGTTTCGCAACTTTCATGATGCTTCTACGAGTATTCTAAATATGATGAGTCAATTCACTGATGTGAATACACTGTTTATTGCTAAAAACGATCAAACCACCAATCAGATTGTAAAGGTGTTAAATCATGACGAGCAGCTTCTTGAAGAAGGGGAAGAAATTCCTTACGAGAAGACATTTTGCAAGCTGGCGGTCGATCATCACGATACGCTTGTGATCCCTGATATATCATTGGATGATCGTTCTAAATCCTTAGAAGTCACGAAACGTCTTCAAGGCGGATCATTCATCGGAGTGCCGATTGATTTTACAGATGGTACGAACTACGGAACGATCTGCGGGCTTGATCTAAGGCCGCAGCAATTCACAGAAGAGCATGTGCATATGTTTGAAACGATGGCTTCTCTATTAAGCTACGTCCTTGAACTAGACCGTGCCAACCGGCAGATTCAGCAATTATCTGTACCGATCGTCCCAGTTGTTGACGGTGTCGCCGTGCTTCCACTACTTGGTGATATCGAAGAGACACGTGCTCAGCATATATTAGAAACCATTTTACAGGAAAGCTACAGGCTGTCGCTCTCTCATTTGGTCATTGATGTATCAGGAACAAAACGCCTGAATGAACAGAGCATTCAATATCTGGTCAACTATGCACAAACGCTGAGACTTTTAGGGATTTCGGCTGTTTTAACAGGGATTAAGCAAGATCTTGCTTTAAGTGCGATTCAATCGAATATATCATTTAAAGACATCACCATTCGGAAAGACTTGCCGCAGGCACTTGCTCATATTGGCTTAACATTTACCAAAACGGAATAAGAAATGATAGACACAAAAAGGGCTAAATCAATTTTAGCCCTTTTCTTCTTTTTAAATCATGCCAACAGCTGCAAATAAGAAGAATCGTTTCCGTCTTCAATAACTTGTACAATCTTCTGTGCATGTGATGCGTCTGTGACACTGTTTAATTTTTGCATGATGTCTTCTGTCGATAGTGCATGGCCCGGTGCGCCTCGCGGAATATCGACTCGTTTGCTAATGATGGTGCCATCAGATAAGGTGAGCTTCACAATCGTAAAGCGACCTTTTGGGACAGCGTCTGGATGGGGTTCTATCGTTTGATCATATTCTCTCTTCACTCGTTTCATCCAAGTGCACATGTGTGATGGAATGTGTTTTTTCGTAAAGGCATCGAGCGTCAGCGACTGTCCAAACGCGGCAAGTGCGATCACGTATTCGACACTGAATCGTCCTTCTTCTCCAGTCGAAGGTGCCCGCTCAATAAGCGCTGCATCTCCGCCAGGCGGGAACAGGACATCTACTTGTTTCACCTGCTCCGGTAAGAAAGTACGCTCTTTCATTAAGGATTGGATCGCATCTGCTGCATGGTGGGCAGCTGAGCAGAATGGATATACTTTGAACCACAGCCCTGGTGAAACGATACGCCATGTAGAACCATAGCCCTCTAGTAAACGACTTTCCGCAAGTTCCAGATCTCCGTAGAGTGAAAAGAAACCAAGTGCGCCATCAAGAACCGAGTCATTGCCGCCAAAACCTGAACAAGCTAAGTCCATAGACGAGACGGCTGTTTTAGCCGCTAAGCCAGCTTGTAATGGTTTCATATCAGAGCCGAACTGCTTTCGCATTCCGGCAGATTGCGCTCCAGCAAAGCCGATTGCCTTCATCAGCTCTTCCTGCGAGACTTGTTTTAAATATCCAATCGCACATACTGCCGCAATGGCTCCAAGGGTTCCGGTATTATGCCAGCCCCGCTCATAATGCGCTTTGCCGATAGATTCGCCAAGCCTTGCCATCACTTCAACACCTGTGATGTAGGCACTTAAAAATCGATCCCCATATACCTCCCCGTCTCTTAGCTGGGAAAGCAAGGCTGGGATAATGACTGCACTTGGGTGTCCTCTCACGTCTGAATGCACATCATCATAATCAAGGGCGTGGATCAAGTAGCCGTTCAGCATCGCTGCGGATTGACGGCTGACCTTCTTCCCTTGTCCAATGACAGGAATTTGAGCTGCTCCGCCTTCTTGTTCCACAAGTCCCATGAGCTTTTGAATTCCTTCGTCCTCTTTCGCAGCAAGCGCTGCTGCCGTAGCGTCTAACAGACCATTTCGAGCCATTTCTACCGCCCGCTGATCTTGAAGTGGATCAGCAGACAGTACAGCCTCTGCCAATTGTTTTGTTAATTCCATGATCGTGACTCCAATGCCCGAACAGCAAGCTCGGCAAAGAAGGCAGCGGCAACCGGAAGTGCGTCTTCATTTAATGTAAAGGCAGGGTGATGCCATTCCTCGGTACCGCTTGTCCCCATCCATACGAAAAAGCCTGGAATGCGTTCTTGATAAAGGGCAAAATCTTCTCCGCCCGGTGACTGCTCAGCCTGAACGACTGTGAGATCCAGCGCACCTGCCGTTTCTTCGACCACCTTTGTCAAACGATCGTCATTCAACACAGAAGGCAGATATGGATGCCATTTCACTTCGCCTTTTGCCCCAAACCCTTCGGCAATCCCGCTCACGATTTGTTTCATGAGCTCGGGAATCATCGCTCTCACTTCAGGCTCAAACGTCCGAACAGTTCCTTCCATCTCAACACGATCAGGAATCACATTCCATGATGTACCGCCTTGAATGCGTGTAATGCTGACGACTGCATGATGCAAAGAGCTGATGCGGCGGCTGACGATTTGCTGAAGAGCACTTGTGATCTGCCCGCTGATGGCAATCGGGTCTACCGTGTGATTCGGAATACCTGCATGACCACCCGTTCCTTTAATATCGATTTCAAACCGGTCTACACTTGCCATCAATGCTTTTTCTCTAATGCCTATAGTGCCAACTTTCAGGTCTGGTTTGTTGTGCATACCAAAAATGGCATCCACTCCATCTAAAACGCCTGCCTCTATGACATGTTTCGCTCCTTGCGCGACTTCCTCAGCCGGCTGGAACAAAATGCGGACCGTTCCTTTGAGCTCGTGTTTTCGTTCTTTTAATAAAAGAGCTGCTCCAAAGATAGAAGTTGTATGGAAATCATGACCGCAAGCATGCATTTTTCCCGGTACCTTTGAGGAAAATGGTTCGCCAGATGCTTCTTCAATCGGAAGTGCATCAATATCAGCTCTCAGGGCAATCTTTGGTCCCTCTTGTTCTCCTTTGATTTCACAGACAACACCTGTTTGAAGAGCTGGAAAATCGAGTACGGTGATCCCCTCCTCCTCTAACCAGCGGCGCAGTTTTTTTGTCGTTTCATATTCTTCAAACGCCAGCTCTGGATGCTCATGAAGCGCTCGGCGAATGTTAATTAAACGTTTGTTTAATGCTTCATTTCCTAATGATTTCACTGATACTCACCCCTCTAAAGAGTAAAAAGCAGCTTATGCTTCTTCAGCCGCTGCTTCTTTTTGGATAAATCGTTTTGTCCGTTCATTCTTCGTTTCATCAAATAGCTCAGTTGGTGTGCCCTGTTCAATAATATGACCATCCGCCATGAAAATCACATGGTCTGCCACTTCTCTAGCAAACGCCATTTCATGTGTGACGATGATCATCGTTGTTTCTTGAATCGCAATGGACTTAATGACTTGAAGCACACCTGAGACAAGCTCTGGATCAAGTGCTGACGTTGGTTCATCGAGTAAAATCGCATGTGGATCAACCGCTAATGCGCGGGCAATCCCGATTCGCTGCTGCTGTCCGCCAGATAACGTGACTGGATAGCTGTCAGCCTTTTGCTCTAATCCTACTTGCTTCAGCAGCTTCATTCCAATCTCATTTGCCTGCTGCTTCGTCATTTTTTTCGTCACAAGCAGTGATTCTGTGATATTTTGCAGTGCTGTCTTGTTTTTAAACAGATTGTAGTTTTGAAACACCATGGCCGTTTGTTGACGCAGGTGATGGGCTTCTTTTCGTGTATATTTAGACGCATCGAGCTTCGCATCGCCAATTTCAATCGTGCCTTCATCTGGTATTTCTAATAAATTTAAGCAGCGCAGCAAGGTGGATTTACCGGAGCCAGAAGGTCCGATAATGGCCACAACCTGCCCTTTTTGCACATCGAGATTGATTCCGTCTAAGACGACAAGGTCGCCGAATGATTTCTTCAAATTGGTGAGCTTAATCATGTCCACACCTCCTTAATTCCGGTAAGGTTTGCTAATTTTTCGTTCGAATAGGTCTTGAAGGAAGCTATAAATGATGGTCATCACCCAATACACAATCCCTACGGCTAAATAGGTTTCAAAGTATTTATAGTTCGCCGACGCAATCATCTTCCCTTGTGCAAACATTTCTGCCACACCAATCGTAAAGGCAAGAGATGTTTCTTTTAAAAGACCGATAAAGGTATTCCCCGTCGCTGGAATCGCGTTTCGAATTGCCTGCGGGAAAATAATTCTGACGTAAGACTGCCATCTTGTCATGCCGACAGATAGACAAGCTTCCAGCTGCCCTTCATCTACAGAGTTGAGGGCAGCTCTGAAAATTTCTGCTAAGTATGCTGAGTTTTTAATACTTAATCCGATAATGACCGCTGTTAGAGCATCCATTGAGGTCATCGCAGGGAATAGCTGCGGAAGACCAAAATAAATGAGAAAGAGCTGAACCAAGGTTGGAACCGCTCTGAAAAAAGAAATATACAGCTTGGCAAATTGGTACAAAACAGGTATCCGGTTTTTCGTAATGAGAGCGAATACCACACCAATGATAATGGCAAATACCATGGAGACAATCGCCATGAAGATCGTTATCGGCAAGTATTGGATCAATGTCGGAAAAACGGTCACCATATACTGCCAATCAATTTTGTTCATGTCTGCTCTTCACCGCCGCTGTCGTTATTTTTTAATTGGCACCGTGACATCATCTTTGAAATACTTCTCAGACAATTTCTTCAGTGTCCCGTCTTCTCTTAATTCTTTGATTGCTTTGTTAAATTCTTCTCTTAGCTTGTCATGCTTTGTATCTTTGGCAAATGGGTAGCCTACTTCTTCATACACAATTGGGTTGCCGACGATTTTGAGCGGCAGACCTGTTTTTTCAATTTGAGCAAGTAATACACTGCGTCCGTTGACATAAGCATCTACGCGGCCATTTGCCACTTCATTTAAGACACCATCTTGCGTTTCATATGTTTTAATATTGATTTTTTTGTCCGGATCTTTGCTCTCTAAGTTTTTGGCATGGTTAGAGCCAAGAACTGCCGCCACTGTTTTTCCTTTTAAATCATCAAGACCTTTGATGTCATTGTTGTCCTTTTTCACGATGATTTGTGTTCCTGCATATGCGTACGTATCAGTAAAGTTAAACGTTTGTTTACGCTCATCTGTGACTGCGACTTGGTTTGACACTGTATCCAGCTTACCAGATGTCAGCTGCCCCATTAGTCCGCTGAATTCACTCAGCTGCCAGTCTAGTTTGTAGCCTAGCTTTTTTGCGATAGCTTCAGTTACTTCAACATCGAAGCCAACAAGCTTGCCATTGTCTTTATAAGCAAACGGATAGCTTTGCCCTGTGGCACCTACTTTTAACACTTTTTCGTCTTTGCCTTCACTCTGATTGCCCCCGCCGCAAGCTGCTAAAACTGCCAGCATTGCTGCAAATAGAACGACTAGCCACTTTTTGTTTTTCATGTTCGTATACCCTTCTTTCCTCTTATGGTTGTGTAATATCTGATCTTAGTTGTTTTTTCAAATAAACCGTGATGTGTCCCTTGCCTAAATCCTTTTCTCCTGCTCTGACGTAGCCTTTGCGCTCATACATGTCTATGAGCCACGGATGCTTATCAGCTGTACCTAGAGATACGTATGGCACCTTTAAGGTATCCCTTAGCAATTCGGTTTCCACCCACTCCAGCAAGATAGAGCCTGTCCCTTTTTGGGCGGATGGTTCTGAGGCAAACCACCAAATGTGAGGGACGCCGAGCGGGCCTGGCTGTTCTCCCCAAGGCATACGGAGTGACAAGGTGGATAGAAGCTCTCCGTTTTCTTCCATCACATAGCAGAGATTCTTTTGTACATTTTTCTGAACGAGAGCAAAATCAGCATGTGCTGCTTGGAACTGGATGCCGAGCTCACGAATTGGCTCATAGGCTCTTGTTGTCAGTTCAAGCAGTGCCTCTATATCTGCCTCTGTTGCCAGACGAAACGTGTATCCCAACGTTAGTCACCTCACCTTTATGTCGTGTAGCGATTTTTTGGCTCAGTTAATCCAAGATTTTCTCGCAAGGTTTTTCCTGTGTATTCTGTTTTGAATAAGCCTCTCTCCTGAAGGATTGGGACGACGCGGTCTACGAACATGTCCAGCCCTTCTGGCAATAGCGGAGGCATGACGTTAAAGCCGTCTGCTGCTTCTTCATTGATCCAAGTTTCCATCACATCTGCGAGCTGCTGCGGTGTGCCAATGAAAATATTATGACCACGAGAGCCGGCAACCGATTGATAGAGCTGGCGAATGGTCAGGTTATCCTTTCTCGCCATATTCATCACGAGATCAAAACGGCTTTTTACCGCATTGGACGCGCTTGGATCAATCTCTGGAAGCGGACCATCTAAAGGATACTGAGACAAATCAATCCCACCTAAGTAGTTTTGCAAAATGCTCAGCCCAATCTCAGGAACAATCAGCTCCTGTAATTCTTCATATTTCGCTTTGGCTTCTTCCTCTGTATCAGCAATAATCGGGAAGATCCCCGGCATGATGCTGACGTCCTCTCTAGCACGACCAGCACCCTCTACTTTCTCCTTTAAGCTTTGATAAAATTCCTTCGCTTTTTTGAGATCGTTTTGTGCTGTGAAAATGAGTTCAGCTGTTTTCGCTGCAAGCTTTTGACCATCTTCGGATGATCCTGCTTGAATGATCACTGGCTGCCCTTGAGGCGTGCGTGATACGTTGAGAGGACCTCGTACTGAGAAGAACTCCCCTTTATGCTGGAGCTCATGCAGCTTACTAGATTCGAAGAATTCTCCCGTTTCCTTGTTTCTGACAAGGGCGTCTTCTTCCCAAGAATCCCAAAGACCTTTGACGACTTCAACGAACTCTTCTGCTCGCTCGTATCGTTTATGGTGTGCTAAATGCTCTTCTCCGCTAAAGTTTTTCGCTGTTTCTTCAATAGAAGATGTGACCACATTCCATGCCGCTCTTCCGCCTGATAAATGATCAAGGGAAGCAAACTGTCTTGCAATATGGAAAGGCTCACTGTATGTAGTGGATGCTGTTGCTGCTAAACCAATTGATGAAGTAGACTCAGCAATGGACGAAAGCAGGGTGAGCGGTTCAAATCTCGTGAGTACATTCGGATGAGAGGTTTGGTTAATGGATAAGCTGTCAGCTAAAAAGAGTAAATCCAGCTTTCCTTCCTCTGCTTTTTTCGCTAATTGTTTAAAATAATCCAGGTTCATGGCTGCATCTGATACGGCGTTCGGATGTCTCCAAGAGGCAACATGATGTCCAGTTCCTGCGATGAATACGCCTAGCTTGAGCTTCCTTTTTGGCTGTGACACTTGTTCTTCATCCTTTCTATATCCTGTTGTATCAAACTGAAGTCCTCAGAAGATACATTTTTCTGATTGAATTAATCGGTTTTATCAATAAAAAAAGGGCAAATGTTGCGAAAAATGAAAAATAATTATTACTATATGCCCTTTTTACAGGATTGTCAACCGCCTTCTGAACCTCCAAAATTAGGGATTTTACTCATTTATCACGGTGTATCGATTTCAATATTTCCGATGAGCCGGTCTGTAGTATGTGTCACCATTTGACTGCGTTCCAGCATGTTATGGGCGATTACGGAATGAGTGGAGTTTGCGGTGCGGATGGCAATCGCTTTTTGAGGTGATACATTGATGATGTTATTGCGCAGCACACGGGCTGAGGCAGCCTGGTCAATAAAGATCGCTGTCGGTTGTCCGAATGAACGATTTAAATAAAAGCGGTTATCTCCGATTTGTGGTGAACCGTTTTTAATATACATCACGACATATAAAGATGATTCTTCAAAGGAATTGTCTTTGATTTCTAATGGCCCCGTCGTGCTGCTGTATACGGCGTAGTTTTGGTAGTGCTTAAAGCGATTATGCCAAATGAAAGCCTTTGCATTTCCAGTGACACTGATCGTATACGAAGACCCAAGCTCTGGATGTCCTTCTTGAATAAAGTGATTGCCGTTGATCCCAGCTTCCCCTTCCTGCACCCAGATCCCTCTACTGAAATCTTTGAACTGATTGTGCTGGATCAGGATATTCGTTCCTCTCACCATCGCCCCATCGATCACCGAATAAATGGTATTGTTTGAAAAGACGACGCTATCCGATTGATAGATACGCAGTGCTACGCTTCTTTGCCCTGTATTCGTCCCCGATTCAATATGATTTCCTTCTATTAGAATACGATTCGCCATATAAACGGACAAAGCCGCATCTTCAAACAGACTGATCTTATTCCCTGTAATGTGAACACTGTCGCCCCTCACATCAATCCCTTTTTCAAATCCTTCAATCATATTGCCAATAATAATCACATTGTTTTCCGTTTGACCAAGAGAGATGCCTAAGCTCGTAATTCCTGCTTTTGTGACGCCTCCTCCTACTGCACGGATCAAATTATTGGCAATGATTGTTTCCGTGGCAAAGCCATAGGAGATGCTGCTATCTGTATGATTGCCTTCGATGATGACACCATAGCCATTGAAGTTGTAAATGGAGCTTGCGGCGCCACCTCTCACAATGTTGTTTCGAATTTGAATATTCAGCGGTTCCTCCATATTCACTGCATTTTCCCCGTAGCCTTCAATATCAATGCCCATTTTTGGCTCGACTCCGTTTACTCCTGCTCTCTCCAGCAGACAGTCCTCTACAATGACCCCATCACAGCCTGTGATCGAGATATTGTTTCGTCTTGAATCTGTAATGTGACAACCAGCAATATGGATCGACGAAGCAGGCGAGTACGATTCAGCTTGTGATAATAAACCGTGGGGACTGACAATGATGCCGTCTCCCGTACAATTTTTGATTTGCACACGATTCACATCTACATCAGATGCCCCTTCAATACATATCCCAAAACCCCACTCATGGGTTTTTCGTTCAGGGGGAAGCGACTTATACACATGCTCATGACGATCCCCTTCGATTCGCCCGCCCCGGATGGTTACATGCTGAACCTTTCCTATATAAAAGGCCGCATACCCCCACGAATCATTTGGTTTCACCTTAATGACGGCATCCTGTGCCATCTCAATGGTTATATGACTTGGCACACGTATACCCGCACCCCGGAAAGGAAAAAATTGATCTCCTCTGTACACTGCATCGATGACATACGTGCCGCTCGGCAGCCAGACGTGGGAATACCCCTGTGCTTTCGTCCATTCTAAGCATTCATTAAGCTTCGCTGTACAGTCCGTTTTCCCATCCGCCACTACACCAAAATCTTGTACATTGACAACAGGCTTTTTTAGATCAGATTCATTCAATTCCCCCAACCTAAACCCCTCCTTTTCACACATATCCTCTTGTCATCCTATGCATGTGTAAAAGGTTTGCTTGTACAATCCTTCAAATTTTAAATAAATTCTTTCGATATAACTTTCTGACCATTCTCACTTGAGAGAATTTTTCATATTTTTGAGACTTTATGCCTATTGAACTAACTTTTTCCTGTTTTAGAATAGTTTTATATTGACACAAGAACTATACAAGAATATCATTTTTCTCATATCTCTTTTTTTAAGAAAGGATCTATGCCATGTCTACAATTGACCACGATAAAATTGTCAAAAGCGTTCCTCAAAAAGGGTTTTTTGGACATCCTAAAGGACTTTACACACTGTTTTTCACTGAATTTTGGGAGCGTTTCTCCTATTACGGCATGCGTGCACTGCTTATTTATTATATGTACACAGAGGTGACAAAAGGCGGTCTTGGTTTTGATCAGACGACAGCCAATTCGATCATGTCTGTCTATGGTGCGCTTGTCTATATGTCAGGCATTATTGGAGGATGGCTCGCCGACCGGGTATTCGGTTCGTCTAGTACGGTCTTTTATGGCGGGGTGTTCATTATGCTTGGACATGTCATTTTGGCTTTGCCAAGCGGAGCAACAGCGCTCTTTATTAGTATGGGACTGATTATTATTGGGACAGGTCTTCTGAAGCCGAACGTTTCAAACATTGTGGGCGACCTGTATTCCAAAACAGACCCACGCAGGGATTCTGGCTTTAGTATTTTCTACATGGGGATCAACATGGGCGGTTTTATTGCCCCATTAATTGTCGGAACACTCGGTCAAAAAGTGAACTTCCACCTCGGATTCTCACTTGCTGCCGTTGGGATGCTTATTGGTCTAATTACATTTGTGATCACGAAAAAACCGAACCTTGGTCTTGCCGGTACTTATGTGACAAATCCGTTATCAGCTGCTGAACGCAAGAACTTCAAAATTTTCGGAACATTAATTGCCATTGTACTCGCTGTTTTTGTCGTCATTGGCATTCAAACAGGCGCACTCACGATTAATCTATTCACTTGGTTTGTCAGTGTTCTTGGGGTGCTCATTCCGATTGTCTATTTCATCGTCATGTATTTCAGTAAAAAGACGAGCCCAGTGGAGCAATCCAGGGTCCTCGCTTATATTCCATTGTTTCTTGCTGCCGTGATGTTCTGGGCAATTCAAGAACAAGGCTCAAACATTTTAGCCACATATGCAGATCAACGAACAAACTTGAATTTCCTTGGGATGACACTTGCCTCTTCGTGGTTCCAATCATTGAACCCCATCTTTATTGTGCTATTGTCTCCTGTATTTGCTTGGTTGTGGATCAGACTTGGAAAGAAACAGCCGTCTACCCCGATTAAGTTTTCACTTGGCCTTCTGTTTGCAGGATTATCCTTTATCATCATGATCATTCCTGCCTACATGTCTGGTCCGAATACACTTGTGAGTCCATTATGGCTCGTTCTGAGCTTCTTCCTTGTCGTGATCGGAGAGCTCTGCTTATCACCAGTTGGGCTGTCAGCAACAACAAAGCTTGCACCTGCTGCTTTCTCAGCACAAACAATGAGCCTTTGGTTCCTTTCAAATGCGATGGCACAGGCGATCAACGCGCAAGTGGTCAAACTGTTTGATAAAGTGCCAGAAACCGTTTATTTCGGTATCATTGGGTTGCTCGCCATCGTTTTATGCGGTGTAATGCTGCTCTTAACACCAGTGATTAAGAAAGCGATGAAAGGTATTCATTAAATAAAAAAAGAAGCCTCCCCATTGGGTTGGCTTCTTTTTTCTAGTTTAAAACCGTATCTCATCATCTCCATGAATTTGCAGCTTAAGCGGTTCACTTTTCGCCTGATGCTTTTTCACATAGCGGTGATAGACAACATACCCAATGATCATGAGAGGGACGCCGACATATAATCCGATGCGCTGCTCTTGATCAAAGGCAAGGCTGACCAAAACAATGGTATTCAGCGTGATCGCAACAATCGGCAGCACCGGATAGAGAGGGGTTTTAAATTTTAAGTTTTCCAGCTTTCCGCCTGCTTGAAGATATCTTCTGCGGAAAAGCATCTGTGATAAGGTAATGGTGATCCAGCCAGTCTGGGCACTCATACCGGCAATGGACACGATCCAAGCAAATACAGTTTTCTCTGCAAAGAACCCGGATAATAGCGAAATTCCTGTAAACAGGAACGTGAGCAGTAAGGCATTCATCGGAATACCACGCTGATTCACGCGTCTGAATGCTTTTCCTGCCATTCCTTCTTTCGATAAGGAATAAAGCATTCTCGTCGATGCATACAAGCCAGAGTTGGCAACAGATAATAAAGCGATGATAATGACAAAGTTCATGATGTCTGCCGCAAAAGGAATGCCCGTTCTCTCAAATACAGTAACAAACGGACTTTGCAGCACACTCGCTTCCTTCCAAGGCACCATACCTGCTAAGACGAAGATAGATAGGACGAAAAAGACGAGTGTACGCCAAACAGTCTGATGAATCGAACGGGGAACGGTTTTTTCAGGATTTTCACTTTCTCCTGCCGCAATCCCGATCAGCTCTGTTCCTTGGAATGAAAAGTTCACAGTGATCATCGTGACCACCACGGCGAGCCATCCATTTGGAAACAGCCCATCACTCACAAAATGACTGAAGTAAGGGGCAGGTTCACCGCTCGTTGTTTCAATAAAACCAAACATCGCCGCGCCGCCTACACCTATAAAGAGTAAGATCGCAATAATTTTAATGGTTGAAAAGAAAAACTCCGACTCCCCGAACGCTTTCGCCGACCGGGCATTTAATAAGAAAAGACACAGTCCAAATATGAGACACCAAATCCACACATCCACTTGCGGAAGCCAGCGCCTCATCAGCTGTCCTGCTGATAAAAATTCTAGGGCGACCGTTGCTGCCCAGCCAAGCCAATAAATCCAGCCAACCGCAAAACCCGCTGCTGGGCTGACAAATTTCGTCGCATACGTATGAAACGACCCGGACACAGGTAGTGCGACCGACAGCTCTCCAAGACACAGCATGGTTAAATACATAATCAATCCGCCCACAATATAAGAAAGAACGGCTCCAACTGGCCCTGCTTGTCCAATCGTATAGCCCGTTCCTAAGAAAAAGCCTGTCCCAATGACACCGCCAAGTGAAATCATAAATAAATGACGGGAGGTCATCGCCCTTTTCAATTGCTCAGGCTGATTTTGTCCAACATCCACAATGATGCCCTCCTTCTTCTAAGATGTTCTTTTATCAAAACATGCCTCCATGTGATTCATTCCATTTTCAAAACAACCTACTAATTATACATCTTTTATAATAAATATGCTTCCTTCTATGGTCACTGTCTCAAAGTCTTTATTTTAGTAATGTTCGCACAAATAAAAGATGAAAGGCTTTGTAGACGTGAGAGGTTTGAAAGAAATGGGCAGCGGGCATAAAGTTGGTGAGATTCGCTCAAGCTAGTTTCAAATGCTTTACTTTTAGGTTGCTTCTCTGTAAGATCATATGTTGTAAATACCAACAAGAAAAGTGGGGAATAAAATGAAAAAAATGTTCTTTGCCATTATGTTAGGCGTTTGTGTTGCATTGATCACTGCATGTGGATCTGGTGCAAGCGACAACGCGAATAAACAAACTGGGTCTAAGGAATCAGGCGACCTTTGGAAATCCATTCAGGATAAAGGTGTTCTGACGATCGGAACAGAGGGTACTTATGCTCCTTTCACATTCCATGACAAAAAGACAGATAAATTAACTGGCTACGATGTAGAAGTCATCACAGAAGTAGCAAAACGCCTTGACTTAAAACCTGAATTCAAAGAAACACAATGGGACAGCATGTTTGCTGGACTGAATTCAAAACGTTTTGACGTTGTAGCGAACCAAGTTGGTAAAACTGGACGTGAAAATCAATACGAGTTCTCTGATAAATACACAACGTCTCAAGCCATTGTTGTGACAAAATCAGATAACAACGACATCAAGAAACTATCTGATGTAAAAGGCAAAAAAGCAGCACAATCATTAACAAGTAACTACAATAAACTAGCAACAGATGCTGGTGCTAAAATTGAAGGCGTTGAAGGTCTTGCACAATCGATTCAATTGATTCAGCAAGGACGTGCTGATCTGACATTCAATGACAAGCTGGCTGTATTGAATTACTTGAAAACAAGCGGGAACAAAAACCTAAAAGTTGCATTTGAAACGGGAGATCCTCAAGAAACTTACTTTGCATTCAGAAAAGGCAGCGGCGAAGTCGTTGACAAAGTGAATGGCGCATTAAAAGAAATGAAAAAAGACGGTACACTTGCTAAGATTTCTAAGAAATGGTTTGGTGAAGATGTTACAAAGTAATACCCTGGGAGTCGTCATTCCTTGGGATCTTCTTCAGCAATCTTTTTGGCCAATGGTGATGCAGGGGATTTATTATACAATCCCCCTCGCCATCATTGCCTTTATTATTGGTCTTTTTATCGCGCTTGTGACAGCTCTTGCTAGAATGTCTAAAATCAAAGCCCTCAGATGGATTTTTTCCATCTATGTGTCGGCCGTTCGTGGAACGCCGCTTTTTGTGCAATTGTTTATTATTTTCTATTTCTTTCCGACATTTAATATCACACTAGATCCATATCCAAGTGCCATTATTGCTTTTTCATTAAACGTAGGTGCGTATGCATCGGAAATTATCCGTGCATCCGTCCTGTCTGTTCCTAAAGGACAATGGGAGGCTGGTTATTCAATTGGGATGACGCATCGTAAAACGCTCGTACGTGTAATTTTACCGCAAGCTGTGCGTGTATCGATTCCGCCACTATCTAATTCATTCATTAGTTTGGTGAAGGATACATCCCTTGCCTCCCAAATTCTCGTGGCAGAGATGTTCCGTAAATCACAGGAAATTGCTGCGGCGAACTTGGATCAGATCTTGTTCATTTATATGGAAGCAGCCCTGATCTATTGGGTATTCTGCTTCATTCTATCGCTCGTTCAGCATCAAATTGAAAAACGACTTGATCGATATGTCGCAAGGTAAGGAGGGAACGACATGCTAACAGTCAAAGGCTTAAACAAATCCTTTGGTGAAAATGAAATTTTAAAGTCGATTGATTTTACGATCAACAAAGGGCAGGTTGTGGCGATTCTTGGTCCATCAGGTTCAGGAAAAACAACGATGCTTCGCTGTTTAAATGCGCTTGAAATTCCAAATGCCGGCTCCTTTACCTTCGATGATTTCTCGATTGATTTTTCTAAAAAAAATAAACAAGCTGATCTGCTGAAGCTTCGCCGGAAATCAGGAATGGTGTTTCAGGATTATCACCTGTTTCCGCATCGTACTGTTCTTGAGAATGTGATGGAAGGTCCAGTCCAAGTTCAGCGCCGGCCAAAAGAAGAGGTGCGAAAAGAAGCCATTCAGCTCCTGCAAAAGGTAGGACTTGAGGATAAAAAAGATTTGTATCCCTTCCAGCTGTCAGGCGGTCAAAAGCAGCGTGTCGGTATTGCCCGTGCACTTGCTATTCAGCCAGAGCTCATGCTTTTTGATGAACCAACCTCAGCACTTGACCCTGAGCTTGTCGGGGAAGTCTTAAAGGTCATGAAGGATCTAGCGAAGGAAGGCTGGACCATGGCGGTCGTCACACATGAAATCAAGTTTGCACAAGAAGTGGCAGACGAAGTAATTTTTATTGATGGCGGCGTCATCGTCGAACAAGGTCCTCCAGAAGAAATCTTCAAACGACCAAAGGAAGAACGAACAAAACAATTCTTAAACCGGATTTTGAATCCAGTATGATGAAAAAAGGCTGTTCTCACGTGATGAGGACAGCCTTTTTTCATCTTTTTAAAAGTAAGCGATTACAATTAAGCAAAGTCATTTAAAGGGGTGTGATAGTATGTTACGATTGAATTCGATTGTTTAAGAAAGAAGGGAAAGCTTTTGAAGCGGGAACATCTTTTACGTTGGTTTTTTTATTTTGTTGGATTGATCGTACTAGCTTTTGGACTATCGCTGACAGTGAAAGGAAAGATTCTTGGGATTGGTCCTTGGGACGCTTTCCACTACGGACTGTTTCAGCATTTTGGACTGACAATTGGACAGTGGTCCATCATTATTGGTGCACTCATTGTGACACTGACTTCTGTTTTTACGAAATCATTTCCAAAGATCGGCGCATTACTGAACATGGTGCTGATTGGTATGTTTATAGATTTCTTTAATGCGGTATTGCCTGCACCACACGGGTATTTACCCGCTTTATATGTGTTTATTACGGGCGTTGTGGTTTCAGGTTATGGTGTTGGCATTTATGTCTCAGCGAATCTTGGAGCCGGACCAAGGGATTCATTAATGCTGCTCATCTCAGCGAAAACAGGATTGAACGTGCAGTGGGTGCGAAATGGCATTGAGTTAACCGTGCTTTTATTTGCATGGATGCTCGGCGGACCAATTGGCGTTGGCACGATTCTGACGGCTATTTTCACAGGTCTCGTCCTTCGATTCTCCTTGCCGCAATCGACACGGCTTCTGCAGCTGCTTATTACAAAAACAGCAGAGAAACCTGTTCAGACACTTATCCGATAAGAACAAGCCATTCTACAAAAAGAATGGCTTTTCTTGTGTTAAAATAAATAAACAGAATATTCTATTATTGGAGTTGAGACCTCATGCAACTTTTCCACTATCATTACTGGACACCATTTGTTGAAGAGACTGAGCAGTCGTATCGCTTGTTAGGCTTTGAAGTAAAGGCGCGTTTCACAAAGGATGGCTCCTTTCATCCGCCGCTCACATGGGATGATTTTAGAGAAGAGCAGCCGACCTTCCGAATCGTCGAAATGAGAAAGGGACAAATCAATATCACTGTCGGTTATAGTAAAAAAGTCCTTTTTGATCATATTGGCTTTCTTGTCTCAGACGAAGAATATGAGAAGCTGCTTTCACAGGCAAAAGAGCTCAACTGGCCGGTTCAAGAAGGAGAACGAAGAACGTTTCTTTCAACACCTCTTCGTTTAAGACTTGAATTACAGCGGCGTACAGATGTCATTGAGACTGGGAACGCTATGCTTCAAGCCATGACAATTGCTGTTCCTGATTTGTCACAGACACTTAAAGTGGATCAGCTGCTTTTTTCTTTGAATCAGCCCATTCACTGGCAAAAAGGAGAACGCCTCTCCTTACTTAACGTGATCATGACTGATTGCGATGGATTAGATGCGAAAGATCCGAATGGGGTTCATATCCTGAAACAGACGTAGAAGGACTTACTATTTGTGAAGAGGATTTCCCTTTTGTACGGTGCTCTCCAATGGTACAATCAATGTAAAAAATTAGAGGTTTGTTATGAAGATATTTGCTATTCAATTACAGCACTTAGATGAAATCAATGAACGACAACAAATAGAGCGTCTGAAACCCTTTGTTTCACCTGAAAAGCGAGCTGCGGCTGAGCGCTTTCGTTTTTTAATCGACGCAAGAAGGACCTTGTTAGGTGAGGTGCTGGTTCGTCAGGTGATCCATGATATGTACGATCTGCCTTTTGATCAGATCGATTTTGAAACAGAGGGCAATGGCAAGCCTGTCGTGCGGCACATTCCTTCTTTTCATTTTAATCTTTCTCACTCCGGTGATTGGGTCGTATGCGCAATAGACGATGCACCCGTAGGTATTGATATTGAGGAGATCAAACCGATTGATCTAGCGATTGCTAAACGATTTTTTTCAGCAGATGAGTATGAGGATTTACTTTCACAACCGGCAGAACGGCAGGAAGCCTACTTCTTTCATTTATGGTCAATGAAGGAGGCCTTTATCAAGCTGACTGGAAAGGGATTATCCTATGGTCTTTCTTCCTTTACAGCCCGCTTGTCAGAGGATGGACAGGCGACGCTTGCATTACCTGATCATGAAGCGCCCTGCTTTGTTCAAACATACTCACTTGATCCTGCCTACCAAATGGCGGTGTGTACAAGAAAGCCTTCTGCGGCTGAACGAGTTGAGATCCTCTCTTGCCGTGATGTGCTGTCTCGTCTTTAATATCGCCCAATTTGCTGAAATGCTGTCTTTATCAAATCGACTCCACGTGTGATTTGCTCTTCTTTCACATGCCAAATGTTCAACTGAAGAATGGGGTCTTTTTGATAGGTCGATAGATAATGGCGGTCGATTGACTGAATGGAAACAGATGCCTTTTTCAGCTGCTGAATGAGCTGGTTCATCGGAATTGACCGATCGAGACGTACATGTGTATGAGTAGCTGGCTCCTCTTCTCCTAGTTGATAAGCGATTTGATCGCTTTTCAGGCATGTCACTAGCTGTTTGGATCGGTTGCGATAGGTTGTCTGCATTCTGTCTCGATGCCGTTCAAACATCCCGCTTTTTAAGTATATTTCTAAGGCTGCCTGTGACAGCATGGAGCTGTCGATGTCAATGAGCCGTTTGTGTTCGCTAAAAGGTCTAATCAGCTCCTCGGGTAAGACGACCGCACCTGTTCGAAGTCCTGGAAAAATGATTTTGGAGAAGCTTTTTAAATAAATGACCTTCCCCGCCTGATCGTATGAATAGATTGGGTCTCTTTTTGCATCGAATTCTAAATCGGCTATATAATCATCTTCAACGATATAGACATCATATTTTTCGGCAAGAGCTGCAATCGTTCTTTTCTCTTGTTTTGACAAGCTCGTTCCAAGCGGGTTTTGAAACCTTGGCATCGTATAGAAAAAACGAATCTCCTCTTCTCGAAAGATGCGCTCCAATTCTTGAAGATCAATTCCCTTTTCCGTCCGCTGAATCCCCCGCACAGGCAGTTGATTTTTTTCTAAATATTGAAGGTATAGGTGATAGCCTGGCTGTTCGACTAGTATGGTCTGTTTGCCATTCGGAAAAGGGATGGTGCTTAAAATGGATAACGCCAGCTGAATACCAGAAGTCATGACGATTTGTTCTGGATTTGCAAACACTTGATAATCCATTAATCGCTTAGAAATGACTGGCAGCAGCGATGGTAATCCGTTGGTTGTGCCGTAAATAAACAAGTCATTTTGATACAGATCGATGGCTTGGTTGATGCAGTGCTGGAAATCAACATATGGAAACACGACGGGATCAGGTGCAGATGAAGCAAAATCAATCCATGTGCTATCCTCTTTCCCAGCTGACTGCTTTGTTTTCACGACATAATAGCCGCTTCTCTCTACAGAATACAGCAGATGTTCACGTTCTAATGTGTCTAGTGCTTTGATGACAGTGCTTTTACTCACTGCATATTGAGCCGCCAAATGGCGAATAGAAGGGATCTTCATGCCTGCATGGTATTCACCAGACGTCATCTTCTCTTTTAAGCTGAGAACAAGCTGATCATATTTCCTCACACCGCTTCCCCCTTGTACCGGTACAGTTATCATGTTCTCTTATTGTACACCTTAGATGATCCGATTACGATAGAAGAACAGAACCGGTCAATTCATCTGAAGCATGCATGCTCGTATAAGGAGTCAAATCTTGTGGACATTTCAAAACAGAAGGCGTATGCTGCCGCGATAGGCTACGCGACGATCATTGGTTTTTCATTTTTGTTTGTCAAAATTGCATTAGAATCAGCAAACCCGATTGATTTATTGGCACATCGCTTTACCATTTCTTTTGCAGCCGCACTATTGCTGTTTCCATTTTTACGAAAGAAGATCCGCCTCTCCATTCAATGGCGTGATCTTCTCTACATCGTACCGTTTTCCTTGCTTTACCCTGTGTTGTTTTTTGCTTTTCAAGTATGGGGGCTGATGTATACCTCATCGTCAGAGGCTGGTATTATTCAGGCAACGATTCCTATTTTGACAATGGTGCTGGCCGCGTGGTTTTTAAAAGAACGCGCGACATGGATCCAAGTGCTGTTTACCATTCTTTCGGTGTGCGGAGTGATGCTTCTCTTCGTTATGAAGGGAATTGATGTAAAACATACACACATGGCCGGCTATGTGCTGATATTGCTTTCAGCCTTATCTTCCAGTGCATACAGTGTATTTGCCCGGGTGATTACACGGCGCTTCCATGTGATTGAACTCACTTTCGTGATGACATTCTTTGGATTTGTCTTCTTCAATGCCGCTGCGCTCATCCGGCATTCAGTTAACGGAACAACGCTGCAATTTTTCAGCCCATTTACACAACCATCCTTTGTATGGTCAATGCTCTTTTTAGGCATTCTTTCTTCACTTCTCACGGCATATTTATCAAACTATGCCCTTTCTCAGCTTGAAGCGGCAAAGGTCAGCATCTTTAACAATTTATCTGCGTTTATTACAGTCGCCGCTGGGGTCCTCATTTTACATGAAACAATCGATTGGTATCATCTCATCGGAGGTGTGCTGGTCATTGGCGGAGTGATTGGCGGGAATGTAGTCAAGAAGCGGAATTCATAAGAAAAAGCGGTCCCTTTAAGGAGGACCGCTTTCTTTTAATGTTTCATTAATTGTGGTTTGTTTGCAAGGTCGATCACATGTCTCATCTGTTCTGCAAAGGACTTGAGGTGTGTGTTGATATACATGTGCCCTCCTTCGAAATTGGTGCGTTCGATGGTTTTTGCCCATGGCAGCCAGCCGTTTGCATCTTGCATGCATTTTTCATCTTGTGTTCCATTGAATAAATAAACAGGTGTTTCGATGATGGATTGATCTTTGTGCTGGAAGGTTTCCAGCGCCTGATAGTCTGCACGTAAGGATGGCGTAAAGTAATCCATCATTGGTTTGTTCTCTAATAATTCCTTTGGTATCCCGCCCATTTCGGCAATATGCTGAACAAATGCTTCATTCGATAAATGGGTCAAGATCTGTCGTTTTGTTTGCGGCGGCTGAATGGCCGAGATCACGACTGCTGCAGGATCAATTCCTTCCTTTTCTAACAGCTGCGTCAGTCTATACACGACAAGTCCTCCCATGGAATGTCCGAACAGGATAAATGGACGGTTCAGGTTGCCCGAAAGCCCTTCTTTGTACATATTAGCCAATCGGTCAATGCTCGTTTCGAGCGGCATGAGATTGGTTCCATGACCTGGTGGTTCTGCTGCTATTACTTCAGCGGTGTCTTTTAGCTGTTCAAAAAGCGGGCGGTACGAAGCGGAATAACCACCTGCAAAAGGAAAACAAATAAGCTGAATAAGGTCTGATTTTTTTTCAAAGGTTTTAAATAAATGATTCATACGTTCTTACCCCTTTATCATCGTTTGAAGAATTCGTGCCAGTTCATCCGCCTGCGGCCTTTTCATCATGGTGACATGGTCTCCTTTGATGTGATAATACGAGCACGATCCTTTCGTATAAGCCTCCCAATCTGAGAACTTCTTCTGGAAATCAATGGCGTGATCACTGCTTTGTACAATATAAAATGGCACATCGAATGGTTCTTTTTCTAATTCAATGGCTTGTGACATGATCGTATTATGCGTTTGCATTTGCAAATATTTATCTAAATACTGATCATTCATAAATTGATGAACCACTTCATCCTTTTCTGCCTCTTTGAGTATTCTTTGCTTCACTTCTTGGAAGCTCAGCCCTTGTAATGCTTCTGGCTGGATACCGACGAGATTTCCCATTCCAAGGACAAGTGCAAGCATTTTTACTTCTTCTTCGTTCATATCCGCATGGAGCGCCTGATCAGCCTCATCTCTTAACACCGGGACCGTATCTAAAATGATGAGTCCTTTCGGCGCTTTTCCTGCATGGCAGAGCCGCTGATTCATTCCGTAGGCTAGGTGCCCGCCCATTGAATGCCCTGCTAGATAGTCAACACCAGGTCGATAGAAGGTCTCAATGGCTTCAACAAATATAGACACAAGCTCTGTGTAATGAAGAAATTGCGGTTCTTCATCCTCATATAAGCCAGGAGACTGCAAGGCGTACACAGCACCTTGATGTGTCATCAGCTTAGCCACATCAATATAGCCCATCACCGTTCCACCGGCAGGCGGTGCAAAGAAAATCCTCGGCTCGGCTGGATCGCCTTTTTTCAGCTCAATCACATAGTCCTTTGGAGACCTTTCGGCGTGCTCCCCGTCCTCTGGCATTGCGTCCACATGTGCGGCTAGCTGAGCCGGTGCTGGATGCATGAAAATCCATTTTGGATCAATCCGAATCCCCTTTTCTTTTAATTTGGCTACGGCTTGGATACTCATAATTGAATCGCCGCCTAAATCAAAGAATGAGTCATGTATGCCTACTTGTTTAACACCAAGTACATCCTTGAAAGCTGTGACAATTTGTTCCTGCGTTTCAGTGACTGGTTTGTCATCTCCCTGAGAATGAGAGATCGTTTCTGTCGGCTCTGGCAGTGCTTTTTGATCAACCTTTCCGTTTGTTGTGACTGGCATTTCGTCCATGACAATAAAGTAACTTGGAATCATGTAGCCTGGCAGGCTTTCCTGTAAAAATGCTTTCCACCCTGGATCAGGATTCTCTCCGTCTGTGACAAGATAGGCCGCCAGCCGTTTTGAGCTGCCATACGTTTTGGCGATGACTGTACATTCTTTTACTTGTGGATGTTTGAGGAGAGCTGTCTCTATTTCTCCACATTCAATCCGGTAGCCTCTAATTTTCACGAGGTTGTCTTTTCGGCCGAGATATTCAATGGTGCCATCTGAACGCCATGTACCAAGATCACCTGAACGATACAGCCTGTCTCCCCCTAGTTCAGGGAATGGATTGTCTATAAACCGTTCCTGCGTCCGCTCTGGATCATGAAGGTAGCCTTTTGCCAGCCCTGTGCCGCCGATGTAAATTTCTCCTTTGACGCCTGCTGGCACTGGATTGAGCGCATCATCTAGTATGACGACAGTTGAATTCGATACTGGGACACCAATTGGAACTGACCTTGCTTCCTCTGGCATGTGCGTGACTTGATGTGTTGTGGCTAGGGTCGTGTTTTCTGTAGGACCGTAAGCATTGATGAGTACACCCTCCATATGCTGCAGTGCCTTTCGTGCATGCTCGCTGGACATCGCTTCTCCGCCAACGAGTAATGTGCGGTAGCCTGCTACACTTTTTGGATCGTGCTCTACCAGCCGATTGAATAAAGCGGTTGGCAGACAGTTGGCTGTCACTTGATATGCTTTGATCAGCCGTGATAATTCATCCATATTCAGTGCGGCATATTTCGGAATTAGAATGAGCTGACCGCCATTCAGCAGCATGCCCCATAACTCAAATGTAAAGGCATCAAAAGCATAGTTTGAGAGCTGAAGCATCTTATCATCTGGACCTAGTTTCATATAATTTGTTTCTCTCACCAGACGGACAACTCCTGCATGAGGGAGCATGACGCCTTTTGGTGTACCTGTTGAACCTGATGTGTAGTTGACATAGGCTAACTGGTCTTCTCCAATGATTGATTGTTCTCCTTGATACACTGCATCTGTTTCTGGTAATGGCTTGTCCATGTCAATCTTTGTACCTGTAAAGTCTACTAGACGCTCTATTAAATGAGACTGAGTGATGATCACATCACTTTGCGTATCGCGAACAATGAGTCGGATTCGCGCATCTGGATATTCTGGTGACATCGGAACATATGCAGCACCAGATTTGACGATGCCTAGCACTGAGACAATCATGTCAAAGGAACGATCAAAAAGCATCGGTACAAGTGAACCCGGTCCAACTCCTTTTGACTGCAAGTAAGCAGCAAGCTGTGTGGCCTTCTCATCCAGCTCTTGATACGTCATGTGCTCTTCCAAATAAGACAAGGCAATGCGGTGCGGATCACGCTGCACCTGTTCTTCAAACAGCTCTTGAATGGTCCGTTTTGGATATGGCGTAGCCGTTTGGTTTTTCCCAATAATCATCGCAGCCTGTTCCGCTTTATCCATTAAGCAATAATCAGAAAATGTACGTTCAGGCTGAGCCGTCATACTATCTAGCAGATGAAGATAATAATTCATATACCGATGAATGGTCTCTTGATCAAATAAATCTGTATTGTATTCAACATGGATGGACAGCTGATCTCCGTGTTCAAATACATGCAAGGTGAGATCAAATTTAGACACTGTATGATGGACCATCACATGTTCACTTGTCAGCCCTTTGAGATTGACATGGAGAGAATCTGTTACATACCCCATGGCCACTTGGAAAATAGGTGATCGACTTAAATCTCTATCTAACGAAAGATCATCGACAAGCTTATCAAATGGATAACGCTGATGCTCAAATGCTTTTAATGTCATCTCTTTCACGTTTTCTATGACATCAGCAAACGTAGCTGATGTGGAGATATCCTGTCTCAGTGCGAGTGTATTCACAAACATTCCAACAAGTTTCTCTGATTGCTTGGCATCCCGCCCTGCGATCGGTGAGCCAATGATGATATCTGTCTGTCCAGACAGCTTGTGAAGCAGGACGTAGTACGCCGACAGCATCGTCATAAACAGCGTTGTGCCCTGCTGCTTGGACAAAGCCTGCAAACGACGGATAAGCGTATCTTCCAAAACGATTTGCTCTGTAGCGCCGTTAAATGTTTGAACTGGCGGACGAGGACGATCAAACGGCAGCTCTAACACTGGAAGATCACCTTGTAAATGATCGAGCCAATAGGCTTGGTCTGCTTGATGATGCGTTACTTGCTCATTTTCCCAATGGACATAATCTGTCCATTCGATTTCCAGCGCTGGGAGCTGCGGCGATTCATCTGCAAGAAGCCCATCATATGCCGCTTCTAATTCCTGAATGAGCAGGCTGAGCGACCATGCATCTGAAATGATATGGTGCTGCGCGCAAAGAAGATAAAATTCTTCATTGCCCATATCTACAATCGTCCACTGCGCAAGAGGCCCTCTTTCTAAATCATAAATGCGATTCGCTTCTTGCTGAATAAGCTGCTTGAGTCTTCTCGTTCTTGTTTTTTCATTAAATAATGAGAAGTTCGCAACTGTGACGGATGGCGGAAGGTCTTCACGTATCAGTTGAACCGGCTTGCCGCCAAGCGATTGAAAAGTTGCACGCAGTGCTTCATGACGTTTCGTTAATAGACCGATCGCTTTTGTTAACGCTTGAATGTGCAATTGTCCTGTCAGCTTCCAAGCACCTAATATATTGTAATGATGGCTCTTTTCTAATGTGGATAAGAACCAAATACGCTTCTGAGCATGTGACAGCTCATAGCTTGTTCGCTTTTCCAGCTTTGGGATATTGGCTTCCTGAACAGCCGGTGCCTCTTTGATGTCATCCACCATTTGCGCCAAATGTGCCAAATGCTTGCTTTCAAATAATATTTTTAAAGGCGCCTTGATTGAAAACTCATGATTGATCCGTGAAATGGTTTGAGTCGCCTTTAATGAATGTCCGCCAAGGTCAAAGAATTGATCCTCTTTGTATACACGATCAACGTCTAAAATGTCCTCCCATATGGCAGCAAGCAATTGCTCTGTTGTCGTTTCTGGCAATTGTTTTTCAAGAGGTTGTCCATTTTTGTGATGATTCAGCTTGAGGGCTTCATGGTCAATAGTGCCATCTAGTTTTTTTGGTATTTCTTGTACTTGCTGAATATCCCAGTCACCTTTTGTTCCACCTGCGATTTCTTCAACATGCACCTCTTTGCCAGGCTGAACTGTGTAAAAAAGCTTTTTCTCAAAAGTCGGTATTGGCGCTGGCTGAAGATACGCTGCGATTTCTGGGTTGGCTCCGTCTAGGCCGACAAATAGATGCGCTTCATTCAGCCGAGCACCTAGACAGAATGAATGGAGACCTTGCTTCTTTCCAATCAATTGAAATCCCTTTCGGACGGTAAGGGCTGCGCCGGTATGTCCCTTTGACAAACCAAGATTATCCCACATACTGAAGTTCAAAGAGATCGCCCGTCTTCCTTCTTGAAAGGTGAGCGTGTGCGCAAGCCCATCTAAAAAGCTGTTGGCCGCAGAGTAAGCCCCGAATGTTGTGCCGCCAAAAAAGCCATTCACTGATCCAAAAAAGACGAGTGGTACTGCCGGGTCATGCTTGAAGGCTTCCTGCAGGACAAACGCTCCGTCTGCTTTCCCTGACAATTCCTTCATAAAATCCTCTTCTGACGTATGCGCCAATGTATACTTATTCGTTTGCTGAAAATGCTCAGACACATTGCCCGCTCCAGCTAAATGCAGCACGCCCCTGATGGATTGCCCAAAATGTTTTTCTGCTTTGTAAATCGCCTGCTCGACGTCAGTTAAATCGGTCACATCTGCTTGTACATAGATGACATCACCGAGGTCTTTTAGCTGTGAGAACGCTTCTTTCTTTTCAATGTTGGCTTCCAGAGAAGTTCTTCCAATCAATACAAGCTTTAGGCCAAATTGAAGCATCTGCTTAGACAGTTCAAACCCAATACCGCCAAGTCCTCCAGTCAGCAAATAAAGTCCTTCATATTCTAAAAATCCTTCTGTTTGAGGTGCTTGCATCATATCGACTTTTTCCAGCTTTGGTACGAGCCTGTGCCCTTTTCGGTATGCTACCTCTGCTTTTATATGAATCGCCGACAGCTCATCAACAATGTTCTTTGCATCCTGTTCCACTTGCTCCGCTTCAATGTCTATATGGGACACCTCTGCTCCTTCCCATTCTTGCGGGATGGTTTTTAACAAACCAACGAGCGATGTTTTCTCCACATGAAGATCGTCTTCAGGGCTTACAAATTGACCACCCTTTGTCACGATAACAAGCCGGACTGTCTCTTTGTTTTCTTGCCTCCATGCTTGATACAAGTACAAAATCGATTGATTGGACCTCGCATGCACTTCTGTGAACTGCGCAGGCTCAACGATGGCTTCTTTGTCTGTCACATTCCACAGGTGGAGTATACACCCTGTCTTTAATTCATCTGCTTCAAGTGCTGCAACGAGCCTGACATAATCCCCCTTGATTCTCGGGTTCATCTGGTACATCCCTTTGGACAGACGCAAAAATTCATGTCCTTTTTTCACAGAAACATAGGGTTGATTTCTTTGTTCCAATTGGGCGTAAAGTGATTGGTAAAGCCCTTTTTCATCCTCGAAAACGAGTACATGATCAGCAGCAGGCTGATACGGACCAATTTGCTCCTTTGCCCAAGTGCGTTTGAAAAACCAATCTGGCAGTGTTTGTTCATTTTCAGAAGCAAGGTCCAGTGCCCTTTCAATGTCACGGAATACCCCTTCTTTTAGCGCCGCACCTAACTGAGCACGTTGGATCTTTCCACTTTCTGTTTTCGGAAATTGGTTCTTTTCCACTGGAATGATGTGATCAGGCTCTATGCCAATTTTACGAATGATGGCTGCTCTAATCTGCTGAATCATCGTGATTTGTTCCTCTAGCGAATCCTTTTGTGTGACAAAGAAGACGGCAAGTGTGTCGTTGCTTGATTCAGGATTGTAAATGCCGTACGCAGCGGCAAAGGTGACTTCTACCCCGTCCGCCTCTTCCACAACTGCTTCAATTTCGTAATTCAAATAGTTGGCTCCGTTGATGACGATGATGTCCTTTTCTCGACCTGTCAGAACAAGACGCCCTTCGTGAATAAACCCTAAATCTCCCGTGTGAAACCAGCCGTTTTCCGCAAATACCTCTTGATTGGCTTCCTCATTTTGATGATAGCCCATCATAATCGTCGGACTCTTCACCTGCAAGCGCCCGACCTGATCTTCTGGCAGCACATGATGATGCTCGTCTACAATCCGAATCCATACAGACGGAATCGGTGCGCCGACTTCTGTAAATGTCATTTTGTGCGGATGATCTTCTGCCACATATTGGATCTCACCTGTTAACGAAGTCTGATCAATCGTCAGCTGTCCATCCTGATCATCATGCCGCATGAATTTCTTTGATTGAACAATGGCTGAAGATGTTTCAGACATGCCATACGCCGGCACCATCGCATGGCGGCTTAATCCGTGCTGACCCATCATATGCATGAAGCGCTGCGTCACTTTTGGTACAACTGCTTCAGCTGCATTCATGATATAAGTCAGTGTAGAGAGATCCCATCTCCCCTTGCGGATGTCGTCCTCATATTCATTCATCATCGCAAAAGCAAAATTCGGTGCCCATGTCCTTGTGACGCCGTATGTTTCTACCCAATCTAGCCACACCATCGGCCGTTCGATAAATTGATCAATGGATGGACTAATCTGCTGGCAGCCAAAGTAGACGTCATGCACATGAAACATGACAATGCCTCCTACATGATCAAGCGGCATCCAGTTAAGCGACACATCCTCATGCGTAAAGCCATTTGTCTGCTCAAAGGAGATGATTCTAGATAAAATACTTTGATGGTTGTGACGGATACACTTTGGCACACCCGTACTTCCTGAAGAGAGCAACTGAAGCACAGGCTCATCTGGCTCTGGCTCATAATGCTGTTCATCCGGCTCACACGAGAGCAATGTTTCGATTGTTAAAATAGGCATGTCTTTTGCTTCAAATGCCTCACGCAGCCCAGCAATGTCCTCAGCACTTGCTTCATTCGTAATAATGAACGGTTCATTTTGAAGCTGAAACACACCTTTCAGCTTGTTCACAGCTTGATTCGTTTCATCATAAACAGGCGGTACAGAGACTGGGGTCGGAATGATGCCACCGAGAATACAGCCCCAAAACACAGTGATGAAATCTTGATGATCTTTCAATTGAAGTAACACTTGATCACCGTTTGTCAGCCCTGCTTTCCTTAAACCAGACAGAATCCGTTCTGCATTTGTGAGTAACTCAGGATAGGTTTGGGTCAACGTGCGCCCGCCTTCTTTGATATAGGTTACCCCGCGTTCAGGTGACATAAAGGCTGATCGAATCAACACCTCTGTCAGTGTGACAGGTGTGCCTGGTTTTTTGATGACATCCCCGCCATACACTAGTGCGGGCGGCTTTTCATGGGCAGATGCTTGCACTATTTCGCCCTCTTCACCCTTCGAGATCGATACGTTCCCTTGCGCACGCTGCCGATTAGGAAATAGATCATCTAGGTGATAAGGCGTTTGTTTTTCTGTCTGGCTTTCAATAAGAGCGGCCGCTTCATCCACTCCATCTATGGCTTTCGTACGTTCTTCTATCTTTCTCAAACTCTCTTCATCCATGATGTCGATCGAAAGCAGTGCTTCTGTATCGACTGCTCCACTTTCTGCCCTTGGCAAGGAAGGCAATAAGACGAGAGCGGCTGGCACTTCATCAGGGTGAAGCACGCCTGTCATCAGATCCTCTCTTGTCAGCGAAGGGTCCTTCGCCTGTGCAAATAACACAAGCGAGAGGCTGCCTTCTTCATTTTTCTTCGGGATGAATGCACATTCCTTTAGCGGAAAATGAAGCATCATGACCTGTTCTAATGCTTTGAGATCGATTCGTTTTCCGTTGATTCTGACGATATGATTTGCTGCATGGCCTTTTCTTCTACTTATTAACATCGTTCTTCTCCTCCTACACCCAATCCAAAATCTGAATCTTGTTTTTTTCAGTCCAAACGCCGACATCCCCTGTCGGATAGAGGTATTCACCTGTTTGATGTTTGAATGGATGCGGAATTTTATGCGTCTCCATCCAATCGGCAAGCTCTCCGCAAAGTGCCTTGATACCCTCTGCACCGATAAAAATATCTCCAGGAAATCCTACTGGCATGAGCTGATGCTCTTCGCTCAGGACATAGATTTCTGTCTCACACGAAGGATCATGCACACCTGAGTAGACCTCTTCTTGATCTGGATACAGCACGCTGACTTGTGCATTTTTCGCCCAATCGGTGATCATCCGCTCTTTTTCTTCATTTGTCACGATCGTGAAGGAAGAGAGTGGTGTCTCCACTTGTTCTGTCATGGCTTCAAGTGTATGGACCAGCTGCTGCATCAGTGATTGTATTTGTTTCTCTGTATATTGATTGAAGCGGTATGTGACCCGAAGCTCCAGCGTATCTCCCGGGACAGCCACAAGGGTCAGGTCATAGTTTGTTTCTTCATGACTGGCTATGTCTAAGATCCGTACACCATATGGTTCTACAGATTCAATCGGATAGTTTTCAAACACGACAATGCTGTTAAACAATGATTCTCCATTCGGAATTTGGGTCATCTGCTGAATATCTGGCAGTACGGTATACTCGAATTCTCTCATGTGGAAAACCGTTTCCTGCGTCTGTGTCAGCAGCTCGGCAATGGTCTTGTCTCGTGTGATCGGCAAACGGAGCGGCAAGGTGTTAATAAAGAGACCTGTCATGCTTTCAACCTCTGGTAAGTCCGCCGGCCGGCCAGATACTGTGACACCGAACACAACATCCTCTGAGCCTGAATGAAGGTGCAAGAGCAGACCCCACGCCGCCTGAAGCAGTGTGCTCATCGTGACCTTCTGTGTCCCTGTCATTTTCTCCAGCTTCTGCTGCATGTCAGGTGTCAGTTTGATACTAATTTGATCAATACCTGCTCCTTTTTCCGAAGCTTGCTCTCCGTCTCCTGGTAGTGGTGTGGCTTCCTCTACTCCTGACATGTAATGTTTCCAGAACTCTTGCGCCTTCTTTTGATCCTGCTTTTGCAGCCACTCAATAAAATCTTTATATGGACGCACAGCAGGAAGGTTCATCTCTCGTTCATCCACAAGCGAGCGATATATTGAAAAGGATTCCTCAATCAAGCCGAACAGGCTCCAGCCATCAATTAAAATATGATGAAAGCTAAAAACAAACGTGCACGTTTTCTCATCACGATGGAATAGAGCGATACGAATGAGCGGTTCAGCCGCATCTTCTAATTCGAAATCCTTTGAACGATCGGTTTGTAAATACTGCTCAATGGTTTTCTTCTGATCCATTTCACTCAGGCGGCGCACATCGTGCTGAATGAGGTGAATGACTCCTTCTGATTGAATCAATTGGACAGGCTCCTTTAGCCCCTCCCAAGCAAATCTTGTCCGTAAAATCGAATGACGTTCTACAAGCAGATTCCATGCTTTTTCATAGGCTTCACCGTCCGTTAAACCTTCGAGCGTCATATGCACCTGACCAAAATACGCCTGTGACGCTTGATCTAACAGTGCATGAAACAGCATCCCTTGCTGCATCGGAGATAGTGGATACACATCTACCACATTGTCTGGGAGCTCATCTATTTGCTTTTGCGTCAGCTGGACCATAGGAAAATCAGATGGCGTAAAGCCGCCTTTTGTCTCTACACAATGCGTCAGAATATCCTCCATTTTTTCTTTAAATCGGTCAGGTAATTGACGCACCTCTTCCTCCTGAAGCAGTTCACGATTGATCATAAAATTCATCTGAAGCTGCCCATTGACAACGTATCCGTACACATCGATCAAATGCTGTCTTTCTGCTTTTGGATCATGTACATGCCCATTTCGTTCATCTGCTATATACAGATTTGCCTCACCGTCTATTTGATCTAACTGTCCAAGGTAATTAAAGCTCACCTGCGGCGCTGCCGTTTTAAGTAAACGCGCTGCTGTCATGTATTGGAGTAAGCCATAGCCGATCCCCTTTTGCGGCACAGCTCTTAAGGTTTCTTTGACATCTTTGATTTGCCTCTCAACATCGGTTTGAATAAAAGGAATAAAAATAGGATAAGAGCTTGTAAACCAGCCGACTGTCCGTGACAAATCCATCTGTTCAAATAAATCTTCGCGTCCGTGCCCTTCTAACGTGATCAGTAATGACTTTCCAACAGCTTGCGCGAGTCCTGATAAGAGTAAATCGTTCACTTCTGTTCGGTACGCTTGTGATGCGTGCCTTAGTAAAATGTCTGTTTGATCCTTCGTCAGTTGAACAGTCAGGACCTCTGCATGTTCTTCTATATTGAAAAGCGCAGGTGTTTGAAAAGGAGAACCTTCTTCCTCTTGATCGATGATTTTTTGCCAAAAAGGAACCTGCTCTTGTAATTGATCAGTTTGTACATATTCATAGAGTGCCTCTGCCCACTGCTGATAGGAAGCGGTTTTCTTAGCAAACGTGATCTCCTGCCCTAACGCAGCCTGCTTCAACCCGTTTAAGATATCTTCCTGTATGATGCGCCACGATATTCCATCCATCACAAGATGGTGGGCTGCGATGAAGAGTTCAGACGTGCGATCACTTGTCTGAAAAAGAATAAATTTGATCAATTCTCCTCTCTCTAATGACAGTGTTCCTTGACAAGCACTTGTCTCCATGCGGATTTGCTCTATCGCTTCCTCGTGAGACACATCCGTCAAATCAAAGAATGTGACACAAGGAATGATGCCGGGCGCACGAATGGTTTGAATCCATGCGCCGTCTGCTGCTTTTGTATAAATGGCTCTCAGCATATCGTGATGATCGACAAGTTTTGAAAGAACTTGTGTTAACAGTTCGGGTTGTATAGATTGCTTGATTTCAATATGAGCTGATAGATTCCAATAATCTTGGTTTGTCATCGATTGCTCAAGGAACCAAGATTGGATTGGAAGCAGACGTACATTTCCCGTAACAGGTGATTGATCATAAGACACAGACACATCTGCTCTTTTCATCGCGCGTGCCAGCTGTGAAATGGTCTGTTTTTCAAATACATCTCTCGGCTGTATGATGTAGCCTTCCTGTGCTAGGCGTGCCACCATTTGTATGACAATAATAGAATCTCCGCCAAGCTCAAAGTAGTTATCATGAACACCGATTGAAGGAATGCCCAGAAGCTGAGTCCACACCTTTTCAAGTACTTGTTCTTCCTCACTGAGCGCCTGATCTGCTGGTTTGTCTGCTTCTTCCTGTCTCCACACTGGCGGCGGGAGACGCTTTTGATCTACCTTGCCGTTTGGCGTGAGCGGCAGTTCCTCGAGCTCTATGAATAGGCTCGGTACCATATAATCTGGCAGTCGATCTTTTAACTTGCGGCGAAGGTCTTGCTGGGTCCATGCACCTTTTTGGACAAAGTAACCGATGAGGCGCTTATGACCACTCTCATGCTGATGCGGAATGACCGCACATTCTATGATGTCTTCAACACTCAACATAGCGGCTTCAATTTCGCCGCATTCGACGCGATGTCCGCGTATTTTCACTTGATGATCGATTCTTCCAAGGCAGTCGATGATGCCATTTGGGAGCCAGCGGCCCATATCACCTGTTTTATATAAACGCTCTCCTTTATAGAAAGGATGCGGGATAAATGATTGCGATGTTTTTTCTTCATCTCCAAGATAACCTAGTGCCAGCCCTGTTCCGCCAACATAAATCTCTCCAATGACACCTTGCGGAACCGGCTGCAGCTGGTCGTCTAATACATAGGCTTGTGAATAAGCAATTGGCTGACCGATAGGGACGGTCGTCTGCTCTTCGTCTAATGAGCGAATGTGATACACACAAGAGAACGTCGTATTTTCAGTTGGTCCATAGCCGTTTAAAAGACCTTCAGGTAAATATGGCAGTGCCTTGCGAATATGAGCTGCTGATAGCGCATCACCACCGACCAACAATGCATCGAATCCAGATAAAGCTTCTGGATGTTCCTCCGTCAATCGGTTGAACAGCGGCACTGTCAGAAATCCTGTTGTGATCTTGTATGACGTCAGCGTGTCAGCCAGTGTATCCATTGATAAAACTGTATTTCGATCGGTAAGAATCAGCCTTCCCCCGTTTAGAAGAGCTCCCCATATTTCATACGTAAAGGCATCAAAGGAGAAGCTGGCCATTTGTAAAATGCGCGTATGTTCATCAAAAGTGACATAGTCTGTTTCACAGACAAGCCGGATGACTGCTTGATGCGGAATCAAAACCCCTTTTGGCTGTCCAGTTGACCCTGAAGTGTAATTGATATAAGCGAGTCCATCAGGTTTTAGGGCAGCAGGTATAAGTTCTGCTTCTGATAAAAATTCTTCATATCCTTCATCAAGACAAATGAGTTCGGTTTGACTGATGGACACCTTTTTCAGGCATTCATTTTTTGTCAGTAACAGCTGAATACCTGTATCTCTCAGCATAAAATCAATGCGTGCATCTGGATATTCAGGATCAATCGGCACATAGGCGCCTCCTGCTTTCACAATCGCCAGCACCCCAAGAATCATTTCAGGCGACCTGTCCATGAGCAGTCCTACTGGTTCATGCGGCGTCACACCTCGCTGCTGAAGAGAAGCCGCCAGCCGGTCGACTTTCTCTTGTAACACATGATACGTCCACTGCTCTTCCCCGAATTCGAGAGCGATGGCATCAGGTGATTTTCTCACTTGCGCTTCAAACCGTTCCGTGATGAGAAGCGGGCCTGCCGGCTGATCCATTTTGCCGCTCCATTCATAGAGCAGCTGATGCTTCTCTTTTTCTGGCAGGTAATTCATTTGTTTGATCGGCTGTGCTGGATTTTCACAAATACGCCCAAGCAGCTGCTCGTAGTACCGAAGGAACCGGTCCATCGTTTCGTCAGAAAATAAGTTCACATCATACTCCAGTTTTAATTGAAGACCCTCCGCTCCTTCAAAGACAAACAGAGATAGATCGAATTTGGCGGTATCGTTATCTTCAATAGCTAAAACAGATGTCGCCTCCCCCATCGGAGAAGCCTCAAGCGGCAGATTTTGCAAAACGAACATGACCTGAAACAGCGGCTGTTTGCCAGCCTCACGTACAATATTCAGCTCATCTACGACCATCTCAAACGGCACATCCTGATGCGCATAGGCGCCCATTGTTGTTTCTTTCACCCGTTCTAATAGATCAGTGAAAGCAGGATTCCCGCTATGATCGATCCGAAGTGCCAGCGTATTGACGAAAAAGCCGATGAGTTGTTCCATCTCCGTCCGATTTCTCCCAGCAATGACTGATCCAATCACAAACTCATCCTGTGAAGACAAACGGTGCAGCAGTGTTGAAAAGGCGGTCAGCAGCGTCATATAAAGGGTACTGTCAGTTTTTTTAGAAAGCTCAGCCAGCTGATCTGACAGCGACTTCGACAGATGGTATTTTTTCGTTTTTCCTTTGTAGGATTGAACAGCTGGCCGCGGGTAGTCATACGGCAAAACCAAATCTTCTACAGGGACTGCAAATTGCTCCTTCCAATAGGAAAGCTGCTTTTGCAGCGTCTCACCAGTCAAATACTCCTTCTGCCATAGGGCGTAATCCGCATATTGAATCGGCAGCGGCGATAGATTAGGCTCCCGCCTGTCGATCATTGCTGTATAATATTCAGACAACTCTCTTGCGGCAATCCCAACCGACCAGCCATCTGACACAATGTGGTGAATGGACATCAGCAGCAAATGATCTCTTTCCGACAGCCGAATAAGTTTTACACGAAAGAGCGGATCATGCTCTAAGCGAAAAGGTGTGCTTGCCTCTCTTTTTGCCCATTCAGCCGCTTTTTGTTCTTTTTCTTCCTGCGACGTTAAATCTGATAGATCCACCACATCAAGCTCTGGAAGGGTCATATGCTCATGGATGATCTGCACCGGTTCATCGCCGTTCATAGTAAAGGACGTTCTAAGCGACTCATGCCTTTGCACCATTTGCTGAAGACTGCGCTGAAGTACCTTCACATCTAAAGATCCATTCACCCGAAAGGAAATTGTATTATTGTAAAATGGCAGATCAGGCTGTAATTGATAGAGAAACCACTGTCTTTGCTGGGCATAGGACATCGGAATCTCCTGGCCCTTTGCCATTTTCCGTACCTGTACCGCTTCATCCACTTTTGCATGCGAATCGATCCATGCCGCTAATTCCCCAAGTCTCGTATGCTCGAAAAGAACAGCGAGCGGCACATCAAATCCCATTCTTTGTCTCACCGCTGACAGCATTTGCGTTGCCTTTAGCGAATGACCTCCGAGTAGAAAGAAGTGATCACCACAGCTGACATTTGAGACTTCAAGCAGTTCGGACCAAATGCTTGCCAAAACTTTCTCCGTCTCCGTTTGAGGTGCTCTGTCTTCTGCATCCTGTCCGCTTTCCTCAATGAGTGCTTTGAAATACGCTTCATCCGGCATGCCATCCTCTGATTCTTTCCAGTATTCCTCAGGAAATAGATGGACGGAATATTCACTAGATAGATGAGTCTGCAAACATGTATAAATGGACTGATACAGCCGTTCTTCAATGGCTTTTGTTTTGTCGGTTTTGTAAAAGACATACACGGCTTTCTCTGTTCGGCTCTCCGCATGAAGCATCTCTTGAATGTCCTGCTTCGACCGATCTAATCCCATATAAATGAGAGGTGCATCTGTCATTAAACATGCCAGCATCGTCTGGAAGCCCGCCCGCTTCGGAATCGGAAGATAGCCTCTTTCTTTTAACATACCTTTGATTATCGAACCCTCGCTCATGCCAATCTCATCCCACATGCTAAAGCTAAAGCAGTATGGCTTCACGGTAGATGTCAGCTTCTGATAATGAGCAAATTGTTCAACGAACTCATTGGCAGCAGAGTAAGCGCCTACGGTCATCCCGCCCTTCAATGTTCGTGCTGATGAGCTAGAAATAAATAAGACGTTCTTCCGTTTAGAAGCCGCTTCATGAAGCGCAATCGTGCCATATACCTTTGCTTCGTACATCGCATGTAAGGACACAGACGTCATGTCAGCAAGCAGCTCTTCTTGAATAATGCCAGCGAAATGAATCACGCCATGCAGCCTTTTTCCATGGGCCACCTCTTGTCTTGAGATAAGGGCTTCAAGGGCTTTTGCATCCGTCAAGTCCACTTCTTCATAATGAACAGTGCCGCCTCGTTTTTCCGCTTGTTTCTCAAGTGAGGTCAATACGTCTTGCTGCTCCGCAGATAAAGCTGCTCGTGCCTTTCTTCCAAGCAGAACAAGATGCGCTTGATAGGACGTCAGAAGATGTTCACTTAGCATCCGTCCTATTCCGCCAAGCCCGCCTGTCATCACGTAAAGTCCGGTTGATTCAAATGGTGGTGTCTTCCTCTTTTGCTCTCTTTCTAGATGAATCGGCGTTAAAAGAGGAATATAACGAACACCTTCACGGTAAGCAGCAATATGACAGCTTGTGTCCTGTGTAAGCTCTGTCATGATCGCTGATGCATGGGAACGGTCAGCCGATTCTGTCAGAGAAAAATCAAGACACCGCACCTTGAGAAACGGCCACTCATGCTGTACAGCTGTCATCAATCCTGCTGTCGTTGCTTTTTCCACATGATGTGTTTGATCTTCTGGCAGATTCATCGCATGAGCGGAGACAAAAGTGATCTCTACAGGTTCCTCATAGGCGGCAATCGCTTTTGTTGTATATAATGCACTCATGCTGCCAATTTTCTGCGTTTCCTTCGCCATTACCGCTTGAAGTGTGTCTTCCTTGTTTGTGTAGTTCCAAAGGTGAATGATTTGTTTCACCGAAACGCCATACGAACGGAGCGTCTCAAAGAGTTGTTCGTAGTCTGACGGCCGATTCGGGTGGATGATGAAGTGAGTTTGTGTGAGTTGTGTGAATGCTTGACCCGGTTCAACCGTAATATAGGTTTGTTCATTGTTTGATAGGGATTTCAATTGATCTGCCAGCCCTAATGCATCCGCAAAGATCACTGTATCCCCTGCTGTTTGCTTTTCAGTTTTATGAAGTGGAGCGGGTGTCCACTTCTTTTGATAACTCCAATCAGGCAAGGTGTGTTCATTTTCAAGTCTGATGTCCAGTTCCTTAATGATTTCGTCGAATTCTCCTTCCTGCCACCTTGTCTTGAGCTGTGCCCTTTCTATTTTTCCAGAGCTTGTTTTCGGAAAGGCATGCTTTTGGACAGGAATAATCCTCGATGCAGAAAGACCCATTTTTGTTGCAATATGGGTTTTGATGTGCTGGCTAGCCCTCATGATATAAGCAGGCTCATACAGCTTCGGTGTAAAAAAGAGAATCAGTTCATCGGATGCAGATGCCTCCATTCGCACGGAGCAAGCAGCCACAAAGCTTGTTTCTACGCCGGGTACTTCCTCTGCCATGGCTTCAATTTCATAGTTGTGATAATTTTTCCCGTTGATGATGATCATGTCTTTTTCTCTACCAGTTAATGTCAGCCTTCCTTCATGCAGAAAACCTAAATCACCCGTGTGGAACCAGCCCTCTGTTTGAAAAACCTCTTCATTCGCTTCGTCATTCTTGTAATAGCCCTTCATTGTCGTCGGCCCTTTGATTTGCACGCTGCCAATATGATCTTCAGGAAGAAGCTCATGCTCATGGTTGACGATACGAATCGTGATACCTGGAATCGGTTTCCCTAACTCTGTAAAGCTGACGGTTCCAGTGTCGCGTGCCTCCGCTGGTCTTAGCTGCTCTGTCAGCGATGTTTCCTCAAAGGTCAGAACCCCGCTGTTTTCATCTCCCCGCTCAATCGCAAAAGAGAAGACAACGGCTGATGAGATTTCTGACATGCCGAAAGCCGGTCTGATGACGTCTCCTTTTAAGCCGTGCGGAGCGAGCAGGTGTAAAAACCGGTGGATCGTCTTCGGTACGACCGCTTCTGCCCCATTGATCATGCACGACATGGAAGAAAGATCCCAAGACCCTGAAGAGATTTCTTTCTCATAATCATTGATCATCGCAAATGCGAAGTTAGGTGCCCATGTCTTCGTTGCACGATAACGGTCCATCCAGTCAAGCCAGCGCAGCGGCTGAGCGATGAAGTCATCTGTTCTTGCCCGAATCTGCTCACAGCCTGTGTACACATTGACAAGATGGAACATGACAATGCCGCCAATATGATCTAATGGCATCCAGTCTAACGAGACATCTTCTTGTGTAAACCCATTGGCTGCCACCGTTCCTTTGACATTCGCCAGCACGCTTCTATGAGAATGCTCTACGCATTTGGGCATCCCCGTACTTCCAGACGTTAAGATAAAAAAGACGGAATCATCAGGCGTGACTGGATGTGCTTCTAAATCTCTTTCTAAAGTAAGCATTGGTTCAACGGCTGCAACACGTAATTGATCTGTATGCCACAGTAAAGCTAAGCCTTGCACCTCATCAATCAGCGAGTCATCCGTGAGAATGAGCGGATGCTCCAGCAGGTTCCAAGCGTGATGAAGCTTCTTCACTGAGGCATTCATTTCCCGATAGGTCGGGGCTGCCGATACAAGTGTTGGGACAAATCCGCCTAATACACATGCCCAAAAAGCCGTGACCATCGCATGATTCGATGAAAATTGAAAGAACACAGGATCTCCCGGCTCAAGGCCTAGTGCTCTTAAACCCGTCAGCACCCGCTCGGCATCCTCCTTCAACTGCGCGTAGGATTGCGTGAGCTCATTTTCACTATTGATGATATAAGTCAGCCCATTTGTTGATTTGGCTGCCTCAGTTAGAGCGTCCTGCAAGGTTTGAGCTCCTGCACGAACATCTATATCCCCTCCATAGGAAATGGCTGGGGGCATGTCTGCTAAAGCAGGTGAAGCCATTTGCGTTTGTATCCATTCAGCTGCGGCCTCCTGCTCCATGTGATGGTCTAGAAATAAATGAGAGAGGTGATATGGCCGAGGTCGAATGGTTTTTTCACGAGAAAAAACAGCGAAGCGTTCGATTTCGTTGGTTTGTAAAATGGTATTCTGTACATCTTGTAAAATCGTATCCATTGATTCATGTACATTCGATTGATTGATGGTTGATGGTTTCATATGAGTTCCTTCCCTTTTTTGTCAGGCAGGGCTGCCAGTGTGCACCCCTGCCTCATCTAAAGTTTACAAGACTGTTTCTCTATTTTTATGATGGACTATTTCTTTAATGAGCTGTGCATTTCGGACGGCACATTCTTTGTTTTTGAACATGTCGGCGTGCTGACCAAAGCCTTGAAATTCTCGATAAGCGCCGGTCGTCGCAGTTTCCCATTTATCCATCCATTCTGGTATCGCAATATGCTCTTCGGATTGGATAAAGTCAATGTCTGCGTGTATCTCTCCTTGGTTCACCCCCTTAACAAAAGCTTCATAGTAAGCCCTTGTTTTTTGAGCAAGCTCGTCTTGAATGAGCTCCGCTTGGGCAAGTTCACTTTGCTTCGACTGATGGACGATCGCGGCGATATCGTCATCAATGGATCGTCCTTCTAAATCACTTTCTCCTATTTTCTTATACGAATCGATCATGATGACCTTTTCGACGGTCCGCCCTGCTTGTTCGAGCGATTGAACAAGCTCAAATGCTAGGTAGCACCCGCCAGAGTAACCCATCAAAGTCAGTGGTCCTTCAGGCTGAAGGTGCTGGATATGCTGAACGTATTGCGTGATTCGGTGATCAGCTTCAATAAAGTCAAAGGCGATCAAACGAATACCATCGAGCGTTTTTGCGGCTTCCTGATAGATAAAGCCATAGCCCGGTAATGGTGGTAGAGCAAAGACTGTTGGCGTTTGAGATTCATTGAATACAAGATAGCCTGCAGCTTCCTGATCCTGCTGTTGAATATAACGGCTGACTGCTTCAATGGTAGGTGTCTCAAACAGCAAGTGAATAGGCACTTGAACATCAAATTCCTTTGTCACCTTAGATAAAAGCGACATCGCTTTTAATGAATGCCCGCCAAGCTCAAAGAAATGGTCATCTGTGCTGATATCTTCTCTTTCAAGCACTTCCCGCCACATCACAAGCAGCTTTTGTTCTACCTCATTTACCGGAAGCTTCACATGACGGTTTCCTTGAGGCACCTCTGGCTTTGGCAGCTGACGTTTATCAACCTTTCCATTTGGCGTAAGTGGCATTTTCTCAAGTCTGATCAGTTCATGAGGCTGCATGTAAGCCGGAAGTTTTTCCTTTAGCCCTGACCTGATCACATTGAGTTTATCCTTCCACTCCTCCTCACACGTCATATAGGCGAGCAGCCTTGTATGCTGCGTGTTATGCTGATCAGCTATAAGGGCCGCTTGTTTTACACCTGGATGCATGAGAAGGTGGGCTTCAATTTCTGTCAGCTCAATTCGATGACCGCGAATTTTCACCTGATCATCCACTCTGCCCGCATACTCAATCAAACCGTCCGCTCGAAAATAAGCCAAGTCTCCTGTACGATACAGCCTTTCTCCCGCAGCGAATGGATGCGTGATAAAGGCTTGTTTCGTCAGATCAGGACGATTCAAATACCCCTTCGCAAGCCCTTTGCCGCTCAGACAAAGCTCTCCGACCATTCCAATCGGCTGAAGTTGTCCGTGCTCACTCAATATATAAGCACCCGTCTGGTTGAGCGGCTTTCCGATTGGAATCGAACGCGCTTCCATCGGCAGAGCCTCATCGACTGGATAATAAGTGGCGAATACTGTTGATTCGGTTGGGCCGTAGACATTGATGAGTCTGCCTTTCCCCATAACAGCAAAGGCTTTCCTCACATGCTGGACTGATGCCCGCTCTCCGCCAAACAGCACCTTGCGCACACTGCGCATCCAGTCGGTTTCTTCATCAACGAGGAGATTAAATAATGCTGTCGGAACAAACATGACAGAAATATTTTCCCTTTTAATCAATCCCGTCAGCTCGCCCATGTTTAAAATGGTCTCTTTTTTCGGCAAGACAAGCTTCGCTCCGTTTAAAAGTGCGCCATACACATCAAATGTAAAGCCATCAAATACGCTGTTGGATAGTGACAGCAGTGTATCTGTTTCTGAAATGGTTAAGTAGTTTGTATTTTTGACCACCCGGGCAATATTCGAATGGGTCGTCATAATGCCTTTTGGCTGACCTGTTGTACCAGACGTATACATGATGTAAGCCGTATCGTGTAAGCCTGCTTCAAGCGGCAGATTCTCTGAGCTCATCAGTGAAATTTCTTGATCATCTGCAAACAGATACGTTCCATCAAACGCAAGTGCCTTCACTTGACCGATAAAGGATGAGTGAGTCAGTAGATGCGTTGCTGCGCTGTCTTTAAGCATGTATTGAATGCGGCTTTCTGGATAATCGGGATCAATTGGCACATAGATTGCACCTGCTTTTAAGACAGCAAGCAGACTGACAATCAGTTCAGGCGTGCGGCCCGCTAAAATGGCGATGACCGTTTGATGCGTGACCCCATTTTTTTGCAAATGTCTTGCCAATCGGTTGGCTTGTTCATTCAGCTCCGCATATGTCATCGTGTGCTCACCTGCTGATAATGCGACCGCATTCGGCTGTTTGCGGACATTATGCTCAAACCATTTTGACAAATACAGCTGGTCATGCTCAAGCTCGGGCGCATTCCATTCCTCAAGAATCAGCTGCTTTTCCTGTTTTGTGACAAGTGTAAGTGTATGAACCGATTGATCAGGATGTTTGACCGCCTCCTTCATCAATAGACTCAGCTGTTCCTTTAACCGTTGAACAAATTGAGGATCAAATGCTTTTTGATTAAAGGCCAGCTTCAATTGCAATTGTTCTCCTGGTGATGCCAGCAAATTGAGATCATAGTTCGATTTTTCATACACATTCATGTTTTCCACAGTAAATCCTAACCGCTCCTCTTGCTCTTCCTTCTTTGCGGCTGGGACATTTTCAAACACGACAATATGATCCATGAGTGGCTGATGACCTGTCTTTGCCTGAATATCATAAATTGGAATGTATTGGTGCGGCTCGGCCGCAAGAGACTGCTGCTGCGTTTCTGACAGAAGAGAATGGAATGTCATGTCATCTGTCAGCTGAATTCTTCTTGGGATGACATTAATGAACAAGCCAACCATTCTGTCAACACCAGCCAAATCTGCCGGACGCCCCGACACAACCGTGCCAAACAGCACATCATTTGAACGCTGATATCTGCTCAATAAAATTGACCAGACTGATTGAAGGACACTGCTTAACGTCGCATTTTGCTGGAACGCTAACTCTGATAAAGCAGCCGTTTCTCCCTTGCTCACCGACCATTCCAATTCGCCTAATTCGTGTTCATTCGTTTGCTTTCTCTGTTCTTTAAAGGTAGATTGTCCATCAAACCCAGCTAAAGATTGCTGCCAGTATTGAAGTGATGCTTGTTTATCTTGTTTTTCCAGCCATTGAATATATTCTTTGTACGGTTTAACCGGTTCCAGCTTGTAAGGGATATCATGCAAAAGGGCATGATAAATCGCAAATAGCTCTTGCACCACAAGCCCAAAGCACCAGCCATCAAGAAGGATATGGTGATAGCTCCATATCCAGCGATAGCTGGCAGGGCCCGTTTGGAAAACAGTTGCCCGCATGAGCGCATCCTTCGAAAGGTCAAATCCTCTCAGCTGATCCTGTTGTTTAAATGTCTCAATACGTACAAGCTGTTCATCTTCAGAAAGCTTCTGCATGTCCACCACATCAAGCGTAAAAGGACGTTTCTTCAGCACAACTTGGACAGGGCGCTTCACTTTTTCGTGGAGAAATACGGTACGAAAAATATCGTACCGCTCCACGATGACATTCATGCTTTTCTCAAGTAAGTCATGACGCAGTGTGCCTTTTACGTTCATATCCATTTGCTCTACATAAAAGCCCTTTTCTTGGTGATGGAGGGTATGAAACAGCATGCCTTCTTGCATCGGTGACAGATAATACATGTCTTGAACTTGATCCCTTTTAAATGAACTCATCTATTTCATCCTCCCTTCCTGTTTTTATGTCTGATCTCATGTTGCTAAGTCAATTTCTCCTCAAGCATGTCAAAGATGTCATCCATTTCATCCATTTCAAGGTCACCAGCAGAGAAATCACTTGGGGTAAATTCTCGTTCGTGCTGCGCTAAACAATGAGTCATGATGGATTGGATTTTTTCTTTCAACAATGCCATGAACTGCTGTATCGTTTGTTCTTCATATTCATCTGTACAATAGGAACACGACATCATGAATCGTTTGTGTTGAACAAGACCACTGAGATTCAGCTTATAGACAGCTTCTGAATCAGGGCTTGCTTGTCGTCCCATATCATAGGCGGACGGTCTAAAGAGTTCTGTCGTCACTTCTTGATCAATCTGCCCCAGATAGTTCAAGCTGATTTCAGGTTGTACATGCTGTCCTGACGATTCAGTGGCTGTGAGGTATTTTAAAATCCCGTAGCCGATCCCTTTATTCGGGACACGCCGCAGCATCTCTTTCGTTCCTTTAATAGTCTCAGCTATGGTCTGATCCGGCTTTGCTTTCAGTACGACTGGATACATACTCGTAAACCATCCAACCGTGCGTGAGACATCCAGTCCTGATAAAATATCCTCTCTTCCATGACCTTCAAGCTGCACATGTACATGGGACTCACCTGTCCACTCCTGAACAGCAAGACCGAGCGCACATAGAAGAATATCGTTCATTTCCGTTGTGTACGGTAGATGAATGTCGGTCAAAAGATGCTCGGTTTCGGACTCTGAAAGCTGCATCTGTACTGCCTTTGTTTGCGCAACTTTTCTTTTCGTTACTTCAAGATCAACAGGTAAAGTGGTGATTGGCGTCCTGTCAATCTCATTCCAGTACTCACTTTGGCTTTTTAACGGCTTGGACTGTGCGTATCGTTCGATCGCCTCTGCCCATTCTTTAAAGGAGTGGGTTTTGGGCGGCAGGACGAGCGTTTGTCCTTGGGCTGCCTGTTGATAAAGAGACATAAAGTCCTCTAGTAAAATTCGGCATGAGACACCATCAATGACAAGATGGTGTGTCACGATGAGTAAGTGATCGCCATCTTTTGCACGGAAACAGATCACTTTCATGAGCGGACCTGTTTCGAGGTTCAACTGACGCTGATACTCGTTGGCATAGGTGGAAATGGCTTTTTTCACGTCGTTCTCTTTAGAGACATCATGAGAAATTATCGCAATCGGCTCTGTAAGCTCCCGCTGGTTGTATTGCAGGATGCTGCCATTTTCTTGCCTGTATACCATACGCAGTGCATCATGATGTGAAAGTAATTTCTGCATCACTTGTTCTGTCATCGAAAGGTCAAACCCATTTGGCGCATGAAGCATCATCGAGAGATTCCAATGGTGCTGATTTGTAAAGTTCCGTTCAAAGAACCAGCGCTGAATCGGTGTGAAAATGACTTCCCCTTCGACAGGTGATTGGTCGGCTGTCAGTTGGTCAGCTTCTTCGATATATGGGCGCAGCTCCGCAATCGTTGGGTATTGGAAAAGCAATTTCATATCGAGCTTCCAGCCCGCTTGTGTGAGTCTGCTTGCCATTTGGATGCCTTTAATTGAATCTCCTCCAAGGAAGAAGAAGTGATCGTGAATGCCGACTTGGCTGACGCCAAGCACGTCTTCCCAAATGCCACATAGAAGCGTTTCAACTTCGTCTCTTGGGAATTCGTAAGCTGTTTGATTGGCTTCCTTATCAGGTGCTGGCATTGCTTTTAGATCGACTTTGCCATTTGCCGTCATCGGCAGTTGGTCTAACTTGATAATCCATGAAGGCACCATATAGTCTGGCAACGTGCGTTTTAAGCTTTCTTTTAAGTCTTCTGTTTCATTCTCCGTGATGACATATGCGGCAAGCGCGTCTTGATCGCTGGCATCTTTGACCGTTGTCACGACTGCTTCTTTGACTTCCGAAAGTGCAAGAAGCTGCGCTTCAATTTCTGACAGCTCAATCCGGAAGCCGCGAATGTTGACCTGATGGTCTTTTCTGCCGAGATAGATCAGCTCGCCATCCTCTGTCCATTTCACTAAATCGCCTGTCATGTACATACGCTCACCCGGATAAAATGGATCTGGGACAAAGCTTTTCTCTGTTTCCTCTGGAAGATTCCAGTACCCTCTTGCCAGTCCTTTCCCCGCAATCACGAGCTCACCCGGTACGCCTGGCGGCGAGAGGTCATATAACGAACCCATAATGTAAAAACGGGTATTGGCAATCGCTGTTCCAATTGGAAGCGTGCCTTGATCTGGGTTGATGATCCCGCTTGTCGCCACGACTGTGTTTTCTGTTGGACCATAGTTATTCACGAGTTGATAAGGAACAGGCTTTACCTGTTTTAGCTTGTCTCCGCCTGTTAGTAAGTAACGCAAGGAATGATTGTCCTTCGACATAAACTGCTCGCATAGCTGGGTCGGCAGGAATGCAATGGTGATATTTTCGTCATTGAAATACGCATTGAGCTTGATCATATCGAGACGAATCGCTTCATCAATGATGTGCAGCTCTGCGCCGGCGATCCACGTCGGGAACATTTCCCAAATGGAGGCATCAAAGCCAAAGCCGGCATATTTGGCAGTTCGATCCGCATTGGTCACTTGGAAGGCATCATTGTGCCAGAACGCAAGATTCACAAGGGACTGGTGCTCAACCATGACACCCTTCGGCTGTCCTGTTGTTCCAGACGTGTAAATCATATAGGCGAGATCAGTTGGTTTCATATGAACCTGAACATCGTGAGCTTCACCTTCTACGGCATCTTCTATCAATAGAACACGACCTGTGAAGGAAGTTGGTGCAGTTAATCCTGTTTGCATAAGTAGAACCTCTGCCCCGCAGTCTTCCAGCATATAGGCAATACGCTGATCCGGATAATCCGCATCAATTGGAACGAATGCCGCACCTGACTTCAAGACACCAAGGACGACTGCCGTCATATCAAGGGACGGACGAGTGAGAATACCGACGCGGTCACCTCGTTTTATGCCGTTTGAGATAAGTTTTGAAGCGACTGTATTTGCACGGCTGTTCAGTTCCTCATACGTCCAGCTCGTTCCGCAGAAGGTTGCCGCTTTTTGATGAGGTGTCTGGTATGCCTTAGCCTCAATCAGTGCATGAACCGTTTGATCTGACGGGACATTTAGCACAGGGCCTGACCATTCATTGATCAGCTCTTGTTTTTCCTCTTCATTTAAGATCGAAAGCGATGAAATTGGTTCATTTAGCTTCACCAGCATCTCGTCTATGATTTGTTCAAAATATCGACTCCAACGCTGAATGGTCTTCTTTTTAAACAGCGCCGTTGCATACTCAAAGCGTACGCCCACTTGATCTTGTTCTTCAAATACACCGAGCGTTACATCAAATTTTGCATGAGCTGTCTCTTGCTGTTTTTGCGAAAGCTTGAGTCCATTTAGATTCGGTAACGTCATGTCACGGTCATCCGTTGTCAGCATGACACTAAACAATGGATTGCGGCTCGTGTCTTTCGGAAGATCTAACTGTGCCACCAATTCCTCAAACGGAAATTCTTGATGTTCATAGGCTGATAGGCTTCGATCTTTCATCTTTTCAAGCAATTGTGCTGTCGTTTCCTCGAGCTGTACTTCATGTCGAAGAGCCAGTGTATTCACAAACATGCCTGGAACCCGTTCGATTGAAGCATGCGTACGTCCCGCTGTAACAGCGCCTATGACGATATCTGTCTGCCCGGTTAATTTGGAAAGGAAAATGGCAAATGCCGTTTGCATGACCATGTTCATGCTCACACCTTTATCAGCCATGAGTGCTTTAATGGTCTTCACCTTCTCAGGAGATAACCATCTATCGACTCGGTCTCCTTCAAATGACTGTACATGAGGACGCGGAAAATCAAGTGGCAGTGCCAAATCTTCAGGAGGCTCTGCGTATTGCTCCAGCCAATACTGACGCTGTTTCTCAAGCAGCGCTTGCTGCTTTTCTTCCTGCTGCCATACCGCATAATCCTTGTAGTGCAGCTGAACTGGCGGTAACGTCTTTTTCTCATACAGCTTTGCCAATTCTTGAATGAGCAGACTGCGTGTGACACCATCTGCGATGATATGGTGCATATCCATCATGAACACATATTTCTCATCAGAAAGCTTCGCCACCTTTGCCCTCATTAATGGTGCTTGATGTAATGAGAATGGGGTGAAGAATGCGTCTATGACAGGTTGCTCATGACCGTTCTCTACTTCAACCACCTCTAACGTAAACGGCACTCGGCGATAGACTTTTTGAACGGGTACGCCGTCAATTTCTACAAAGGCTGTACGCAATGATTCATGTCGTTCGATCAAAGCCTGCAGCGCTTCTTCTAGCTGTTTTACATCAAGACTGCCTTCCATCATCAATACGGCAGGCATATGGTAAGTCACTGCTTCTGGATGCAGCTGCTGCAATACATACATCCGCTTTTGAGCAGAAGAGACAGGATAGAAATCTTGCTTCTCCGCCGGTTGAATGGATGTCATGTCCGAGGAATTCACTTCTTCTACATAAGCTGCCATCGCCCGTATCGTTGGCTTTTCAAAAAGGACTTTGAGCGGCACATGTTTGTTCAGCTTGGCTTGCATTTTCGATATGAGCACCATGCCTTTGAGGGAATGACCTCCCAATTCAAAGAAGTGATCATGAACACCTATTTGTTCAACCCCAAGTACTTCTGACCAAATATCGCAAAGCGTCTGCTCAAGTGCCGTTTCTGGTGCTACATGCACCGCTCGATTCATATGCACCTCGTGCGGAAGCGGCAGAGACTTCGCATCTACCTTTCCGTTTTGAGTAAGCGGGATGTGGTCGACTTTGACAAAGTACGTGGGGATCATATAATCCGGCAGTGTCTCCGCAAGCTTTTCTCTAAACGTCAGTGTTCCAATTGGTTCAGGCGATGTGTAATAAAGTGCAAGCTCTGGTAAAAGGGACATATAAAGTACTTTGACATACACCTCTGGAATGGATAATCGTGCACGTGCGGCATACTCAATTTCTTGCTTTTCAATACGATACCCGCGGATTTTCACTTGATCATCTATTCTTCCGAGAAACTCAATGTCTCCATTTGCATGCTGTCTGACCAAATCTCCTGTACGATACATCCGCTCTTCAGGATAATACGGATTTTCTAGAAAACGCTCTGCCGTTAATTCAGGCTGATTCAAATACCCTCTCGATACACCTTCCCCTGATATATAAAGCTCTCCAGGTGCGCCATATGGGACGAGGCGCTGCTGACGATTGAGTGCGAGCGCTCTTGTATGAGCAATTGGCTGTCCGATCACAGAGTGATCCTTGAGTGTGCCTAGCTCTTGCTTTGTAATCAGCTTGGTCACAGCCCCAATGGTTGTCTCTGTCGGGCCGTAGTGGTTCATGACAGCCACACATGGATGCTGCTCCATAAATGTTTCCACATCCTCAGAGACAATTGGTTCCCCTCCAAGTATGACAAGGCGTAAAGCGTTAAATGCATGATCCTTCGAATCTGCTATCATATGAAATAAGGATGGTGTCATTTTGATATAAGTCAGCTCTTGTTCATCAATTAAACGCATGAGTCGAACCGGGTCTGTATACACATCTTCACGAGGCACATACAGTGTTCCTCCTGCCTTTAAGACAGGGAAAATGCTTGTGTAACCAAGATCGTATGCATAAGAAGAAAGCAGTGCCGTCCGATCGCATTCTTGCAATGTCACCTCATTTGTCAGCCAGTTCACGTAGTGTGATAGATTACGATGCGTGAGCTGAACACCCTTCGGTTTTCCTGTTGTCCCAGATGTGTAAATCACATACGCAAGTTGATCGGCTGATGCTTCCGGCAAATCTAGCGTGCGGCTTTGAAGTACTGCTTTTTCAACCTGCAGAACTTGAATCGACTTGTGATGTTGATAGGCCCCTGCAAGAGACTCATTTGTTACGATCACTTGTGCACCTGAATCTTCTAATGTGTAATTGATACGTTCCGCAGGGAAGGCCGGATCAATTGGTACAAATGCACCACCCGCTTTCATCACACCAAGCATTGAAACGATGACATAGACAGAGCGGTCAAGAATCAGCGCTACAGTCTTTTCTTTCTCGACGCCTCGTATCTTTAGTTCACTGCCAAGCGCATTTGACATATCTTCTAGCTCGCGGTAAGTAAGCTTCCGTTGATCATCCATCACCGCAATGGCATCTGGTGTTTCCTTTGCCTGACGTGAAAATTGGACATGGAAAGGCTCATGACGATTTGTTTGCACTTCGTCTTTTTTCTCCAACCGCTCTATTTGCTCATGCTGATCAAGGATACGGAGCAAGCCGATCTGTTTCTCCGGGTGTTGGACCGCTTCACGAATAATCGCTAGAAGATGAGTTCCGAATCTGCGGACCGTCTCTTCTTTAAATAACGCCGCTGCATAGTCAAAGCTCAGCTTTAATGCTCCCTCTCGTTCAAATGCTTCTAGAGACAAGTCAAATTTGACTGAATGATGCTGAATGGCATAAGGCGAAATGTGCAGATCGCCGAGCTTTAGTGCTGGAACCTCCATGTTCTGCATGTTAAATGACACGCTAAAGAGCGGGCTTCGGGTTGTATCACGATCTAGCGGAAGGCGTGCAATTAACTCTTCAAGCGGATAGCTTTGATGAGCAAAAGCGTCAACACTTGTTTCTTTTATTTCTTCAAGAAGATGTAAAAATGTTTTCGTTTGCTCTGGTTTTCCGCGCATCGCAACGGTGTTGATAAACATACCCGGCATGTCCTGTATATCAGGATGTGTCCGTCCTGCAACAGGGGAACCAACGATGATATCTTCCTGCCCGCTATAGGTGGCAAGCAGCACTTGAAAAGCAGATAACAAGAACATGTACATGGTCGTATCTGTTTTCTGAAGCAGGTCATGAATCCGCTGAGTCGTCACTTGATCACAGCCAAACATGAATCGTTCTCCTGAAAAATCACGCTCCGCTGGACGCGAATAATCAGTTGGCAGCTCTAATACTGGCAATTCTCCTTCGAATTGCTTCAGCCAATAGGCTTCATGCTCCTTCTGTTTCTCCGTCTCTTCTTCACTTAACTGCCAGACAGCGTAATCTTTATAATGAATGACTCTTTCTGCAAGAGCTTCTCCATCATAGGCCTTCGCCAAATCTTGTATAAACGTTTTCATGGAGCTGCCATCTGTAATGAGATGATGTGCTTCCAAGACAAGAAGATGACGGTTTTCACTGACCTTCAACAACTGGGCTCGTAATAAAGGCGCAGCAGTTAAATCAAATGGAGATTGCTGTTCAGAAAGAAATGCTTCCGCCTCTTCTTCCTTGACATCATGAACGGGAAGATCAAATGCCGTCCAATCATTCACTCTTTGAACAATGTCTTCTCCATTCATATGAAAACTCGTTCTTAGGATTTCGTGCGTTTGGATCAACTGATCGAACGCTGATTTGAGCCGCTGATATTCGAGTGTCCCTTCTAGTGTTAAGACGATTGGAATATGATAATTCGTGCTGTCTGGTTCGAGTGTCTGCAAAATATATAAACGGCGCTGAGCTGGTGATACCGGATACTCGTCCGCCTGCTCTGCTGGTAAAATCGGATGCCCCATTTCTTCTTGACCATCCTGATCGATATATGCCGCTAATGAACGAATCGTCGGCTTCTCAAAAATCACTTGAATCGGCACTTCTTTCTGAAGCACCTCTTGAATCTTCGCGGACATCATCATCGCTTTGAGAGAGTGCCCGCCAGCCATGAAGAAATGTTCATCTGCTCCTACCGTTTTTCCAAGAAGCTCCTCCCAAATTTGAGCGAGTGCCTTTTCTGTCTCCGTCTCAGGCGGAATGATTTCCTTTTTCTCCTGATAGGCTTCGTCCGGCTTTGGTAAAGCTTTTCGATCTACCTTGCCGTTCGATGTGAGCGGAAAAGCATTCAGCTTCATCACATGGTGCGGCACCATATAAGCTGGCAGCTCTTGATTAAATACATCTCGCACTTCTTCTTCTGTCATGGTCCCTGTGAAGTAAGCGGTGATTTCCTTTTCATCTGTGGAAAACGAATGGACAAGCACAACCGCATCATCTATGCCCGCTTTTTGCTGAAGCACTGTTTCAATTTCACCAAGCTCAATACGGAAGCCTCGAATTTTCACTTGATCATCTGTCCGTCCGAGGAATTCGATCTGGCCATCTGCGCCATACCGAGCCAAATCCCCTGTTCGATACAAACGGCCTGACGGCTTAAAAGGATCTGCCAAGAATACTTGATTGGTCAAATCTGGACGATGGAGATACCCTCTTGCGACACCATCTCCGCCAACATACAGCTCTCCTGGCGCTCCAATTGGCTGCAATCTTTGATCATCATCTAAAATATAAGCCGACGAATGATTGATCGGCTGACCAATTGGAATCGGACCCGTTTCATCTCCTCTTACTTCGTAAATGGTCGAGATGGTTGTATTTTCTGTTGGGCCATAGGCATTCAGTAAAACAAGTGCTGGATGATGCTGTTTCACGAGCTCCGCACTCTTCACATTAATCACGTCACCGCCTGTAATTAATGTGGTTAATCCTTTGAATATTTGCGGTCGCTGCTGAGCGAGCTGATTAAATAATCCAGTCGTTAAAAAGAGCGTCGTGATCTGATGTGTTTGGATAAATCGTTCGAATCGATGAATATCCAATAAAGTATCGCGGTCAACAGGATACAGTGTCGCGCCACCCAGCAGCGTGGTAAAGATTTCAAAGGTAATGGCGTCAAAGCTGACGGCACCTGTATGTGCCATACGATCCGACTTGGTCAAGCCTAATTTCTCCTGAGAGCAAGCCAATCTCACAATATGCTGATGCTCAATTTGAACTCCTTTTGGCTGTCCAGTTGACCCTGATGTATACATGATATACGCCAAGTGAGATGGAGATGTCCTGATTGATACATCCATGTGTGAGTGATGAGGCTTACTCGTCACATGTACAGCCCTGATCTGTTCATCAACTGACGGCGGACTATCAGCATGAAGCAAAATGGATGCGCCGCTATCTTCAAGCATCCATCGGATTCTCTCCTCAGGCTGGGAAGGGTCAATCGGTACATAAGCTGCCCCTGCGTGTAGAACTGATAAGATGGCGATTACCGCATCAGCTGATCGGTTCATATACACCGCCACAGCATCCCCTGGCTGTACGCCTTTTTCAATAAGACTGCCAGCTAAACGACGGATTTCTTGTCCAAGCTCCTCGTACGTAAATGTTCGGTCGCCTTCAACTAGTGCTAGATGGTCAGGCTGCGCCTTCATACGTTCATTGAGCAGCTCAGGAATAGACAGATGCTTCGGATAATCTCGCTCCGTCTGATTCCACGCTTTTATCTGTCGCTTCTCTTCTTCCGTGATACATGTCACGTCATGAAGTCGTACATCAGGGTTTTTGGTGATTTGCTTCATGAGATTGGTCAGATGTTTTGATATGTTTTCAATGACCTTTTCTTCAAAAGCTATGGCGTTGTATTTGATTTTCAATGTCCACGTTTCACCTGGATACACAAGGACATTTAGATCAAAATTCGTTTGTTCAAATCCGTCCTTTACATCAATGGAAAAACCAAGACGTGCAGACATGGTGTCACCAGACAGCTCCTGATCTAAAGGATAGTTCTCAAACCCAACCAAATGATCAAAGAGCTGCCCTCCAGCAGCTGTCTTCTGCTGAATGTCATAAAGCGGCATAAAATCATAGTTTTCCGCTTCTAGTGCATGCTGCTGAACCGTTTGAAACAACTGTTTAAACGTCTGCTTCTGATCCAATGTCACTCGAACGGGTATCGTATTGATAAACAGCCCTGCCATGCGCTCAATTCCAGATACACTTGGAGGTCTGCCCGATACAACGGTGCCGAATGTGACATCATCAGTTGCATGATAGGTGGCTAAAAGAACAGACCAGACAGCCTGAAACAGGTTCGGGCCTGTCACTTGGCATTGTCTTGCTACATTTTGAATGGCTTGTACCGTTTGAGCATCCCATGTAAACGTCCATTCCTGATGATCGTATTGCCCATTCGCTTCTTTTTGCTGTAGCAGCCCTTGATGCTGAACCGCTCCATCTAGACGCTTTTGCCAATAGCTTTCCGCTTCTTGTTTATTTTGCTTTCCAAGCCACTGGATATAATCTGCATAAGGCTTCCCTTGTGAGCGATCCGGCGTTCGACCGTTCCGAAAAGATTCATAGTAATGAAACAATTTTTTCATTAAAACACCCATGGACCAGCCATCCATGATGATGTGATGGTTGCTCCAAATCAGATGCCAGTTTGTTTCATCTAGTTGAAAAACAGCGACCTTCAATAACAGATCATTTGTTAAGTGAAATCCTTGCTTTCTCACTTGTTTTTTATATTGATCCAATACCATTTGCTGCTCTTGATGATTCAGATGTGATAGATCCTCTCTATACACATCGAGATGACGTTCAGCCAGTACAACCTGACGAGGCTTTTGTAATTGTTGATAAACAAAGGCTGTACGGAGAATGTCATATGTCCGTATGAGCTCATTGAGACTTTTTTCAAAAAGAGCGTGATCAAACTCTCCGCTTATTCCAAGCTCAAGCTGTGTGAAATAAGAGGAGGAATTAGGGTCTAGCATGGCATGATACAGCATGCCCTCCTGCATGGGTGTTAAAGGATATACCTTTTGAATCTTCTGCTTGCTCATATGTCCACCTCTTCGTTTGCTTAAAATATATCCATTAGCTTTTCAAGTTCGTCCATCGTGAGATCTTCATCCCCTACATCACTAGGGGTCATCTGGGTTTCTTCCTGTGATACACAATGTGAGATCAGCGCCTTCACATTCTTTTCAAGAAGGTCCTTGAATTGTTCCATCGTACGTTCTTCAAATTCAAGATGATGATAAGAAATCGTCACATGGAGCATAGCTTGTTCGACGAAACCAACAATATCAAGTGCATGAGGTTTCTCTGATTCAGGACTCAGCGATTGTCCTGGATGCCATGTTGAGCGGCTTAACTCACCGCTGATCTGTTCATCAAACTGACCAAGATAGTTGAAGCTGATATCTGGCGCGAGATCGAATGAGATATCTTCCTTCATCTTGTCAGGGGTTAAATATTTTAATATGCCGTAGCCGATTCCCTTGTTCGGAATGTGCCTGAGCTCCTCTTTCAAATGCTTAATCTGATAAGAAAGATCGTCTGCATGCGACATATCCAGTAACACAGGATACATACTTGTAAACCAGCCAATCGTCCGTGATACATTGATCGCAGGGAGGATGTTCTCTCTTCCGTGTCCTTCAAGATGAATAAAGTGTCTGTCTTCTCCTGTCCACTCTTTCATAGACAATCCGAGTGCTGTCAGTAAAATATCATTGATGTCTGTTTGATATGCTTCATGTACATCTGTCAGCAGACTGCGTGTTTCCTCCTCAGACAATGTAAAACGAATGGTCTGTGTATGAAGCATCCTCTGATCCTCTGTCACATGATCCTTTTGAATTGGTGTAACGGAATGCGCAAGTACCTTTTTCCAATAAGCACTTTCCGACAGCAACTCATCTGACATCGCGTATTCCGTCAGCTTCTGGGCATATTCTTGGAAAGAGTGTGTTTTTTCAGGAAGTGTCAGGATTTCCCCGCGCTTCGACTGTTCATAAAGAGCCATAAAATCTTCAAGGAAAATACGCCATGACACACCATCGATGACAAGATGATGTACAGCGAGCAGTAAATGATCCCCTTGATCCGTTCGGAAAATGGTTGGCTTTACTAAAGGTCCTTCCGCTAGCGATATACTCGCTTGCACTTCATTTGCCAGCTTTTCTACCTGCTGGATTTGCTGCGACAGTTCCCCTCGTACTTCCATTACATCAACAGTTACCAAGTTTTCTTCGATTTTTCGATGACGCTGGATCACGCGTCCTTCTTCAAGCGGATACACCATTCGCAGCGCATCGTGATGGATCATGAGCTGCTCCAACACTTGCTGAACGATGGTTTCATCCAAGCCATTTGGCGCTTGGAGCATAACCGATTGGTTCCAATGGTGCTGATTCGTAAAGTTCCGTTCAAAGAACCAGCGCTGAATCGGTGTGAAAATGACTTCCCCTTCGACAGGTGATTGGTCGGCTGTCAGTTGATCAGCTTCTTCGATATATGGGCGCAGCTCGGCAATGGTTGGATACTGGAATAATAGCTTCATATCAAGCTTCCAGCCTGCTTGTGTGAGTCTGCTTGCCATTTGGATGCCTTTAATTGAATCTCCTCCAAGGAAGAAGAAGTGATCGTGAATGCCGACTTGGCTGACGCCAAGCACGTCTTCCCAAATACCGCATAGAAGTGTTTCCACTTCATCTCTTGGCGCTTCGTATGCCGTTTGGTTCGCTTCCATATCTGGTGCTGGCAATGCCTTTAGATCGACTTTGCCATTTGCCGTCATCGGCAGGTGGTCTAGCTTGATGATCCATGAAGGGACCATATAGTCTGGCAACGTTCGTTTTAGACTTTCCTTTAGGTCAGTCGTTTCTTCATCTGTGATGACATATGCGGCAAGCGCGTCTTGATCGCTGGCATCTTTGACCGTTGTCACAACTGCTTCTTTGACTTCCGAAAGTGCAAGAAGTTGCGCTTCAATTTCTGACAGCTCAATCCGGAAGCCGCGAATGTTGACCTGATGGTCTTTTCTGCCGAGATAGATCAGCTCGCCATCCTCTGTCCATTTCACTAAATCGCCTGTCAGGTACATACGCTCACCCGAATAAAATGGATCTGGGACAAAGCTTTTCTCTGTTTCCTCTGGAAGATTCCAGTACCCTCTTGCCAGTCCTTTCCCCGCAATCATAAGCTCACCCGGTACGCCTGGCGGCGAGAGGTCATATAACGAACCCATAATGTAAAAACGGGTATTGGCAATCGCTGTTCCAATTGGAAGCGTGCCTTGATCTGGGTTGATGATCCCGCTGGTTGCCACGACTGTGTTTTCAGTTGGGCCATAGTTATTCACGAGTTGATATGGAACAGGCTTTACCTGTTTTAGCTTGTCTCCGCCTGTTAGTAAGTAACGCAAGGAATGATTGTCCATCGACATAAACTGCTCGCATAGCTGGGTCGGCAGGAATGCAATGGTGATATTTTCGTCATTGAAATACGCATTGAGCTTGATCATATCGAGACGAATCGCTTCATCAATGATGTGCAGCTCTGCGCCGGCGATCCATGTCGGGAACATTTCCCAAATGGAGGCATCAAAGCCAAAGCCGGCATATTTAGCGGTTCGATCCGCATTGGTCACTTGGAAAGCATCATTGTGCCAGAACGCCAGATTCACAAGGGACTGGTGCTCAACCATGACACCCTTCGGCTGTCCTGTCGTTCCAGACGTGTAAATCATATAGGCGAGATCAGTTGGTTTGACATGAACATGAATGTCTTGTGCTTCGCCTTCTACCGCATCTTCTATCAATAGAACATGACCTGTGAATGAAGATGGTGCAGCCAGCCCTTTTTGCATCAGAAGAACCTCTGCCCCGCAGTCTTCCAGCATATAGGCAATACGCTGATCCGGATAATCCGCATCAACTGGAACGAATGCCGCACCTGCCTTGAGAACGCCAAGGACAGCTGCCGTCATATCAAGCGATGGGCGGGTCAGAATACCGACGCGGTCTCCTCGTTTTATGCCGTTTGAGATGAGTTTTGAAGCGACTGTATTTGCCCGATTGTTCAGCTCTTCATACGTCCAGCTCGTTCCGCAGAAGGTTGCCGCTTTTTGGTGCGGTGCTTCAAATGCTTTAGCCTCGATCAGTTTATGAATGGTTTGATCTGACGGTACATTTAGTACAGGACCCGACCATTCACTGAGCAGTTTTTGCTGCTGATTCGGTGATAATAGCTGCATTTGATCCAGCGATTGATCTGGCGCTGATACCATTTGTTCCAATAAATGAAGGAAAAACACCTTCCACTTTTCGATCGACGACTTTTGAAAAGTAGAAGAATTAAAATCGAACACAAGCTCAATGTGATCAGCTGATTCTTTTCCAGTTAAGGTCAAATCAAATTTGGCGATATTCTCTTCGAATGGCTGCGGAACAATATGAAGTCCGTCCATCGTTAAATCACGGATATCTGCATTTTCCATCGAGAACACCACATCAAAGATTGGATGACGGCTAGTATCTCGAACCGTTTGCACATGGTCTACCAATTCTTCAAATGGGTACAACTGATGCTCATTTGCCTCTAACACAAGCTGATGAACATTTGACGCAAATTCTGCCGCTGTCAGATGTCCTGCTGGCTTTGTTCTAAGTGCCAGCGTGTTCACAAACATACCAATGACAGATTGAATATCCGGATGAGTTCTACCTACAATCGGTGAACCGATGATGATATCTTCTTGTCTTGACAGCTTGCTTAAAAGGGTGCTGTAGCACGTGAGCAGCACTGTATACGTCGTACTGTTGAGCGCTCTGACCAGCTCATCCAATTTCGCTTTAAGCGGCCCATTGATTGTAAATGAGACGCGGTCTCCTTCGAATGTTTGCACTTTTGGTCTTGGCAGATCTTCTGGCAGTGCCAGTACAGGCAGTTCTCCTTCTAATTGCTTCAGCCAAAACGCCTCTTCAGCTTCTATTTGTGCAGCAAACGCCTCGCTTTTTGACCAAACCGCATAATCCTTATATTGAACAGGTAATTCCTCTAGTTTGTCTCCTCGATACAAGGCTGAAAGCTCCTCAATTAAAATGCCCACAGATGCACCATCTGAAATGATATGGTGCATATCAATCAGTAAATAATGGATATTTACGGAACCAGAAACTAGACCTACTCTGAGTAGAGGCGCCTTTTCTATATCAAATGGACGGATAAAGTCATTCATCAATTCCTGTATGTCTCGTCCGTTCCCTTCGATTGTCTCAATGTCTACGGAGATGTTTGATTCAATCCGTTGAACAGGTTCATTCTGAACAAAATCAAAGCTCGTTCTAAATGCTTCATGACGATGGACAAGCTGTTCAATCGCTTTTTTAAATCGTTTTTCATCAAAAGCACCTTCAAGCTTTAAAGCAGCCGGCATATGATAGCTTTGCTGCGCATCGGTCATTTTCTCCAATACAAACAGCCTTTTCTGAGCTGATGTCACTGGATAATAGGCCGCTTCTTCTGCAACCTCCACCCGCTTGATCTCCGTTTGATCCGCTTGATCAACCGCAAAGGCAAACGTCTCTAATGTTGGAGATTCAAATAAAGACTTCAAAGTGAGCTCCACATGCATCTCTTCATACAGCTTGTTCAGCATTTTCATGCCGCGCAGTGAATGACCACCGCATTCAAAGAAATGATCGTGCCTGCCGATTCGCGGCGCTTCAAGAACTTCCTCCCAAATGCGCGCTACAAGACGCTCTGTTTCTGTTTGAGGTGGGATGTACTCATTTACCCCTTGCTCACTTAAGTCAGGCACTGGCAGCGCACGCCTATCTACCTTGCCGTTATTCGTCAGCGGCAGCTCGTCTAATTGCATGAAGAATGACGGCATCATATACACAGGCAGTTCACGCCCTGCCTGCTCCCGCAAATCAGTTAATGAGACGGACCCTTCGGCTGTAAAATATGCACATAATGTGTCATTTGGGGCTGCAATGACGACAGCTTCCTTCAATTGCGGATGGCAAAGCAGCTGATGCTCAATTTCTCCAAGTTCAATACGCTGACCTCGAATCTTTACTTGATGATCGATTCGTCCAATGAATTCAATCTCTCCATTTGACAGCCAGCGTGCAAGATCACCCGTTTTATACATGACCTCACCAGGGCGGAAAGGGTTTTCTACGAATTTTTCACTTGTGAGTTCTGGCTGTCCATAATATCCTTTGACCAGTCCATCCCCAGCGACACATAGCTCTCCCGCTACACCTGACGGCTGCAGCTGTCCAAATTCATCTACAATATAAACAGCCGTTTGACTCACTGGCTTTCCGATTGGGATAGACACCGCCTGTTTCTCAATGTGATTCACAGGATAATACGTAGTGAATATCGTGCTTTCAGAAGGACCATACATATGAACAAGCTTGCCTGCCCCTACCGTTTCAAGTGCAGTCATGACATGAGGCACAGAAGCACGTTCTCCGCCAAACAAAACTTTTCTGACGTTCTTCAAGCTGTCTTTTTTCATATCGATAAGTAAGTGAAAAAGAGCTGTCGTGATCATTAAAATACTGACTTTCTCCTTCTCAATCGCTCCAGAAAGCTCATTCATGTTTAAGATATGATCCTTTGGCAGAACAATCAGTTTCGCACCGTTTAATAAAGCACCAAAGACATCGAACATAAAAGCATCAAATACATAGTTTGACAGACTCATCACCGTGTCATCATGATGAATGGCAAGATAATTTGATTGCTTCACTGTCCTCAAAATGTTCCGGTGTGTCACCATATTTCCTTTAGGTTTTCCAGTTGTACCGGATGTATAGGTCAAATTCGCCAAATCCTCTGGTAAAATACCAACATCTATAGGGCTGTCTGATTGCTGATCAATTGCCTGATCTTCTGTTTCGATGATGGTTCCCTCAAAAGAAGCGAGCACCGAGCGATGGCGCAGCACTTGATGTGTCAATAAGAATTGCGCACCGCTGTCTGTTAAAAAGTGCTTCACGCGCTCATCAGGAAAATCAGGATCAATTGGTACATAGACGCCGCCAGCCTTAAGTACAGCTAGAACAGAGAGTACCATCTCATGAGATCGTTCAAAGAATAAGGCTGCTTTCATCCCTCTTTCAAACCCATGTTCACTCAAATAATGAGCCAGCTGATTCACACGGTCATTTAGTTCTTGGTAAGAAAGAATCACGCCTTCACACTGGAGTGCAGGCTTATGACCGTGCGCCTCCACCTGTGCTTCAAACTGCGTCACAATGGTTTCTTCGGCCGGATAAGGTGATGGTAAAGGATTCCACAGATTCAGTTGAGCTTCTGCTTCTTGTTCAGAAAGTAATCGATAAGATCGGATCGCTTCCTCCGGCGCTTGGACCATCTGCTCCAGCAAATACATATAATGATGCAGCATCTGCTCGGCTGTACTTCGTTTAAATAGCGCCGTACTGTAATCGAGGACAAAGGATAAACCTTGATCTGACTCCATTGCTTGCAGCGTTAAATCAAACTTTGCAATATGGAAATTGGTTTCTTCGATTTCAACTTGCATTTCTCCAATATGCTGGGCTGATCCATGATCTGGCATGAGTGTAAAAACGGTATCGAATAATGGATGACGGCTAAAGTCTCTTGGCATATTCAGTTTTTCAAGCAATCGTTCAAATGGATATTGCTGATGCTCAAATGCATGCATCGTCTTTTCCTTCACTTGCTCGATCAACTGCGACATGGTTTTATTTGGATCAACCTCTGACCGCAATGCAAGTGTCTGGACAAACATGCCAATCATGTCATCCAAGTCTGCATGCACTCGCCCCGCCGCCGGTGTTCCTACCACGAATTTCTTTTGCCCCGTGTACTTCGCAAGCAATGTATAGTAAGCAGAAAGCAGAACCGTATACAGTGTCGTATGGTGTTTTGCCGCTAGCTCCTGTAATTGCCTCTTTAATGTTTCATTGATTTCATTGATCACACGATCCCCTGCAAACGACTGAATCGATGGGCGCTGATAATCGGTCAGCAGCTGTAAAGCAGGAAGATCACCCGAGAATTCCTGCAGCCAGAATGCCTCTTCTTTTTGAAAATTTTGTTGTTCTTGCCAAACAGCATAGTCCTGATATTGAAGCTTCAATGGGACTTTGACGGATCCTTCGTAAGCATCTGATAGCTCACGCAGCATCAAATCAATCGAAAGACCATCTGAAATCAGGTGATGCATATCGAAAAAGAGCAAGTGCTCCTGATCATCTAATGACTTCAAGCCAATGCGAAGAAGTGGTGCACACTCAAGGTCAAAGGGTCTGACAAATTTCTGCATATTTTCTTCCATCGTACCGCCTGTTAGCTGCTCTATTTGAAAAGGTACGGATGGAGCTACCCGCTGACGAGGAACGCCTTTCAACGTATGAAAAGACGTACGCAGCATATCATGACGTGTGATGAGTTTTTCAAAGGCTTCAGTCAGCCTCTCTTGCTGTAGCGTTCCTTTTAACCTCACAACAGCTGGCATATGATATGCAGTACTTTGCTCCAATTGACTCACCATATAAACGCGCTGCTGTGGAGGTGACAATGGGTAATGGTCTAAAGCAGGCGCTTTAGGTATCACCGTTTCAGAAGATGTTTCCGCTTGCTCAATGTAGTCAGCCAAAGCCGCAATGGTCTGCTGTTCAAATAAAATGGATAGAGGCACCTCTACATGAAAATCTCGCTGCACATGTGTGAGTACAGTCATTGCTTTCAGCGAATGCCCCCCACGTTCGAAGAAGGAATCAAATATACCAATCTTCTCTTGACCAAGAATTTCTTCCCACAAACGCACAAGCTTCGTTTCGAGATCGTTTCTAGGCGCAGCATAAACAGCTTGAACGGCTTTATCACCTTTTAAGGCAGCAAGTGCACGACGATCAACTTTGCCACTAACTGTGAGTGGAAATGCATCAAGCTCTTTGAAATAGAGCGGCATCATGTAAGCTGGCAGCTGATGTTTGATAGCGGCTTGCAGCATGTTAACTGACACATCTTCATGACGGGCTTGATAGTAAGCACTTAACACCTTTTCCCCGTCCGCTTCATCAACTACTAGTACAACAGCTTGATCCACTCCATCTATCTGCTCCATCACTGCTTCAATTTCGCCTGTTTCTATGCGGTAACCCCTTATTTTCACTTGATCATCCATTCTGCCAAGATAATCAATTGTGCCATCTGGAAGCCATCTGACTAAATCCCCTGTTCGATACATCCGCTCACCTGGAGAAAATGGATCTGCCGTAAATACTTTCTCCGTTAATTCTGGCTGATTCACATAGCCTCGCCCAACACCTATCCCTGCAATACACAGTTCTCCAGCAGCCCCCTGTACCTGTAATTGATCATGGTCATTTAAAATATAAAGACGGTGATGACCGAGCGGCTTTCCGATTGACACATAACGCTGCTGTTCAGATGATTCGCGAAGTTCACTTAGTTCTAGGCGATGAACCGCCGCATCGACACACGTCTCAGTCGGACCATACACATTCCACAAAGTAAAAGCAGGCTCACTCATACGAACCGCTTCAATAAGCGAGTATGCTGCTTTCGCAGGCAATGCCTCTCCCCCAACTAACATATGTCTCAATGACAGACCGTCTAATTCCGCTGCAAGTAAAAGCTGTACATGGGCCGGGGTTCCGTCTGCTGCTTCAATTTGATGTTTTCTATAATAAGCCGCTAATTGAACACCATTTCTCGTTGTTTCTCGCGGAATAATATGAAGTGTATGCCCAAATAATATCGCAGCAAAAATTTGTTTCACCGATGCATCAAAATGGAATGGTGCAAGAAGCGCCATTTGAAGCTCACTCGCCTCCTCATAAATCTCATGATGCAAGGCATGAACCAAATGATGCAGCTGAAGATGCTCAATCATGACGCCCTTCGGTTTTCCAGTCGTCCCCGATGTATAAATCATATAAGCCAAATCCTCTGGTACCGACTGATCTACAAGCTGAGGCAGCAGTTCATCATCTAATTCGATTTGCTGCTGCACGACCATTTTTTCCGAGAGGGCACGGTATGTTGCAACGAACGTTTCCTCTGTTAACACAATGGAAGCACCAGAATCCTCCACAATATATTGAATGCGCTCCTCAGGTAATGCCGGATCAATCGGTACATACGCCCCGCCAGCCTTTAATATGCCGAAGATCGCCACCATAGCCTCTGCCTTTCGATCCATTAGGACAGCAACAGGCACATCACGCGAGACACCTTTCATTTGTAAAAAACGCGCCAGCCTTTCTGCCTTTTGATACAGCTCTCCATAAGTCAATGCTCCATTTTCTGCTACAACCGCTGTCCGCTCTGCATACTTAGTGGCTGCCTCATCAAACAAATGATGAACTGGCTTTTCAGCTGGTTTTTGAAACGGTTTTCTCTGAGATAATTGCAGCAGTTCCTTTTGTTCATCTTGTGGAAGTAAAGGAAGTTTCCCGATTAGCTGATCAGGCTGGGAGACCGCCGCTTCTAGTATGATTAAGAATCGATCAAACATCTGACTGATTTCTTCTTCGGTGAATATATCTGTACGGTAGTCCAAATCAATGGTCAATGTATCTGTATCCCAGCGGTCCTTTACATGAATGGAAATATCATTCATTCCGCTCCCGCTAAAGATCGGTTCAGTAATAAAAGACAGATTCTCTTTTTTCTGCCACTGCATGACCTGGTATTCTAAAGAAATATCAAAAAGGCGTCCTGTAAACCCTTCTCTTTCTCTCAAATCATTCATGAGAAGATTGTAAGGGTACTTTTGGTGACGCAAGATCTTCATTTGATCCGCCATGACCTGTTTGACGAAATCCAGAAATGATTGCGACCCCTGAACAGATGCACGCATCGGAATGGTGGAAACAAACATACCAATCATCTTTTTTTCTTTGGCATTTGTTCGGTTGCCCATAAAGGTTCCAAGGACAACATCCTCCATACCGCTAAAACGATGCAAATACATATAAACAGTAGACATAAACATCGAGAGCATACTGACTTTCTGCTCTTCACAAAACGCACGAAGTTTCTCCTTCAAAGAATCTGGAATATCCCCTGAAAATCGCTCCGCATGTAAACTCATCTCGTATCCCTTATGCGGTTTTAAAGAAGCGAAATCTGGAATATTGGCAAATTGCTCATTCCAAAAAGCTTGGTCTTTTTGAAACCGTTTAGAAGTTTCATAGCTTTGCTCACTCATGATATGGTCAACGAAGGAAATCTCCTCAACCGGTGAGATATCTACCCCGTGCAGCATGTCCTGGTATAAGTCGATGATGCGATTTCCCATTAAGATAATGGAGATACCATCCGCCACAATATGATGTGCTTTACAAAACAGCCAGCACTCTTCATCACTGATTTGAAAGACTGTAAATTCAATCAAGGGGCTGTCAATCAACGGCATCGGCTCACGGATTTGCTCATTCGCCCAAGCCCTCACTTCTTCTTCACTCCAGCCCTTCTCCATGCGAATCGGCTGTTCTTCATAAGGCTTGATATATTGAACAGGCTCCTCCTGCTCATGTTGATACACTAGCCTCAGCCGAAGGGAGTCAGTTTGGCGAATGTACGCTTGAAGCACGTCAACGACCAAAGATGGATCTAAACCTGATACCGATCTCAATCTGGCGAATCCACCCAAATTAGAAATACTTGTACCTGGATAAAATCTTTCCGTGTAGAATACTCGCTTTTGCGCATGTGTTAAGGGGTAATAAACTGTATTCATTTTCATCCTCCGCCTCTTCTGTGTTTTCTCCACCAATGTGACAACCCTGCACCCTCTATATCAAAAGAACCAAGTCTATTTCATTAAAATAGACAGAATACGGAAAGAAGCCCACCCCGAATAAAACGGAGGGACTCCCATTTTGATTCGGTAACCTGCCGACCATAGTAAAAAACAACTTTTACCTTAGGACATGGCTTTGCGTCTCTACGTTTCCATAGATTTGCCTTTTTCTTCTTTTCTTTTTAAATATTTTCTATTTACGTCCACTTTATATGAAATTATTGTTTTTTTCACCGAAAAATGGGTGTAAAGATTCATGCGTTATACCGAATGAATCACATAATAATTTACGATATTTACCGAAAATAACTAATAATAGTTGCGTTCAACCGAAAATAATCGACTAAATACCGCAAAAATTTCATGTTTTTCCTTAAATTTTGCAAATATGACCGAAAATGTAGGATAGAGGTCTCCTTCCATCCTTCACAATTTCTTAAATCTTAAGAACTATATTCTCTAAAAAATTGAAAATATTTACCGTAAAAACAACACAAAAAGAGCTGCCATTTCAAATGACAGCTCCCTTGTTTCTTCATTATATTTACATCACCTTAGACAGGCCAATTGTTTTTTCAATAATGAGCAACGCAATGATAGAAATGATAATAAATATGACAGATATCGCATTGACACTCGGATCAAAGGTTTGCTCAATGTAATTAAACGTCCTGACGGGAATCGTAATCGTTTGGGGAGAGGAAACGAACAAACTGATCGATATTTCCCCAAATGACGTCACGGCTGAAAATACCCCGCCTGCAATAATTCCTGGCTTTATCAAAGGCAGCGTCACTCGAAAGAATGTGCGAATAGGTCCTGCGCCAAGATTCATTGAAGCTAACTCAAGCCGCGGGTCCAAATTCGAGACACTGACGCCTACTGTTCGAACCACATAGGGAAAGCCAATGATGACGTGACCTATGACAAGCGCCCACAAAGATCCTGTAAACCCCATAGCCGTAAACAAATAGAGCATGGCAATCCCTAACACTACTTGAGGGATCATAAGAGGTGACAAAATGAAGGCTTGAATCGCCTCCTTTCCCTTAAAGGAAAGCCTTGCTAAAGCATACGAAGCCATCGTGCCTAAAAGAACCGTGAGAGGCGTTACGATGAATAGCAAAATCACACTGATACGCAGAGACTCCATCCATTCTGGATTCGACACGACCTCTTGAAACCAACGAACAGAGAACGAAGTCGGCGGAAATTCAGGGAAAGCATTTGGACTAAAAGCAGATAAGACGATGACAAGAACAGGTATGGTCAAAAAGAGATAAACCAATGACCCAGCAGTCCAAATCAGGATTGAAAGCAAGCGATCACCAAATGATTTTTTACGCATGCATCCTCGCCTCCCAACGCTTCAATAGATAGCTTAATAAACTGACAACGACAAGCACACAAACCAATAACGTAAAGGACATCGCTGCAGCAAGAGGCAAGTTATACACCTGCATGACTTGCTGATAAATAGACAGCGGCAGCAGCGGCTGCATTCTTCCGCCGACTAAGAGCGGAGTGATATAGCTCCCAGCTGCCAGCGAAAAGACAATAATAGCCCCAGTCACCATCCCTGGAATGGTTAGTGGAAAAGTCACATGAAAGAAGGTTCGAATTCGTCCAGCTCCTAGACTCATAGAAGCCGGTCGTAAATGACGATCCATATCGGTTAAGCTCGTCGCGATAGGCAGCACTGCAAAAGGCAGCATGACCTGAACATAAGCAATAATCACCGCATTCATATTCCACAGCATAGAGAGCGGCTTCTCAATCACATGTAAATCTAATAACATGCCATTGATCAGACCATTTTGTGAAAGAAGGACAATCCACGCAAACGTCCGAATTACAACGCTTGTCAAAAGCGGCGAAACAAGTAAGATATAGAAAAATGCCCGCAGACGTGGATGAGGTGCCTTGACGAGCACGTATGCTGCTGGGTATGCCATCACTAAACAAATCACTGTTGTCTGCAAGGCTACCCACACTGTACTTCCAATCGCCTTCACATACGCATCTGTCGTAAACACATGAATATATTGAGAAAAGCTATACGTTTGTAATGTGTTCATCATTGAATCCACGTCACGAAAACTGAGGACGAACATCATCACAAGAGGCACTAGAAGAAATACAACAAGAAACAAACACGCTGGCAGCAGCATGAACCAATGAAATCGCTGATTCTTTTTCTTGATACGCATCACGTATGCACCTTCGAATCTAGGAAAACGATATCTTCAGGCTGCCAATTGATATGAATAGCTTCTCCAGCTTTCGGCAGCTCTGGAAATGCCGCATCAGTAGCATGAACAATCATTTCACCGCTATCGAGTCCCACCACCAAACGTAATGAGTGACCAATATAACTGACATCTGTCAGCACGCCTGATACATGGTTGGACTGAACGTCTCCCCGCTCAGAAGATATGCTGATTCTTTCTGGACGGAGCATGAGCAACTGATTTCCCTTCTTCTCTTGGTGTGCCGCTGCCTTTAACTGAACTTCCTGCCCGTTTGACTGGATTAAATGAGGAACGATAAATGCAGCACTTGCTTCATCATAGACTGCCTCAAATAGGTTCACTTGTCCGATAAATTCAGCAACAAATCGATTGTTTGGCTGTCGGTACACCTCTAAAGGCGTCCCGATCTGCTGGATTTTCCCCTCTCCTAAAATCCCAACCCGATCGGAAAGACTCAGTGCTTCCTCTTGATCATGGGTCACGAGAATGGTGGTAATTCCGACATTCCTTTGAATATTTCTAAGCTCTGTCTGCATGTTTTTTCTTAGTTTTGCATCTAGGTTGCTGAGCGGCTCATCAAGAAGAAGAACAGATGGCTGAATCGCAAGCGCTCTTGCAATCGCTACCCGCTGCTGCTGTCCACCACTTAATTGATGCGGCATACGTTTCGCAAACGCTTCTAATTGCACAAGAGACAAGCTCTCCATTACCTTCTCTTTGATTTCTGCCTTCTTTTTCTTTTGAACCTTTAACCCATACGCCACATTATCAAAGACGGTCAGATGCGGAAAGAGTGCATAGCTTTGAAAAACCATACCGGTTTTTCTTTGATAAGGTGGTAAATTCGTCACATCCTGATCACCAATATAGACGACACCTTTTGTTGGCTCTAAAAAACCTCCAATGATGTTTAATAACGTTGATTTCCCGCAGCCGCTAGGACCAAGAAGGGAGAAAAACTCCCCCTCATTCACCGTAAGACTGACATCGTTAAGAGCAATCTGCTCGCCGAAATGCTGGCTGATATGTTCTAAATGGATTCCACTCATACGATCACCTATTTTCCTCCACCTAATACTTCGTTCCATCGATTTGTCCAATTGCCCAGCTCCGAAGTTGCTGTTTCGTAATCTACCCAAGTCAGCTTGCTATAATAATTCTCTCCAACCTTGACCTTTCCCCTAATCTTGTCACCGTATTTCACATCAGAATTCGACATACCATAATAAGATTTTTCCGAGAAAGCTTCCTGAGCTTCTTTTCCACTTAAATAGTTTAATAGTTTGTAAGCCGCTTCTTCATGCTGACTTCCCTTCGTTAAAGCCCAGCTCGCAACTGCTGCAACAGCGCCTTCTTTTGGATAGGAGAAACCAATATTCATTCCTTCTTCTTCAAGTGCAAATGCTCGTCCATCCCAATATGGAACTGCTGCGACGTCACCACGTTCTAACAAGGTTTGAATAGACCCTGGATTATCTGGAAAAGCAGCAACATGCCCTTTTAATTGCGAAAGGCTTTTAAAGGCTTTATCAATATCCTTAGGATTTGATTCTGTCCCCCCTTGAGCATGGACAAGCGCAGAGAAAAATTGTAACCCGGCTGAATAAGTTGGCGATGAAATGGCTACCTTCCCTTTTAGCTGACTGCTCCATAGGTCAGTCCAGCTGTTTGGTTCCTGCTTTACGAGGTCTTTTCTATAAGCAATTCCGAGCTGCCCCATGCTAAAGCCTGCTGCATATTGTTTCCCATCGACAGTGAGCTTCTTTTGAACAGAGCGGTAAAGTTTTTTGACATTCGGTGCTTGATCTTCATCGATAGGTGAAAGAACGTTTGCTGCAATGCCTCTTTGAATCGTATCAGGCTGTAAAATAAGCAGGTCATACGGTGGATTTTTACCATTTGACGCTTTTAATTTTGTAAACCATTCAGAATCCGCACCAGAGACTGTTTGGACTTTAATTCCCGTATCTTTTTCAAACTTTTCGAGGATCGGTTTGATATTCTTTTCCCAATCGCCTCCGTATACGCCAACGATCACAGTCTGCTGCTGTTTACCTTGATCCTGTCCATTCCCACCGCAAGCTGTCAGCAGTAGAATCAATGACAGAACACCTGCAAAAATAGTGATTAATCTTCTTTTCATGATTCATTTCCCCCTTTTTGTCCATCCATATGACGAAGTGCTTGAATAATATCTTTCTTTGTTAACGGCTCATTTCTATGACTGAAATATTGATGAACTGCATGTTTATAATGTGTACGTTCGTTAGCTGGATAGGAGCGCAGCCGCACAGCAAGCTCGCTGCTGGCTTCATCCGTCCATACTTTCTCATAAGCTTCTCTGTGTTCTCCGACATCCCACATGATATGAGCAGGGTGATTACCCTTTTCACGAAGCTGATTCGTTTGCTCTTCATCAATCTTCCATTCATTTTGGTCTAGATACACTTTAACGCCATATTGCTGTAGCGCTCTTTCTTCACTTAATAAACCTGCTTCCACTTCATGAAGGACTTTTTCTTTCTCTCTTGCAAATGGATTTCCCCATCCGCCTCCACTTGGTGATATCAATTGCACAATATCGCCTTTTTCAAGTCGTAGAACATCTATTTTCGGCTGGTCTTGTTTTTCACCTTTTGCTGTGACCAGTTTGACCTCACCGATAGCTCCCGCTCGGCCGCCCATTAATCCCCAAGGCTGAAACTTCATCCGTTCCATACCTCGTGCGGTCACCATGGATTCAGGCTTGATCATTTCAAATTCCAAACCAATCGCATGTCCGCCTCTGTTTTCTCCTGCTCCGCCTGTATTTGGCAAAAGCTCATATCGGTGAACATGAATATCAATATGCTGTTCTAAGCTCTCAATGGGTGTATTTTTCAAAAAGCCAGACGAATGATCAATACCATCTACTCCATCCGTTCCATTTTGAGCACCGCCGCCTCCGCCTAATGGTTCAACAACAGACATTTTCCTGCCACCTGTTTGATTATCAGGAACAGAGAGAACAACAATGGCAGATTGACCTGCACCTGCTGCCGGCACAGCTTCGGGTAACAGCTTACCAATGGCGCCTAGCACGACATTGAACAGCCTCATCGTAATCGAATGCCGAATACCAACAGAAGCCGGGTATTCTGGATGCACTAGCGTCCCTTTAGGTGAAATCACTTCAATCGGAAATGTGATTCCGCCATTAATCGGTATAAAGGGATCTTTACTAATAATGTAATTAATCAATCCTTGATATAGAAAGGAATGCTTCTGACCATTGGTGACAAGGTTAAAAGCTGTTTTCACTTGCGGGTCACACTCAGAAAAATCAAGCGTCAGCCGCTTTCCTTTCACCGTTAACTTGATTTTCAACCGGATCGGCACATCCGAGATCATATCATCATCTAAATAATCAGCGAATTCACTCGTTCCGTCCGGAATGGCTTCAATGACCTTTCCTGCACGAACCTCAGCTTGTTTCAGGAGGTCTATCATTCCTTGTTTCACTTCATTTATTCCAAATTTCCCGATCATTTCTTTTAACCGAATTTCTGCTGTATTTACTGCAGCAATCATTGCATTGATATCCCCATCATTTAAATGACCAGCTCGGCTGTTGGCTCTTAAAAAAGTACGAACAACCTGATTCTCTTTTCCACCTTCATAAATTTTCACTGGCGGTATTCTTAATCCTTCTTGATGAATATCTGTCGCTGTCGGTGAAATACTCGAGGGCACAAGTCCGCCCACATCACTTACATGAACAAAAGACCAAGCATAACTGACAATTTCACCATCTACGAAAATCGGCTTAATGATATGGACATCCGGCAGGTGAGTCGCTAAACCATCTGTCGTATAAGGGTCATTTGTGATGATAATATCTCCTGGCTGCATCGGTCCGCTCTCATCAATCGCTTTTTTAAGACTCAGCCCTAAAAAGATCGTGACACCCACTGTCTTCGGATAAACAAAGAAATCTCCAGAAGGCGTGGCTAACGCTGTCGCAAAGTCAGCTGATTCTTTAACGAAAGTCGTAAAAGACGTCCGCTCAATGACATGTCCCATGCCAGATGCAATTGCATTAAAATAACTGCGCATCATCTCAAGCTTTGCTGGATCAGTTCTCATGTAAAGCCGCCTCCCTTGAAATCACCAAGTTCCCTGATTGATCAATGCTGCCTGCCCAATTTGGCAGAATCAATGTTGTCGTATCATCCTGCTCAATGATGGCAGGTCCATTAATGACAGAACCTACTGACAAAGTATTTCTGTAATAAATAGCTGCATCATATTCTTTTTCTTCTATAAAGATTCGCCTGAATTCATGTGGCTTCAAAGATTGTCCGCTGCTTTCATGAACAGGTGTGAAAGGCAGCGGCGGCGTCTCGCCTATAACTCGAACTCGTAAATGAGTGAACTCGATGTTCGCCTGATCATCTCTATGACCATATTGACGTTGATGTAGTTTGTGAAAGGCTTCAACGAGTTGATGGATATCTTGTTCTTGCTTCAGCCATTCAGCTGATAATGGTAATTCAATCTCATAGGCTTGTCCTTGATAACGTGCATCTGCCAATAATAGAATGGATGTCTGTTTAATATGCTGAATGTTCTGCTGACTGAACCAATCAGTCGCTTTTCGAGAAAGCATCTCATAATCTTGTTTTAGTTGATCTATCGAGTAGTCTTGTAAGCATATCTTCTTCGACAGCACCGCATCATGAATAAAATCAGCGTTCAGGGCACCTAATGCACATAATGTTCCTGGACTTGGAGGAACGACCACGTTTTTCGCATGAATTTCTCGCGCAAGGAAATTCGCTACAACTGGTCCTGCTCCGCCAAACGCTAGTAAACTAAAATCTCTTGGGTCAAACCCTTGCTGCTCCATGACATTGCTTAATTCTGTGTACATATTGGCGACAGCTACTTGAATCAGCTGGTCAGCCGCTTCTTCTACTTTTTTGTTGAGCTGGTCAGCAATTGGCTGAAAGGCCTTTTCTGCCGCGGACAGCTGTAGTTGTAGATGTCCTCCGGCAAAACGTTCTTGACTGAGATAACCACATATGAGGAACGCGTCAGTTAAAGCGGCTTTTATTCCCTTACCATACGAAGCAGGTCCCGGTTGTGAGCCGACTGATTCTGGTCCTGCTTTGAGAAGCCCGCCCTGATCAATCCATGCAACAGAACCCCCGCCTGCCCCTATTGAATACATCGCAACAGATGGAAGAATGATAGGAAAACCTGAAAGCTGATTTGACTGAGCCATTGTAGGCTGTCCATTTTGAATAATGGAAATATCTGCACTCGTCCCCCCAACATCAAACGTGATGAGATTGGATTCGTTTGCAGAAGCTGCAATTCTTGCCGCACCAATGACACCAGCTGCCGGACCAGAAAAAAGTGTTTTAACAGGTGAAGTTGCTGCACTTTCTGCATCCATTAAACCACCATTTGATTGGGTAATGTATGGAGAAATTGGTACACCTTCTTCTTTCAAACGGCTTTTCAATGTTTGTAAATACTGTTTCACCTTTGGTTGGATGTACAAATTGACAACAGACATCACGGTACGCTCGTATTCTCTCATTTGGGGCCATAATTCAGATGAAGTAAGGACTTCTAATTGCGGATAATGGTGTTTGATATAGGCTTTTGCCTGTAATTCGTGAACTGGATTTTGATAGCTATGTAAAAAAGAAATAACAATACCTGCTAGCCCTTTAGACATGACCTGCTGGACAGCATGATCTAATTGCTGCAGATGGAGAGGTTTTTTGATCGTACCATCGTGTATCAACCTTTCAGAGATTGGATATACGTGCTTTCGTGGTATTAATGGTTCTGGCAAACGAGAATTGAAGTCATAAGGAATGGGTAGTCGTAAACGCTGTAGTGACAATATGTCTTGAAAGCCTTCCGTCACAAAAAGGGCCAAATCTGCTCCTTTTCTCTGCAACAATGTATTAAGACCGATTGTCATGCCATGTACGAGATATTGGATTTTAGATAAATCAACACCTCTGTCTTTTAGAAGTTTTAGCCCATTGATAATTCCCTGAGCTGGGTCGTCAGTCACTGTGGGTGTTTTGAGTTCAGTTAACGCCCCTGTTGCTTCATTCATCAGCGATAAGTCAGTAAATGTTCCGCCTATGTCTATACCAAGCCGATAAGAGACATCCGCCATTTGTACTTCCCTCCTACAATGTAAATAGAATGATATTTTGATAAATTACGACATTTTTTGATATTTGACTCCATATTATTAAAGCATATCGGTCTAGTCAATTTTATTTTTTTAAAATTTCTGTGTGTTAAATTCTTGAAATTAGTCCAAAAAGCAGTGATAAAGCCATTTTGATAAAGCATAATCTTTTTATGAACTGAAAAATTAAAATTTTTATGAATTTTTTTAGATGTGAAAAGCAAGAAAACGGATAAAAACCGTTTTTCGAACTTTAAAAGGCGTTTTTTCAAAACCAGGAGAAATTGGTAAGTAATTCTGCTATACTTCTGTTTACAAAATACGCAAACAAGAAAGAGAGCTAGCATCTATGAAACTTCTTAAAATCATTCTCTTGCTTTTACTGATCATCGTTGGTGTAGCAACAGGCTATATTCAGCTGGAGCAAGGTAAACAAGAGACGACGAATTCATCTTATGACAAAACGATTCACTTCCCATCAGATCGTTACCCCGAAACCGCGAAGCACATAGAAGAGGCAATTGATGAAGGCCATTCATCCGTATGTACAATTGACCGTAAACATAGCGATGAACAAAGAGAACAATCACTTCATGGCATCCCAACAAAGCGCGGATATGATCGGGACGAATGGCCGATGGCGATGTGTAAGGAAGGAGGAACAGGAGCTTCAGTCAAATACATTAGTCCTTCAGATAATAGAGGAGCAGGCTCTTGGGTCGGTCATCAATTATCAGATGATCCTGACGGCACAAGAATACAATTTATCATCGATTAACGACATGACCCTTTTCTATCTAAAAAAAATTTCCTCGTAACTGCTTACAGGTATTTCAAACATTTTTTTCATGCCGATAATCCTTAAGGAGGTTTATCCTACCTTATACCTAAAGGAGTCAAAAAGCATGAAGAAAAAGGGAAAACTGAGGCTTGGTGCCAAAATTTTGCTGATCTTTTTAAGTGTCATCATTATCTTCTCAGCAATTGTTGGTTATGTGGTGAATCGTGAAATGACAGAAAACATCAAGCACATGGCCACTGAAAAAGCAAAAGGTGATTTAAAGCTAGGCTATGCCTACCTAGATGAAAAAGTAGCAGGCTCGTGGCAGATAAAAGGTGGAAAGCTTTACAAAGGGAATACCCAAATCAATGATCATGATACATTGGTCGACCATTTAGCAGAATACACCGATGATACCATCACAATATTCCAAGGAAATACCCGTGTTGCAACGAATGTCATGTTAAACGGAAAACGAGCTGTCGGTACACAAGTTTCACCAGAAGTGAAGGCCACTGTATTAGATAAAGGTGAAAACTATTACGGCACAGCAAATGTTGCTGGGAAAGACTACCAAACGGCTTATATGCCAATCAAAAATGATGCAGGTGAAACGATCGGTATTTTTTATACGGGTGCCAACCAAAGCATGATTTCACAAATGCTTCAGTCATTCTACATTCAATTTTTCATTGTTCTGTTGTTAAGCTTAATCGTTGCTGTAATCATTATTTCTATTTTCACAAAGCGGATTCAAACCCGTCTCAAGCTTATGGCTTCTGCCATTAAGAGTGCAGGTGAAGGAAATTTGACCATCAATGTGACAGATACAGCAGGCGACGAACTGTCTGATTTGGCTGATCATTTCAATAAGATGCGGGAAAAATTAAATCACACCATTCTTAATGTGATGAACACATCTGAATTAGTGGCAACCTCATCTGAACAGCTGTCAGCTAGTGCAGAGGAAACAAGTGCAGCATCCGAAAAAATCACCCATAGTATTCAAGAAGTCGCTCATTCATCAGAAGAACAGTCAACTCAAATGACAACAAGTGTGCACACGATGATTCAAGTATCTAACGAGTTGGCAAACATCACGGAAAATGCAGGGCAAATGGCTTCAAGAAGTCAATTTGCACAAGAAATGGCCCTAAAAGGTGTGGAGAATATTGGGGAAGTAAACTCACAAATGACATCTATTGCAAAATCAATAGAGGAAAATGGGACAGCCATTCAAGCATTAGAAACACGTTCGGCTGAAATTGATCATATTTCCCATATTATTACAGACATCGCTAACCAAACCAACCTGCTTGCTCTTAACGCAGCAATTGAAGCAGCACGAGCAGGCGAGCATGGGAAAGGATTTGCAGTTGTCGCAGACGAAGTGAGAAAGCTCGCTGAAGAATCTCAAGCCTCATCAAATATGATTTCCCATCTCATTTCTGAAATCCAAAAAGAGATGACTCATTCAACAAATGCGATCAAACGAGTAAGAGAGGAAGCGGCTCAAGGGTCTGTACTTATTTCTCATACAGAAGAATCATTTATTGATATTCAACAGTCAATGAGAGAAATGGCAGATGGCATCAAGCATTTATCTAGTGCATCACAAAAAATCGCAGCTTATACAAACGATGCGAAACAATCCTTTGCCACTATTACAGAAGTGGTTAAACTAACGAGTGAACATTCACAACAAGTAGCCGGCTTAACAGAAGAACAATTTGCCGCAATGGAAGAAGTAACTGCTTCATCAGAAGCTCTTGCTCATTTAGCAGGAGATTTAAAAGCAATGGTTTCACAATTTCACATCTAGATTCCTCATATAGAAGCGCAAGACGGCGACAATCGTCTTGCTGCCTAACATTCTCTTCAAGATTCACTCTTTCAACCATTCACATTCCAACGAAAATCTATGTATAAAGGGGTTTTTTAAATGAATAACTTAAACCAAGCCTATTCCCTATCTATCTCCTATCATCAAATCACCGTATACAGCGGAAACAAAACACCACCTGTGATTGACTGGTCAGATGATGACATTCTTCAAGGATTCGCCATGGGAGATCACGGTGTATCCTTTGAAGGGGTCAACAACGGAAAAGCATCTGTTACTGTTACTTTAAATAGCGATATGCCCCCAGCCTCGGCTGACAGAACAGTCACAGTACCTTTTACGCATGCAAGCGATCAAGTTTATATCACAAGCGTCATGGCTCAGGTACTGTCTTTCCCTATTCCAAAGGGAGACTATCAGCTCACCTGCTATACTTCACAGCAGCCTGATCAAGACCTTTATCATATCAATTTCCAAACTGTGTAGATCACGACTGATCGTACAAATCAAGCCACTTTTCCGCAAAGTCTACCGATTCTTTCATCGGTAATAAATATGAACTGGCAAGCCCGATTTGTCCGTGATGATGAGTGCCTCCTGATTGCAGAAAGTCACGGCCGATCTGCTCAAATAGTTCTTCTCTTGTGATAATATCCTGGTATTCTTTCCATACTCTCCATCCATTTTCTAAGATGGGAGCTCCTCTTGTCATGAGGTCTTGCTGAGGGATGCGATATTCAGCCAGATGGAAAGCTGTCAGACTTTCAAAAGACGTACCAATCAGCAGCACCTGAGCCTGAAGCTCATACATGCGGGCTAGAGGCGAATGTTCTCCTAATCCAAAAGAAAGTGCGTGGTGTTTCAGAAGCTCATGTTTCTTCTTCCCCCAAGCTGTGAATGAAAAATGAGGGTGATTGCTTCTCGCCACGCCTGGGTATTTCCAAAACGTTTCTACTACCTTTCCCATTGCTGTTGGCATCGAGTAAGCTGGATCAAATGCAGGCATCGTGTCTTTGATCGATTTCCACCATGAAAAAGGAACAGGCGGATCGATCCAATCAGCGGGATCAGAAAGCTCTAACGTTTGTGCCGGCATGATCAGTGTCCCCTCTTCTGTTAAGGTTTCCATCAATGCTTGTATGAGCGCAACAGCGCCACCGTTTACCCAGCCGATAGATGATAAAGATGAGTGAACACATAAAATCATGCCTTTTTCCACACCAAGTTGAACCAAGTCTGCTTTGATTTTTTCCTTTGTCACCGGTTCAGCTTGATTTTCGATTAATTTTTTCATCGTTTCCTTATCCTCCTGCGTCTCTTCTTTTACTGATGAATGAGACGCTTAACCGCAATAGACAGTTTATAATTTGCGTAATTTGTCAGCTCCGTTAAAAACAGATCCAGTTCATCATGACTGGAGAAATGGCCTTCAGCCATATAACAGCCCTCACCACTTATTTTAAATAAATTCTTGATCTCTTCCTGTTGGTCGAGAAATGACAGAAGTGGTTCGTGATGATGACTTCGGGTATAGAGCTGCATAAATGTTTGGATGGTCTTTTGCGTCCGCCAGTCAATCGAAATGGTATATGCTTCAATCACACCCTCTTCTTCAAGCTTTAACACTCGATTTGCAACAGCTTGGCCCGTTAAATGAACTTTTTCACCTAGCGCTTTCATGGTTAATCGACTGTTTTTTGAGAGCTCTTTTAAAATATCCATATCGGTTTGGTCTAACATTGGCTCACCTCTTTCAAAAATCAAGTCCCTCTGATGAAAGACTTTCATTACCCTCTGTCACATGGAACTCTTTTAATATACTGTAAACTTAATCAGAAAAAAAGGAGGCCTTTTCATGAAAATCACGCTCATTCGGAATGCTACTTTATACCTTGAATATGGGCAGGCAACTTTCTTCATTGATCCCTTTTTAGCAGCAAAAGGAACATATCCACCGTTTCCTCATACAGCCAATCAACATTTGAACAATCCGATTGTTGATCTGCCTGTAAACATTGACTTAGACAACTTGCTACACCCAGATGCTGTCTTACTCACTCATTTGCACGTGGATCACTTTGATGACGAGGCGAAACAAAAATTAGCCCAAAACCAGCCCATTTATACGCAATCGGAGAATGACAAAAAAGACGTTGAAGAAGCCGGTTTCGAGCATGTCATTTGCATTGAAGATGAAATAGACATTTGTGGTGTTCATATTCAGCGGACAGGTGGACAGCATGGGACAGGAGAAACAGCGAAGCGGATGGGACAAGTCAGCGGTTTTGTTTTCTCTCACCCTGATGAACCTATCCTTTACATTGCAGGTGATACCATTTGGTGTGATGAACCGAAGGAGGTTGTCAATACTTGCAAGCCAGATGTCATTGTGGTCAATAGCGGAGCTGCTCAATTTTTAGAAGGCGATCCGATTACGATGACGAAGGAAGACATTTTAGAGGTTCACCATTCTCACCCAACAGCACAAATTGTCGCTTGTCACCTTGAGGCAGTGAATCACTGCTTGCTAACAAGAGCTTCTTTACAAGCTTACATTCAGGAGCATCAAGCAGAACAAGCCATTTTTGTCCCTCAAGATGGTGAAAGTCTCACCTTCTGAAAAGAATCTCAAACAATAAAAAACCGGCACCTCGCTGCCGGTTTCATCCTTATGGTCGATGGTGCTGTGGTTTTTTCAGCAATGGCACAAATCCGTTGTTTTTCAAATGATTGTAATGCTCATCCATTCGCTTCGTAATATGTGTACCTTGTTCCTTTGTTAACACACCATATTGGACATATTTCTCAATCACTTCTTTTCGCTTAGAAAGAATTTGCTGCTCAAGCGTTTCAATTTGTTTTTGTTGTTCTGTCGTTAGTTTTACTTGATGCGTTACTGGACGCTTTTCCATTTGGGGTGTTTCTCCATGAGCTATTTCCATATAAAAACCAGACAACAGTATCATCGATAATATGATCAAGCCACTTATTTTTTTCATCATTTCCTTCCCTCCTTTATACGCATTTATTTTGTACGCACTTTCCTTTTTTATACATTATTTCATCGCGCAAATTGCACATAATATTCTTACTTTTTCGCTTTTCTTCTGAAAACGTTGTCCTAACAGAAAAAGCGTGCTATGTTTTGTTTTGTATAAAAAATAGAGGAGGATTCTTAAATGAGTCGTTTTTATCATAGAAAATCGATCTGGGTAATGCTTGTTGTGTCTGCTTTCATACTTGTCTTGTCTGCTTGCAGTCAATCAGGCTCTTCACAGTCTAAAGATTCAAAGTGGGATGAGATTCAAAAGAAAGGGAAAATCGTGGTTGCTACTTCAGGTACCCTTTATCCAACGTCATATCATGATACAGCTAATGGCAAGGATCAATTGACTGGTTATGAAGTGGAAGTGGTCAAAGAAGCATTTAAACGCCTTGATGTGAAAGTAGAATTTAAAGAAATGGGCTATGATGGCATGCTGAGCGCCATTAATTCTGGTCAAGTGGATGCCGCTGCAAATGACATTGACATCACAGATGACAGAAAAGATAAGTTCGCCTTTTCAACTCCTTATAAATATTCTTATGGCACGGCGATCGTAAGAAAAGATGATTTGTCTGGCATTAAAACGTTAAAAGATTTAAAAGGAAAGAAAGCAGCTGGTGCTGCCACAACGATTTATATGGATGTCGCTCGCAAGTACGGCGCGAAGGAAGTTATTTATGATAATGCGACAAATGAGCAATACTTAAAGGATGTCGCTAACGGTCGTACTGATGTCATTCTCAATGATTATTACTTGCAGACACTAGCTCTAGCTGCATTCCCGAAATTAAATATTACGATTCACCCTGACTTAAAATACATGCCAAACGAACAAGGTTTTGTGATGAAGAAAGACAACACAGAGCTTCAAAAAGAATTAAATCGTGTCTTAAAAGAAATGAAAAAAGACGGAACCATGAAAAAGATTTCCGAAAAATTCTTTAATCATGCAGACGTTTCAAAGAAAATAGATGCTGATGTCGAAGATGTCGACATTTCGAAATAAGGAGCCGCAAGCGTGGGAGATATTCATTTAGAATATATATTTAATCCTGCACTGGCAAAGGCGTCATTTCCATTTGTCATGAAAGGCATCTGGCTGACGCTGCTCATTTCCTTTGTGAGCATGTTTTTTGGTACCATTCTTGGCTTTTTTATTGCGCTTGCCAGAATGGCGAATACATGGATGCTTCGGCTGCCTGCACGGCTGTATATCTCATTCATGCGTGGCGTGCCCATTCTGGTGATTTTGTTTATTCTTTATTTTGGATTCCCTTATATCGGGATTGAGTTTACAGCGGTCACTGCTGCCATTATTGGATTCAGCTTCAATAGCGCTGCCTATATTGCAGAAATCAATCGGGCGGCTCTCTCCTCTGTGCCGAGCGGACAGGTAGAAGCTGCCAAGTCACTAGGTCTCAGCTATTGGCAAACGATGCGCGGTGTCATTTTGCCTCAATCCGTCCGCATCGCTCTGCCGCCATTGACCAATGTCATGCTCGATTTAATCAAAGCCTCCTCACTGGCTGCAATGATTACTGTACCCGAGCTGTTCCAGCAAGCAAAAATCGTAGGTGGGCGCGAATTCGATTATATGACCATGTATATTTTGGTCGCCCTCATTTACTGGGGCATTTGCAGCGTAGTCTCATTGCTTCAGGACTTTTTAGAAAAACGCTATGCAAAATATCTGTAACAAAAAAGAGCAGATCCAAGCGACCTGCTCTTTTTTATATTCAGCTTTAATGTATGAACCATAACCACGCATATAACCCCAATAAAGTAAGGATCAAGGTCGGGATGGTGAGGATGATTCCAGCTTTCATGTATGCACCCCAAGAGATATGGACGCCTTTTTTCTTAAGAACATGAAGCCATAGCAATGTCGCCAATGAGCCGATAGGGGTCATTTTCGGGCCAAGGTTAGAGCCGATGACATTGGCATAAATTAGTCCGTCTCTCATGACGCCTGCTGTATCTGTATGACCGATCGCAATCGCATCAATTAACACAGTAGGCAGATTGTTCATGACTGAGGACAGCACTGCGGCGAGCACACCCATAAACATCGTTCCCGCAAGCAAGCCATGCGATGCTCCTTGTTCGATCCATGCCGCCAATATTTCTGTGAGACCGACATTCTTCAGTCCATATACAACGACATACATGCCGATTGAGAAAAAGACAATGGACCATGGTGCTTCTTTTATGACGCGTTTTGTTGCCACTTGCGGACTTCTTCTGGCCAGCCACAAGAAAACAAGGGCAATACCGCCCACAATGATGGAGACCGGAACCCCAATGAGTTCCCCTGCAAAATAACCGACAAGCAGACAACCAAGCACATACCAAGACAAGCGGAACATGCGGATATCCCGGATCGCTGAAGCCGGTTCCTTCGCTTGTGACAGATCGTATGTTTTTGGGATGAGCTTTCGGTAAAACACATAAAGCACTAGCATGCTCGCTCCAAGCGACACAAGGTTTGGCACGAACATGTTTGCTGTATATTCTAGAAACCCAATATGAAAATAGTCGGCTGATACGATATTGACCAAGTTACTAATGACAAATGGCAAGGAGGTTGTATCTGCAATAAAGCCGCTCGCCATCACAAAAGGCAGGATCATCCGCTCATCCAGCTTTAACGCTCTCACTACAGACAAGACGATCGGGGTCAAAATCAGAGCCGCTCCATCATTCGCAAAAAAAGCAGCCACGACAGCGCCAAGCAATGTTAAATAAATAAACATGCGGACACCGTTCCCTTTTGCGGCTTTTGCCATATGCAGTGCAGCCCATTCAAAAAAACCGATTTCATCTAAAATTAACGAAATAATAATGATGCCAATAAACGCAAATGTTGCGTTCCATACTATTTGCGTCACTTCCCACACATCGCCCAGATGAACGACACCAAAGGCAAGTGCAAGAATGGCGCCTCCACACGCTGACCATCCAATGGTTAAACGTCCTGGCTGCCAAATGACAAGGACGAGGGTCAGGATGAAAATCAAAATGGCCAAGGTGACTGCTCCCAAAGGTGGTCCCCCTTTCACTCTCTCATAAAATCCTTATCTATCATACAACGTAGCGAAGCCGTTGTATGCCATTTTTCACATGAAAACCCGCAGGTGATCACGGGCACCTGCGGATTCGATGACTATTGATCTTTTTTCATCAGCATTAATTCAATAAATAACTCACATCGCTGGCTGAAGTGACTTAAATCGATTGAGGTCATCTCAAAGATTTGTTTCATTCGATAGTTTAATGTATTTTGATGAATAAACAACTGCTCTGCGGCTGGCTTTAGCTTGCAGTTATTCAACAAGTAGACTTCAAGCGTTTTTAAAAATGAAGTTTGGCTGTCACGGTCTTTTTCCTTCAAACGTAACAAATCTGGATTGAAATCATTTTTCTTTTTTTGATGGCTGTAAATCGAGTCTAAGAATCGGAAAACCCCCAGATTCTCGTAATCATATGGAATCAGCTCTTGTCCCCCCACAATTTTCACAGCCTTCACGACCTCTATCGCTTCAAATCGACTTGTGCTCATTTTCATGACATCTCGATACTCTCTCCCCATCCCAATATACAAAGGAGAAGGATGGGCATGCGCTTTCGATTGCAGGTGAGCGATGACGTCAGCCGCAGTGGCTTTCGGTGAGTGCCGGTCTGACAAGCTGCCCAATATCACGACAATGTCGGCTTGAACGGAGTATACGTGATTCACCTTATCTTCAAGCTGCAAATACGTACGAATGACATCCTTTACATCTTCTGCCGTCTCACTTTTGTTATCGGCAGCGTGTACGACCATGACAGTAAATACCGCTGGCAGCGGGATGCTTAAATTCTCAGCCTCCCACTTCAGTTCTTCTTCTGTATAAAAATGATCATCCATGACCTTTTTGAAAAATTCTTCAATCTTGCCTTCCTTTTTCTCCAGCTGTTTTTTATTCTTATAAATCACTTTTCCCACTTGAAAGGAAGCTTCATGCAAAAATTGCAGCTCCTCCTGCGTGAGAGAATCCTCAATGTCCTGCACCCAAATAAAGCCCACAACCTCTTGTTTGTGCTTGGCACTCACAGCCACCCGCCGATTAAACCCGAGCTCGTCATGACCGCTCACATAAAAAGGCTTTGACTCCTTGTGAAGCCGCTCGATAACCCCTGTTTTCTTTAACCAATCGACTACAGACCCCGGACATTCCTTTGAGAAAATCGTTTGCTGATTGACTGGGTCAAACTGCTGAATGCTGTAAGAGTTATAAGCAAGGAGCTGACACTCTGTGCTTTCTAAAATCACTGGTTTTTTTAAATACCCGCTAATAAATGCAATTAACTTATCGACATCAAAAAATGTATGAAGCTTTTCTAATATCTCTTCCATCCCGATTGCTCCCTGATTAAGTAATACATTTATCATACTTCTTTCCGGACAGATTTGCATAGAAACAAGTCGTAGACAAGCAAAAAAAGCATGAACCCGTGTGCACAGGTTCATGCTTTTCCAACTTAAAACATTTCACTAATCGTTTTTGCCTGCATGTGTAGAGCTAGGTAATCTGGACCGCCTGCTTTTGAATCGGTTCCTGACATTTTGAATCCGCCGAATGGGTGGTATCCCACGATGGCTCCTGTGCAGTTACGGTTAAAGTAGAGGTTCCCTACATGGAACTCCTGCTTCGCACGGTTGATATGATCACGATTATTGGTAATGACAGCACCTGTCAAACCATATTCCGTGTTGTTGGCTACTTCAAGTGCCTCATCAAAGCTAGACACTTTCGAGAAGGCCAAGACAGGTCCAAAGATTTCTTCTTGCATCAAGCGAGATGTTGGCTCAAGATCTGCAAAAATGGTTGGGTGAATGAAGTATCCTTCCGAATCATCACTCGTTCCGCCAGTCACTAAGCGGCCTTCCTGTTTGCCCACCTCGATATAATCCGTGATCTTGTCAAAGGACGCTTGATCAATGACAGGTCCCATGTAGACATCCGCAGAAAGAGGGTTCGCTGTTGTTTTCATTTCTGTGATTTCCTTCACTCGCTCGATCACTTGGTCATACAGCTTCTCGTGGACGACAGCCCGAGATCCAGCTGAACATTTCTGACCTGAAAAACCGAAGGCTGATGTGAAAATGGCATTAGCCGCTAATTCGACATCTGCATCCTCATCTACAACCACTGTATCCTTACCGCCCATTTCAGCAATGACACGCTTTAAATGCTGCTGACCTGGCTGTACTTTTGCCGCGCGTTCAAAGATACGTGTCCCTACTTCTCTTGAGCCAGTGAATGTAATCAGGCTTGTTTTCGGGTGATCGACTAAATAATCTCCAACTTCAGCTCCGCTTCCTGGTACAAAGTTCACCACACCCTTTGGAAGACCTGCTTGCTCAAGCTCTTCCACAAAACGTGCCGCAATCACAGGGGTTGCACTAGCAGGTTTTAAGACAACTGTGTTCCCTGTCACGATTGGTGCTACTGTAGTTCCTGCCATAATGGCAAACAAGAAGTTCCACGGCGGAATGACGAGTGTCACGCCAGTTGGTGTGTATACGTATTGATTGTGTTCTCCTTCGCGGCTGTTCACTGGTTTGCCTTTCGCCAGCTCCAGCATTTGACGAGCATAATATTCAAGGAAGTCGATCGCTTCTGCTGTATCTGCGTCCGCTTCATTCCAAGGCTTACCTGCTTCTTTGACAAGAAGGGCTGAATACTCATGCTTTTTACGGCGAATGCTTGCCGCAGCACGGAAGATGACGCTGGCTCTTTCTTCTGGAGACGTATAGCGCCAAGTTTCAAATGCTTTCGCCGCAGCCTGAACCGCTTGTTCTGCCTCTTCTTTTCCGGCCTTTGATACGGTTCCAACGACTTCATCCTTTTTCGCTGGATTGATCGAGACAATTTGGTCTTTCGTTTCGATTCTTTCTCCATTAATCACGAGCGGATAGGTTTGACCTAGTGATTCTGTTACCTTTGCTAATGCTTGTTCAAACGCTTTGCGGTTTTCTTCCTGGCTAAAATCCGTGAATGGTTCATGTTTGTAAGGTGTTGTCATCTTTGTCACGCTCCCGTTTCAAATTATTTTTTCGTCATCCCTTTTAAAGCAAAGGCAATGTTTGCCGGCCGTTCTGCAAGACGTCTCATGTAGTAGCCATACCACTCTCGTCCATACGGGGTATAGACCCTCATTTGATAGCCTTCCTTCACAAGTGCCTGCTGCGTTTCTGATCTCATGCCATACAGCATTTGAAATTCGAACTGACTTGTCGGTATATTGTGTTTTTTCACAATATTTTTCGTGAACTCGATCATTTGATCGTCATGTGTCGCAATGGCTGTATAGTTCCCTGTGAGTAATTGCTTTTCGATCAGCTTCTTGTAATTCTGATCAACGTCTTTTTTGTTTGGATACGCCACTTCGGCGGATTCCTTATAGGCACCCTTTACAAGTCGTAAAAATGGATTCAGCTCATTCAGGTCATCAAGATCCTTTTCTGTTCTGTACAAATACGCCTGCAAAACCGTACTGACATACTCATATTGAGATTTCATCTCTTTAAAAATGTCCAGCGTTTTTTGACAGCGCTGTTCATCCTCCATATCGATTGTCACCATGATACGGTGTTTTTCTGCCGTATCTAAAATACGTTTCATATTGCGATACACAAGGTCATCGTCAATATCTAGTCCAAGTGATGTCATTTTGAGTGACACGTGGGAATTGAGCTTGGCCTCTGCAATCCGCTGAATGGTTTGAATACACTCATCCGTCCGCTCATTTGCAATCTCTGCCTTTGTGACAAACTCACCAAGGTGATCGACTGTTACAGCCATTCCTTGATCATTTAATCGTTTAATGACAGAGATAGCGCTCTCAAAATCTTTCCCACCGATGATTTTCTTAGATGCAACAGCACTTCCCCAATTACGAGCAATATGGTTCAAGAGACTGCTCTTTGACAAAAACAAGAAGAAATTTCTTGTGACCGACTCCATAAAGGGCACCTCCCACTCTTTGTAAGCTATGTCTTTATTGTAAGGCTCATAAGCTGTCCGCTACAATATTTGAAGATGACAAAAATTCTGACTTTTTTTGTGGTTTTATCACAATAAGAGATAAAAAAAGAGTCTGCCGCTATCCGGCTGACTCTCCCCTCCTACGCCCACACCTCATCAAGGGTAGACTGCAAAAGCTCATTTAATTCTTGCATCAGATTGTCTTTCGGCTGATTGTAGCTTTTCACCAATTCATCAAAACGCGCCAGCTCTTGATCAATAAATGGATGGACATGAGCGAGACGGTTCTCTACATCCATTTCTTCTCCGTCCATTTTACGTTTGAGCAGTTCGTGAATTTCTGCTAACAGCGGGCCTTCCTCCACTAGCTCCTTGAGTAATTCATGAAAGTCCATTGGTGGAACTGTTCGGTAACGTTCAATCCACTGACAGGCAAGCAGAGGACGAAGCACATAGAAATACTTCTTGATTCGCACCTGCTCTCCTCGTAAATGCCGGCTCTCATTCCGCTTCGCCATATTGAGGTAATGATACATCAAAGCCGCAGGATAAAACGCTCGATCCTTTAATTCTCTTAGCTGCTTTGCCAAAGAGAAAGATTCAGCATAGATGATATCAGAAGACAGCCATTCCATAATGGACGGATTTGATTTATTGAATAGGCGCAGTGCCTTTCTAAGCTCCCAGCCGCTGATATCAAGCATGTCATCAATCGGCCGTTCAATGACATCACGATGCTCTTCCATCGCCCAATACCATTCTTTCCGGGGAACATATAAAAAGCGAACATCATAATCACTATCGGTCGAGGGAAATCCCCATGCCCTGCTGCCTGATTCGACGGCAAGACAAATCTTTACGTCATACGTTGTTTCGATGATTTTCAGCTCTTCCTTAATTCTCTCTCTCAAGTGTCCATCAACTCTTTCTATAGAATTCTGCATGACTTCTTCACGTTTTGGGAAAATACGAATAAGACATATATGAAAAAGGAGTTGGATCTGATGTCTATATCTCGCATTATGAAATGGATCACTGGGATTTTTGAAGCTTGCCTTGCTATCCCTGTGATCGGAGGTCTATTCGTTATTAGCAATGGCTATTCGCCGCTCATGGTCATGCTTATTCTGCATATTATCACACTCGTCTTATCGAAGCGAGACCAGGGACCAATGATTGGAAGTATCATTGGAATTGTCACATCCTGCCTTGCATGGATTCCGATTCTCGGATTCATTCTTCATATCATCACTGCCCTTGCCCTCATTATCACCGCGTTAGTACCTGATGAAAAAACGAGACAGAATACGAACTATTAAAAAAGAGGCCCTCCTAGAGAGTGGCCTCTTTTCTTTTAATTCGTTAAATGATTTTGTAAGAAGGCAAGCTTCTCTGTTTGAAAAGCCGGGATGTACTCGTGTCCAAAATAGCGGTACACCTTTAAATCTTTATCTGTTTCTAAATGGTTGTATACCGCAAACACAGTAGATGGCGGGGTGATTTGGTCGATCAAACCGATTGCCATCAACGTGGGCTGTTTCACCCATCCGGCTAAATTGATCAAATCAAAATAGCTTAACGTCTCAAATACCTTTTCTTCCGCTTCTGGATCACTGTTTCTGCGAAAGTATGAATTGATTTCTAAATAAGGCTGCTGTAATGCCACATCTACCGCACGTTCGAAATTTGATAAGTACGGATAATCTGCCACGACGACCTTCGGAATGTCTGAAAGTGCTGCAGCTGCAACTGCTAGTGCACCACCCTGGCTGCCGCCCACCACACCGATTCGGTGTTCATCCACTTCTGGGAAGGACTGAATCACGTCGAGCGCTCGAACCGCATCTAAATAAACACCCCGATAATAGTAGGTCTCTTTCGATAAAATACCTTTTGTCATCCAGCCCAGAGACTGCCCTGCTGGTGTCACTGTCTTATCTTCACTGCCGCCTTGACCGCGGACGAGCATGCCAAATGTCGCATAGCCATGGAGTGCCCAATTGACGATGTCATGAATGTCGCCGTCATAGCTTGCATTATAGCCATGAAAACGAACGAGTGCTGGATGCGGACCTGTTTGATCTGGTACCGCATACCAGCCTTCAATTTGAGATTGACCAAAGCTTTGAAACGTCAGGCGATACACCTTAACGCCCTTTACTGGATAATCATAAGGTTCAAGTGCTGGCTCTGCCTCCACTTGGTTCAGTTCTTCAAGCGACGCCTTCCAAAAGTCTGAGAAATCAGGACGTGCTGTTTTCTTCGGTTTATACTTTTTTAGCTCATCTAACGGTAAATCAAACAACTGCATATCCTACTATCCCCCTTTGTTTTATTAGTTATGGCTATCATATCACTGTTTTCTTGACGAAGAAAGACATTTTCACCACAAAAGACAAAACCTTCTGACATTTCTATTGGCAAAGAAGATTGAAACCTTTATGATAAAGAAACTGGCTTGAAAACTAGAGATTCTTAGACAAAACAAATCAACAAATCCATTCATGGATTTCACATTCGCAATCATCGAATAAAGGAGGAACCTGTATGAAAATCGCCCTTGTCCAGATGGACGTACAAATTGGAGAACCTGATGTGAACTTTCAAAAAGCAGAAGCATTTTTAGAAGAAGCGATCCGCGAGCAGCCTGATCTGATCATTTTACCCGAAATGTGGAATACTGGTTACGCTCTTGAAAAAGCCGATCAGCTGGCGGATGTAAACGGTGAACGAACAAAACAGCTTTTCTCTTCCTTTGCCCGTAAGCACCAAGTCGTTCTCATTGCAGGAAGTGTATTGAACAAGCGCACAGAAGATGAGAGGATCACCAACACGATGTATGGATTTAACCGCCAAGGTGAGCTTTTAGTCGATTATGACAAAATTCATTTATTCCGCTTAATGGATGAGCACAACTATTTAACCGCTGGTGATCAGCTTGGTTTATTTGACTATGATGAGGATGTAAAGATCGGGGCGATGATCTGCTACGACCTTCGCTTTCCGCAGCTTTCCAGAACACTTGTCAACAAAGGGGCGAAGGTGCTTATCAATACGGCGCAATGGCCGTCAGCAAGAGTAGATCATTGGCGCAGCTTGCTTATCGCAAGAGCGATTGAAAATCAGTCATTTATGATTGCTGTTAACAGAACAGGCACAAGCAGAGACACTGAATTCCCTGGACACTCCATGGTAATTGATCCACTTGGCCGTATTTTACTTGAAACAAACCATGAGGAAAATATTTATTATGCGGACATTGATCTTCAGCTAGTGGATGAAGTGAGACAGCAGATTCCTGTGATGACAGATCAGCGTCTGGATATTTATTAAAAAGCAGGGTGCTCCCCTGCTTTTTGCATTTAATTAAACGTTTGTTTAAGCTTTTTGATAAAGGTCCATTAGGGCTTGAGCGGCTTTCGTTAAATACCTTTCTTCCACATATGCAAACACAAGTGTGCGGGTTGGACATGAATCAATTTTCAAATAAGTGACTTCGTTTCTTTCCTCTTGTGCCACCATTTTCGGCACAACTGTCACACCTAGTCCATTTTTGACCAATGCCTGTGCTGTTTGAATATGACTTGTTTCAAAGGTTATCTTCGGCTGAAAACCATGATGATGACAAAGTTCTGTGACCACTTGCCGAAAACCATATCCCTCTTTCAGCATAATGAATGCAGCGTCTTCCAGAAGGCGAAACGGAACAGTCCCTTTCTGATCTGCTTGATTGATGATATCGTTCAATTCCGCCTGTAACCAAGGTTGAGCTGATGGCGGTACTGCAAGAAGAAGCGGCTCTGTCAGCATGTGTTTCGTTTTCAATGATTCATGCTCGACCGGCATAGATAAAATAGCCAAATCCAGCTGACCAGCCAATAGAAGTTTTTCTAGCTCACGAGGTGATTCTTCTATTAGTTGAACGTGAACATGAGGATACGTTTGGCAAAAGGTTTTTAATAAACCGGGCAAGACATATCCCCCTGTGACAGCTGGCGCTCCAATGTTCAGCTCTTTCCCCACCTCATAAGCTGCTTCTCCCATTTCACGCAGCAAATCATCTCTTTCCTTCAAAATGTTCTCAGCCCTTTTAATAAACCGGCTCCCTTGAGGTGTGGGTGTGACTTGTCCATACTTTCGAATAAATAGGGGTGTGTCTAATTCCTCTTCCAGCTTCTTTATTTGTTGGCTTAAAGAAGGCTGTGCAATGTGAAGCTGGTCCGCTGCTTTTGTAAAACTTTTCTGCCGGTACACTTCCATGACATATTCCATCATTCGTATATCCACTTTCATCACCTCATAGGTTTTAACTATTCATGCCATATCTTTTATGTCTTAGACAAATAACAAAAGGAATTTTACGATAAAGAGACAACAAAAGGGGGAGAAGAAATGAATCCATATGCTAAAGCCGAAAACCAATTCTCACAAAATGCCGAGAACTATCGAGATTCACCTATATTTGCAGCCGGAGAAGAGTTGGAATGGATAAAAGAGGCAGCAAATACGAAGGGTCATGAGCATTTACTTGATATCGGCTGCGGAGCAGGGCATACCGTTTTTTCCTTTTCAGACATTATTTCTAAAGGGATCGGCATTGATGTCACGCAAAAAATGATCGAGGTTGCAGCAGCACTTGCAAAAGAACGCCAGCTGGAACATATTACTTTTGAACGGGCAGCCGCAGAAGCATTGCCATTCGCTGATGAATCATTTGATATCGTGACGTGCCGGTTTGCCGCTCACCACTTTCCAAACCTTCCCGCAGCCATGTCCGAAATCAGCCGGGTCTTAAAAAAAGGCGGCGTATTTCTGCTCGTCGACCATTATGCACCTGAGAATACGGCACAGGATTCATTCATTAATCACTTAAATAGACTCAGAGATCCTTCTCATGTGCGAGAAAGCTCTTTATCAGAATGGGAAGATCTTTTCGCTGCCAACCAACTGACTCAAAAAGAGATTCGTTACTGGGATCTGCAAATTGATTATCAGGACTGGATCACACGTGGACGCACACCAGAAAATGTCCAGCAGGAGATCGTTTCCCATCTTCAAGCCGCAGACCCTGATACAAAGCAGCTATTTCAGCTTCAATTCGATGCACAGCAGCAGCCTATTTCCTTCTGCTTAAAAGCTGCACTCATTCAAGGAATCAAGAATTGAACTTATAGAAAAAGTCTACCTTCATCGGTAGACTTTTTATTTCGAATATACATCTTCACTGTCTCACAGGTATGGTTTTTCATGTTTCTATTATATGATAAATGAACGGAGATCGGTTAGGCATTTTAAAAATTGTACGTAGATCCTCTGAATAAAAAAGAACCTACCCTCTTTGGAATAAGTTCTTCACTGCGTGCGTCAATCACGGTGCAATATCCTCTAATACTTTCTCGCGCGTTTCGATCATTTTAAAAGCAAGAATTGCTCCCACTACAGTCACACTTGCGAAAAGAATAAAAATAGTTGAAACACCGCTCACCTCTAAAATAAAGCCTATCATAATAGGAGCAATCGCTGAGGCCAGCCTAAGCCAAGCAGTAGCAAATGCCGTTCCAATCACCCTCATACGAGTTGGATAAATTTCAGGTGTATATAAATAGAGAAGAACTGTGATTGTCCCCATCATTCCGTAAGCAGCGGACCCTAAATAGACCACACTTTCTGGAGAACTCGCTCCGCTGATCCATAAAGCAGTTAATAAAGCACCTGTTATAATAAATGCAATGGTTGCCCAGCGCTTTCGTCCTACTTTATCAATCAAAAATGCACAAGCGAATACACCGACAGTCTGTAAAATATTTGTCAGAGAGGCTGCCCTTAATGAATCTCCAACTGGCAAATTGTAAACCGTATTATAAAGACTTGGTAACCAGTTATTTAAACCATTCGATACAAAGTAGGCAGAAAACCATAGTCCCCATACGATCAATGTTCTTTTACGGTAGAAAGTTGAAAAAAGCTCTTTCCAGTCGCCCTTTTCAGTACTATTGGATACTTGTTTTACAGGCATTCGTTTGTCAGTACTAGCTTCAATTTCTTCAATAATTCTTTCGGCCTCATCTAATCTGCCTTTCGAGATCAGCCATCGTGGAGATTCACGTAACATAAAAAAGAACACAAAGACGATTAAACCTCCAATACCTCCAATTAAAAACATCCACTTCCATCCAAAACTAGGTACCACAAATGCGCCGATTTGAGCTGAGATCATTAAACCTAAAGGAAAAATCATCTCATAAAGCATAAAAAATCTGCCTCTCCCTTGAGCCCGGGATAGCTCATTGATATATGAGGCTGCTACCGGCACCTCTCCTCCTACCCCAATCCCTTGTATAAAACGAAAAATAAACAGTGCCATAAAATTACCTGAAAACACACATGCAATACTCATGACGGACATGAGGAGTAAAGTCCACTTTGCACTAAAAACACGACCACGCCTTTCTGCTAACCACCCAAAGAAAATGGCACCAATCGCTTGTCCTATATAACCAGACCCAATAAGAAGACCAATTTGAGCAGGTGATAAACTCCACATGCCGATGAGAACTGGGAGAACAAATGCTAAAGACAGAGCATCAAAAGCATCAAAAAAGGTGGCAGATCCCATAATGATACGAGGCTTTAAATGCCATCTAGAAAAAGGTACACTTTCCATTCTCGTCAATAGTTGTGAAGCTCTATCAACAACTTGCCCATCATGAGAATTTGAATTTCCGCTGACTTCTAACGTCATGATATCTCCTCCTTATGGGAGGAAATGATGCAAAAGTACATGCCGAAGAGCGCTAAAGAAATCGCTTACATTTCAAATCAAGAGACATTCTAAAGCGTTCATACGAGTTTTCAGCATCTATCATTTCTTTTTTGGCGTTCCCGTGGTGCCCCGATCTATATAGTACATAGGGAAGATATGCTCCATTTCCTCTATCATATCTCCATCTAATACCTGTGTTAATAAAGAAACAGCTTTTCTCCCCATGCCAACTAAATCGACATGAACTGAAGATAAAGAAGGGGTTAGAAAGCTTGCAATGGGCACATCATCGGCACCAACGACAGACAAATCATGAGGTATAGACACATTTGCGTGATCTGCAGCTTTCATGACCCCCATCGCCAAAAAATCTGAAGAGCAAACAACTCCAGTCATGTGCTGGTTTCCTTGGAGAAATTGAGAAACCACTTCTACTACTTTTCCCCCATCAAATTCATCTAACTCAAACACAAGTTCTTTGTTCATTGTTAACCCTAAATTTTTAAGTGTTCGCTCATATCCATTGTAATACCTGACACTATGCATCGAACTCATTGGACCATTGACCAGCCCAATGGTTCGATGACCTTTCTCAAATAAGGCCGTTACAGATTGACACACACCTTCTTCATCATCTGGTCTGACACATGGGAAAGGAGAATCCTCTAAGTAACTTCCAACAACAATAATGGGAATCGCTAAACTTTTTAACCAATCCATGCTCAATTCTTCATTTCTTGGCGAAAATAAAATCGCACCATCTACAGCTTGTGTTTCAAGTAATCGCTGCTGCTGTATAGATGTAAATGACATCAACATATTGAGTTCAGTTTCATCTAACTCCTTCGCTATACCATCTAAAATCGTCGAAAAAAATGGATTATTCAAAATATATGAGCCACGCGGAACCACGACCGCTATATTCCCAGTCTTTCTTTTAACGAGCCCTCTAGCTCCTAGATTAGGACGATAGCCTAACTCATCAATCACTTGTTTGATTCTTTCAGCCGTTTGAGCACCTACTCCTGGTTTACCACTTAATACTCGGGAAACAGAGGCGATAGACACTCCAGCTTTCAATGCGACATCTTTAATACTTACTGACACATTTCATACCTCCGGGAGTCTGTTGTTTTATACACTATTATAACCTGACTCACCTTCATCATGAAATCAATGGTCTGTTATCTACCGACGTTTTCCTTAAGCAAACCAACACTTTGAAGGCCCTGGCGAATTTCTTCTTTTTCCTCATCAGTTAAAGGTAATACCGGCTTCCTAGCAAGCGAGCTGCTGATCAAACCTCGCTGATACATCGCTTCTTTCATGCGCAGATGAGAAGTAGATGAAGGTTCATCCATTTTATACACAGCATGCTTTAATTCAAAGATTCTATCGTAAACTTTATTAGCCGCTACAAGGTCTTTTTCTTCCACACATTTCACAAGTTCAGCGATCAAATCTGGCACGAAACAGCCGAAACCTACAAGTGCTCCATCAATGCCTTGAACCAATGTTGGCAATAAATATTCATCATGACATGTGAGTAACGATACATCTGGTGCATGTTTTTTCAATGCCCGTACATCGACCTCGTATTGTGCCATGTCTCTTTGACCAATTTTAAATGAAACAACATTCTCAATTTCCGACATTTCTAGTAATTGACTGGTTGTATATGAGGTTTTTGTCCATGTTGGATATTGATGGACAATGATTGAAATATCAATCGCTTCTGCAACATCTTTAAAGAATTGGACAGGTGATTCAGGCTGCATACCGAATCTTAGCCATGAATGTGGCGGCATGAGAAGTATACCTTCACCACCAGCTTCTTCAACGGCTTTTGCATGCTGGATCGCTTCAATTGTCCCTTCTGCAGAAACCCCAGAAATGACAGGTACTTCCCCTTTTAATTCGTCGGCTGCAATGCGCACTGCTTCAGCTCGTTCATGTGGCAGTAAAGTCATAATCTCGCCAGTATGTCCATTGACAACGATCCCGTTAATCCCTTTGTGATCCGCCACCCAACGGACAAGCTTACGAAAAGCAGGTTCATCAATTGAATAGTCATCTTTAAAAGGAATTAAGACAGCCGGGAATACACCGCTCCATTTTTCTTTATTTTTCATAAACAAATTCCTCCCCACTCGTTATAGTAAACGTTTACGGTAAGCGTTTACGTAAACAATCATAGAATGATATCACCGAGGGTGTCAACATTATTTTTTAAAAATTATAATAATTCAAAATACTATTATTGAATTTTAGATACTATTTTATTTTTCCAAAAAAGAAAATGAAGGATATATTTTGTTTACTATATCAACCAAAAAACCTCATCATCATGATTTGGTTGATGATGTATGATCACTTTTTCCAAACAGTCACACACCAAAAAAAGGATAAATAAATTTTACTGTCAAAACATCATCCTATCTACGAAGAAAAAGGCATCAATAGAAAAAAGTCTACCCTAAACGGTAGACTTTTTTTATTTCGAATATAAATCCCAGCCAAGCTTGAGTGTGTCCACAATATAATTGGCGACTTCCTCAGCCTCTAAATGATCTGTTTCCACTCTGGAGTTATGAAGAGAATAAATCTCACGGCGTTCTTCAAACAACTCTTTCATTTCATCAAGCGACCGGTTGTGAAGAACAGGACGGTTTTCAATTAAAATATCAAGCCGCTGCTTCCAATTCTCCCAAGAAAGGTCAAGGAAAAGAACCGTACAATGCTTCAAGCAGGCACGTTTGATTTCTTCCTGTTTGAATGCACCGCCTCCAAGTGAGACGATCTTGAGCTGTGTATGTTCGCATAAATCGACGATATAATCCTTTTCAGCCTGTCTAAAGAATGCTTCTCCTTTTTGCTGAAACATCTCTGGAATCGTCATGTTGTATTTTTTCTCAATCTCCTGATCGACATCAATAAAATCTCGATATAGCTTTTTGGCAACTAGCTGACCAATGGTTGTTTTCCCAACACCCATAAAGCCAATGAGAACAATATTCCGCTGTCTTACAGGGATTTCTCTATTGATTTTCATGATCGTGACACGTCCTCCTTACGACAAGGAATGCTACATAATGTTTCTATTATATGATAAAAAGAGCGGGAAAAGATAGGCAATCTTAAAAATTGTGTTTGACGACGTAGCCGAGCTGTTCAGAAAGCCTTTGTGCCTGTTCTTTCACTTTTTGCTGCAGCTTGGGAATGACTTCTTCAGTAAACCGGTGGGTTGGACCAGATATGGATAAACAAGCCTTCACTTCCCCATGAATGTTAAAGACTGGTGCCGCTACTGCCGCAGAGCCTACCTCTCGTTCATCGATGCTGCAAGAAGTATACGTGTCAAGAATATGTTTACATTCCTTTTGCCAGTCATCTCTCATCACATGATCAGCCTCAGACGCTAATACTTTTTGTTGAAATTCTTCACTTTGAAATGCCAATAATACCTTTCCGCCTGCACCTGCGTACAATGGCAGCTTCTCACCAATTTTGACAAGATGCCGAATCGATTGCAGCCCTTCCGCTTGTTCAATACAAACCCTGCTTGTTGCATCCAGTACATACAGGTTGACGGTTTCTTTTGTTTCATCACGAAGTGCGTACATGAGTGGTTTAGCCAGTTCTCTCAATTTAATGGACTTCCCCGCAATGTATCCAAGGAGATAAAGTCTTTGACCCAACCTATATTTCATTGTGTCTGGATTCTTTTCCACAAAATGATTCATTTCAAGTGCTTTGAGCAGTCTCGTTGTAGTAGACATTGCTAAATTCATCTCTTTTGAAATATCCGTTAGCGTCAGCTCTTGCCGTTCTTCACTAAAACAATAAAGAATATCCAAAGCGCGCTGAACCGTACGCAGTCCTGATTCTTCTTTTGACTTCTTATCAGCCATGTTCACTTTCTCCTTTTCCCCTTTGATTTCTTATCGACATAAACGATCGATTTTGCTATAATCCATTTTAAACGTTCCACTATGAGAAAACAAATTCCGTCAGACGGAATAAAATCAATTGAAGATTTGATGGAGGTGGCATTTGAATGTACCTGCTCGTTTTTACACTTCTGATTAGCTTATCTATTGTTCATCAGCTATTTCCCGCTGCCATACTCTCCTATTTTGTTGGTCTGCTGGCTGCTGCTTCGCTCACCATTTCTTTTAAGAAAGCAAGTGGGCTTTATTTGAAAACAGGTGGTATGTTTCTCATGATTGGCTTGTTCTTATTCTTTTTATCCGACCAGCCATTGCACACTTTTTTTCTTCACTTTCATTCCATGCTAGGCTTGCTTTCTCTATTTTTCATGCTGCCTTTTATTCATTCTCTCATACATGTTGGACATTTCGATACACAATTAAATAAACTGCTTACACTACATACAACGAACACAAACCAGCTATATCGCAAGAGTTCATTTGTCACTCATATTCTTGGCATGTTTTTAAATATCGCGACGATCCCCTTACTATATACATCGCTCAAACCGTCGCTCGAATCCCTAAAAGAACAAGTGAAACAACATCTTTATTCACGCAACCTTTTAAGGTCATATGCATTATGTTTAAGCTGGAGTCCTGTTGAAGTGCTCGTAAGCGTCACCATTGATGCAACCAAACTCAAATATTATCAAATTGCACCCGTTACTTTTGGTTTAATGGTCATCGTGCTGGCGACAGATTGGATGCTCTTTTCTCGTCAAAGCAAACGATTCCCAAACATCATTCAGTCCGCAGAAACAAACTCCAATCCTCGTCGAATTAAGCGAAAAACCCTTCAGCTTGCTTTCATGCTGCTGAGTTTTATGACAGCCGTCTCACTTGTCGATGCATGGATTGGGAAAGGCTATTTATTCGCTGTTGTGCTGACCATTATTCCATTTGCTCTATTATTCTCTTCTGTCATCAAAAAAAGAAAACAATATATAGCCGTCTCTGTCCCTCATTGGAAAGAAAGAACCCGTCAGCTCTCCAACTATATGTGTCTATTTTTAAGTGCTGGCTTCTTTGTCGATATGCTGCTTGCCACAAACAGTATGCAGCCGATTCAAGCATTTATTGTCAGTATATCAGACCATACCATTTTGGTTTATTGTGTCATTGGGTTATATTTTCTGATCACCGCTCTTTGCGGCTTTCACCCGCTCGTTTCGCTTGCTTTGTTAGTCAGCATGATGGCACCTGTCATCCAAGAACTGCCTGCTCTCCCTATTGCCATCATGCTGATCGTTGCTGGAACATCAACTGTCATGTTTAGTCCTTTTAATGTTTCTGTCTCTCTGTTAGCTGATTTGATGAAGGTCAACCCTTACCGTATCACACGCTGGAATATATGGTTTGCTGGCTTTTATATCAGCTTGGGTATCGCATGTGCAACGATCATCACCGTTCTCTTTTATTCATAAAAAAGAGAACTCATCTTGGTTTGAGTTCTCTTTTGCTTCGCTTTCTCACTCTGGTTTTAATTGAATACGTTCTATTTTCCCTACGATAAAAATGTACGACAATGCCCCGCATAATGCGACTAAACTGACGAATAAAATCCCCCCGTTGTAAGACCCTGTCGCCGACACGATGAATCCAATAATAAGCGGAGTGATGATCCCAGATAAATTAGCAAAAAAATTAAATACACCGCCAGCCAGCCCAACCATTTCCCTTGGTGCCACTTCAGACAGCATCGTCCAAGAGATATTAGACAGTCCTTGTGCAAATGAAGCGATGGATAAAATGGTCAGCACAAGCGGGATATTCGTTGTAAAGTTTGCTAAAACAATGGTACTCGTCAGAAGCAAGCCAACCACTACCGGCAGCTTCCTCGCTACATTCACTGATACGCCCTTTTTAAGCAGCCAGTCAGACACATAACCTCCAAACAAGACCCCAAAGAATGCAGCAATATAAGGAAGAGAAGCAGCAAAACCTACCTTAAGAAACGCCATATTTTTCGCCTCTGCTAAATAGGTCGGAAACCATGTTAAAAAGAAAAAAAGTGTAGACGCAACAGAGAATTGACCAATATAGAGCCCAATCAATTTACGATATTTTAGAAGGGCGGCAAAGTCTGCCCATTTCAGTTTCTCCTGTGATGCGACTGTCAGCCCTTCGCCTTGCCGGATGAATTCTAACTCATCTTCATTCACCTTTGGATGCTCTTTCGGTTCGTGATAATACTTGTACCAAAAGAAAGCAAATATGATACCAAGCGCACCTGCTGTAATAAAGACGGTTCTCCAATCGAAAGTCGTCATGATCCAAAAAAGAAGAGGTGTCGCAAATGCAAGACCCACATACTCTCCAGCAGTATAAACACCTGTTGCAAAAGCCCGTTCCCGCCTTGGAAACCATGTGGTGACAATGCGGTTATTCGCAGGAAATGCGGGAGATTCTGTAATCCCAATCAACAAACGACAGCCGAATAAAAAGGCAAAGCTGTTCGCAAACGCCTGCAGGCCTGTGAAAATAGACCAAGTAATGAGTGATATCCCATACGTTACCTTTGAGCCAAATTTATCGAGAATAAAGCCGCCTGGTATTTGCATCGCTGTATATGTCCAGCTAAATGCTGAAAAGATCAGACCTAATAAGGCAGGATTTAATTGCAATGAAGATTGAATCGCAGGAGCAACAATGGACACACTGGCTCGATCAATATAATTAATGGCGGTAATAAAAAACAACAGAATCAATATGCCAAAACGGGCTTTCGTTGGTTTCACATATGCGGGCCGCAATTCATTCCCCTTCAGTTCTGAATGCACTTTCATAACCATCCTCCTTTGTTTCCGCAGCGTGCGGTTCGGTTGAGCGCCTTAAATAACCCCTTTTTCTTCCAATCGTTTGCACTCTTCTTCTGTTAAGCCAAGCATATTTGTTAAAATCTCAAAATTATGTTCGCCTAAATCAGGTGCAATGTGACGGATACTTCCGGGTGTTTTTTCAAACTTCGGAATGATCCCAGGCACCTTTACTTTTCCAAGACGAGGATGATGTACCTCGACGATATTCTCTCGTGCTTTAAATTGCGGATGCTCAAAAATATCCTGAATACTTAAAATTGGGCTCACAGGAACGCCATGAGTATCTAGAATTTCTAATACGTCATCCCTTGTTTTCGACGCGATCCATTGAGAGACAATCGCATCCATCTCTTTGTTATGCTTCAGCCTAGATGCATTGACCGCGAATTTTTCATTCTCTAATAAATCTAATCGATTCATCGCCTCTGCCAATCGATTGAAGGTCGAATCGGTACTCGTCACAAGAACCAAATAGTGCCCATCCTTTGTCTCATAGGTGCCGGCAGGGCTTGAATGACCGCTCAGCCCCGGTGAACGCTCACGCACCTTCCCAAGCTTGTCATATTCTGCAACCAAAAATTCTAACATACGAAACACAGATTCATAGAGGGCCAAATCCACCATTTGCCCAGTTCCTTCTGGATGTGTATCTCTGTAATACATCGCTGTCACGGTAGCAAATGCCACATATATGCCTGCAATATAATCAGTTAAAGAAAAGGAAGGACTGACTGGATGCCGGTCTGGAAACCCTTGAATATATGTAAAGCCGCTAAACGCCGTCGCAGGTGTTCCAAATCCGGCCTTGTCCTTAAACGGGCCCGTTTGTCCATAACCCGAAACACGAATCATAATTAATTGAGGGTTGATTTCTTTTAATACATCGTATCCTACGCCCCATTTTTCGAGTGTTCCAGGGCGGAAATTTTCAATCAACACATCGACCTGACCTGCAAGCTTTTTAAAAATGTCTTTTGCTTCGTCTTTGTGCAGATCGAGTGTGAGAGATTTCTTATTTCGTGAGAGACCTGACCATCTAAGTGGTTCTCCTTCTGCAAAAGGGCCAACATGCCGCAGCGTATCGCCTTTACCAGGAATCTCGACTTTGATGACCTCTGCACCAAAATCCCCTAGAAGCACCGCGCCATAGGGTGCAGCGATCATCGTAGAGACGTCTAATATTTTCATTCCTTCGAGCGGTGTATTCATATTCATTGCTTGACTCCCTTTCATTCAAATGATGAAGGGCTAAATAACTTTCTATTTTAGCCCTTTTCATCTTTCTGATTGACTCGGAAGGCCCTGATAGTTCAAAAGGAGGGCTTACCGGTACAGTTTTTTTAATCCTTCGGAAGCTGCCCTTGCGGTGTGTAAAGCCAAATGAGCCATAAAGGTTCATCTCCTGTATTTACATGCTGATGCGAGACACCATCTGGAATGAACATGAAATCATTTTGTTTAAAGGACTGCCTTTCTCCATCACAAATGACTTCACCAGATCCTTTAATCACATAATCAAATTCCTCTGAACCCGGGTGATTGTGCACTGAACTTGCTTCTCCCGGTTCAAAAATGGTGAGACCCGCCATCATATGCTCTGACCCAACAGTATCTGGTGTAATGGTTTGAAATACCTTTCGAATCATTTGCTCCTCTGGATGATCTAAACCTAACCATAATGGGTTCCCATCTTGAAACGGATTTAATACTTTAATTTTCATTGTTCTTTCCTCCTCTTTATGTTTAATTCACGCTGACATGTGAGCGCTTTGAATTTGGTGAATAAATATCATTAATATTCCAATGTCCGTCCGTAGGGACAGGATCATTTTTCATTGCTACATCGATGACGCAAGGCTCTTGAGATGCAATGGCTTCAGCTAAAGCTTCTTTGAATTCAGAAGCAGAGGTGATTTTAATCCCCTTCATTCCATAACCTCTTGCAATGGCTGCAAAATCCGGAGAATAGCTTTCTCCACCTTTTCTGAAAACAGTACCGTACGTCGTTTCATAGTGCGCCATTTGCAAGCCGGCTATTGTTCCAAATGCACTGTTATTCATTACAATCCACACAACAGGAATGTTCTCTTCAACGGCTGTTGCGAGAACAGATGGATTTTGACCGAATCCGCCGTCCCCAACGAGTGACACAACGACACGGTCAGGCTGGGCAATCTTTGCCCCAAGCGCAGCAGGGGCTCCAAATCCCATCGTTGCAAAGCCTCCCGGAGTTAGAATGGTCCCTGGCGTGAGCACAGGAAATTGCTGTCCGACTCCATTTTTGTTCCAGCCAACATCCGTTGTAATAAAGGCATCTGGCGGCAATACTTCCCGCACTTCCTGCAAAATACGCTGCGGCTTCATTGGGAAAGATTCATCTTGAATGTTCGTCAGGTTGCCCGCCTGAAAATCCTTACGATATGCCGCAATTTCCTTTTTCAATTCAGGTCGATTCAGCCCTTCTGGCAATCTTTCTCTCGCCACTCGATTGAGTACAGTCAAGGCCTGCTTAAGATCGGCTACTGCTCCAATGTCAACAGGATAGTTACGTCCAATTTCATTCGAATCAATGTCAATATGAATGAGCTTAGTTGACGGGAAACGGAACGTATAATCTGATTCCCACGAACTCGCATCAGCTTCAGCAAAACGAGTGCCTAAAGCCAATATATAGTCCGCCGCTTTGCACTGATCATTGATAAATTTTGTCCCCCAAAACCCTGTCATTCCAAGGGTCATTGGGTGATCATCCGGCATGGCTCCTTTCCCCATCAAAGAATGGGCGACAGGGATACTTAGATGGTCAGAAAATGCCTTTAATTCTTCAGCTGCATCAGCTAGTAAAATGCCTCCCCCTACATATAAGAGCGGCCTTTCTGCCTGCAGCAATCGATCTAATATCCGATTGGCTGTTTGATCATCAATTGAAGGTTTTTCAATGGTCTGTGTATGATGGTTGATTTGTTCAAACAAGGACACATCTAGGTCTTTTGAGAACACATCCATTGGAACAGATATCAGCACTGGGCCAGGACGGCCGCTTTCAGCTAACTGAAATGCTTTTGATAAAATCTCTGGAAATAATGCTGGAATATCGACTCGCCATGCTCTTTTCACAAACGGCCGGTAAATTTCGTATTGAGAGGCATCGGAATGAAGATTGATCTCTTGGTGTGGGTGCTTTCCGTAGTAATGACTTGGGACATCGCCTGCAATAACAACCATTGGAATGGAATCAAGTGCTGCATTCGCTACCCCTGTTGCCGCATTGGTGAGTCCAGGACCTAGATGACTGAGCACAACAGCCGTCTGTTTCTTTGCTCGCGCATAACCATCTGCTGCATGTGCCGCTATCTGTTCATGCCTGACATTTACAAATTGAATCGAGCTTTTTTCAAGCGCTGATAAAAAGGCAATATTCGTATGACCGCAGAGACCAAAAATATGCTCGACTCCCCGATTTTCTAAGTACTGAATAACCTGTGTAGAAATATTCTTCTTCATGTTTCTCTCCTCTCACGGTGCAGCTATGAATCTGCTACTCACTTATTCTTTGAAAACACAATAGATAGAACATTGTTCAAATCCTGTATCGCCACTTGCCCGGGAGCTGAGCTTTCTTTCCCTACAGCAAAGGTCATGACAGATCCAAAAAGTCCGCCAATCATTCTTGTAAAAGCCCCGTATTCCCCCATTGCCATCGAAATAACGGGAATTGACAGCTGCTTTTTCGCATGGCTGGTCGCTGAGAGCAGTGTTAATGCATCGTCATAGGAATGCGGCATCACTGCGATCTTTGCGATGTCAGCGCCGGCTGATTCTGCATTGACGAATAGCTGCATGAGACGATCTACCTCAGGGGTACGCTGGAAATCGTGATACGACACAATCAAGGTAACCCCATTTCTTTTAGCCGCCTGACTGACTTGCTGTATATGTGTCACATCATGCATCAATTCATAATCAACGGCGTCCACAAGCTGAGTGGAACAAAGCTCGGCAAGCAAAGAAACCTTCTCAGATTCAGAGAGTGATATACTTTCGCCGCCCTCCTTTTCAGAACGAATGGTGAATAAAAATGGGATGCCCTTTGCCCTTTCTACCATTCCCTTAAGGGTTTCTATCACTTGTTCCATGTCATGAAGATGATAAAAAAAATCCGCCCGCCACTCTATCACATCTGGCTTTTTCTCAGTTAACACCTCGACCTCATGAAACAATTCTTCCTTTGTTTGTCCGATGAGCGGCGTACAAATCATTGGCTGAGCGCCTGTCTGCACACTTTTTACCTTTTGCTGAAATGCATTCACATCCAAACGCCCCTTTCACAGACCCTGTGGAAGCACGACCATTTTGGTTTCGGTCATCTCCTCGATGGCGAAACGCGGACCTTCTCTTCCAAGGCCGCTTCGCTTAATCCCACCATAAGGCCAATGATCCAGTCTAAAATTCGATGTCCCATTGATGACAACCCCGCCAGTTTCAAGCTCTTTTGCTGCGTGTAATGCCACATCCAGCTGATTCGTAAAGATCCCTGCCTGCAAACCATATCGACTATCATTTGCTTCTTTAATTGCCTCCTCCAGCTCCTCATAAGGGAGAATGCTGACAACTGGGCCGAACACTTCCTCACAGACGACCTTGGCCTGTTTCGGAGGGTTTAGCAAAATAGCCGGTGTGATGCTCGCTCCATTTCTTTTTCCTCCACATAAAAGCTTTGCCCCCATACTCTCCGCCTCTTGTATCCATGCCTCAACACGCTGCGCGGCCTGTGCATCGACCATACAGCCGATATCACTCTCACTGGACAACGGATCTCCAACGACAAGCTGCTCTACTTTTTGTTTTAATACCTCAGTAAACGACGGCATAATTTCCTGGTGGACATAAATTCTTTGGACAGAAATACAGCTTTGACCAGAATTACTAAAGCCTGTCTTGGCACAAAGGGATGCGGCTTGTTCAATATCAGCATCGTGATGAACAATCGTCGCGCCATTCCCTCCGAGTTCGAGCAATACTTTTTTTAATCCCGCAGAAGTTGTAATATGTTCTCCTCCGGCAGCCCCGCCCGTAAAAGAGATGAGATTTGTTCTTTCATCAATAACTAACTGTTTCCCAGCGTCGACTCCGCCAATCACAAGCTGCAAACTTGCCTCAGGAAACCCTGCTTCGAGAAGGAGTTTCACAAACGCTGTAGCAACAGCTGAAGTTTGCGGTGCAGGCTTCAAAATAATGACATTCCCTCCCGCAAAAGCCGGGCCAACTTTGTGACAAATTAAATTGAGCGGTGCATTAAAAGGAGTAATCGCCAGCACAACTCCGACTGGTACTTTAAATGTCATGGCCATTGCTCCCTGTCCACGCGATGATACATTGCCAGGAATGGTCTCACCTATTAATCGATTCGCTTCTTCCGCCGATTGCGCCAGCGTCTCAATTGATCGTGAGACTTCATCTCTTGTATTTTTAAGCGGTTTGCCTAATTCTAACGAAATCAGTTTTGCGAAATGGTCTTTTTGTACTTCAAGCAAGGCGGCTGCTTTTGTTAGAATCTTTGAGCGTTCAATTGCCGATATTCCCGCTATTTGTTTTTTAGCCTGCTGCGCAATAGAAAGTGCCTGTTCTATGTCTTCTGGTGAGGCGAGATATGATGTACCGATCCTTTCTCCTGAGTAAGGATTTGTGATATCTGTTTTCACACGACCGGTATCCATCCACTCGCCGTTTATATATGATGACGCTTTCAAATGGCTCAAATTTTCTCTCCCTCCTTCAAGTGCCGCGTTCCATGTCCTGCATAACGAACCAATCTTTCTTCGTTCGGACAAGGTCCCTTCACGAGGGCTCCCTTTGTCAGTTCCTCATATGCATGCGCCACGATGCCCATTCCTCTGGATAAGGAAAAAATGCCTTTTGCTGCTTCTGCTGGAATGTTTAATTCACATTGGATGGCAGCAGATACACCGTCTATATTCATCGTGATTTTCTTCCCTTTCAGGTGTTCAAGCTCATGTCTAATCGCTTCGGCTAACCGTAAATATATCCCACTGATAAGACCTTGCTGGACATATGTGTGACTCAGCTCATATAGACGTCTCACCCTCGGATCATCATCATGAAGCTGATGGCCGATCCCCGGAATTTTTTCCTTGCGAGTTAACCATGTGTGACATACTTGCTTGGCCGCAGACTGTATATCCTTTTGATCATCGTAGATCGCTTTGGCTTCATATAACATACGCATGGCCTTCTCACCGGCTCCGCCATGAATATCACCTAATAGATTCACCCCTGTTGCAACAGATGAATTAAACGAAATGCCGCAAGTCACCGCCATTCTGGCTGCTGCAATAGATGGCGCTCTTGGTCCATGGTCCGCACCTGCGACAAGAACACTTTCAAAAAGAGCTGCTTTTGAATCATCCAATAATTCACCAACAAGCAGTAAATAAAGCATTTGTGGATACGACAGTTCACCAATCAGTTCTTCAATCGGATAACCTCGAAGTTCAATTGAGTTTTTTTGAATATGACTAATCTCAGTTTCCCACCAAGCGCCTCCCTCTTTGTAAATTTCCAGTGCACTTCGATTTTTCATTGTGTCAATCATTCCTTTAGCTTCTTATTTGGAGTGAACCACCCCTTTATTCCATACAGTGGAATCTAATTTCACTTTTCGGAATGTGGTTTCATTGTAAGCGCATTCTATTTCTTCGTCAATCATTTTTTCTGAAAATACTGTCAATGGCAGTGAAATTAAGTGAATCGAACTAATGATGAATGCATTTTCCTTTCAAATAAATCTATATTTAGTGAATTAGACTTAAGTATATCGTTCTACTAATTTAATGAATTTTTGGTTATTTTGTCAAACCCATTTGAAATTCGACATAAAAAGACCTCTCCATCTTCTGGAGAGGCCTCTTTTTTATTTCCACCAGTCATCAAACATGGAAGCGGGTACTTGGCGTTTATGCTCTGATTGAACATAGCGCTTTTCAATCGCTTCTGCTGCTTGTTCTGACACGGGCTTACCTTCTAAGTAATCATCAATTTCATTGTACGTAATGCCTAGTTCTGTTTCATCCGTTTGCTGAGGTTTATCATCAAGCAGATCGGCTGTTGGTTTCTTTAAGTATAGGCGCTCTGGTGCTTGCAGCGCTTCTAGCAGCATCCGGCCTTGGCGTTTCGTCAGACCTGTGAGCGGGAGAACGTCTGCACCGCCGTCACCATACTTCGTGAAGAATCCAGTGACTGCTTCGGCTGCATGATCTGTACCAATGACAAGTAACCCTTCTTCTCCTCCGACAGCATACTGTGCGATCATTCTCATGCGCGCTTTAACATTCCCTTTATTAAAGTCAGACAACGGTCCGCCCATGTCTTTTTGATATTGTTCACTGAATGCCTCCACAGCAGGCGCAATATCATATTTCCACGACTTGTCCGGCTGAATAAATGATAAAGCGAGCTGGGCATCATCTTCATCCTGCTGCACGCCATGCGGGAGACGCACCGCAATAAAGACTGCGTCTTCTTTTCCTTCTTGACGCAGCTCAGATGCAGCGAGCTGCGCAAGACGGCCAGCGAGCGTTGAATCCTGTCCGCCGCTAATGCCGAGAACGAATCCTTTCGCACCGGTTTTTTTCAAGTAGTCCTTTAGAAATCCAACCCGTTTTTCAATCTCCTGCTTTGGGTCAATTGAGGGCTGCACATGCAACTCTTGGCTGATCTTTTTTTGCAAACTCATACACTTTTCCTCCTAAGCATCCTCTACATGAAGAGAACAGGTTTTACTCTGAATTCATTGATTTGACAACGTTTTTTGAATCTTCATTATACCATGTTTTCAGGAAGAACATTTTGTTAGACGTTCCCCTATTTCATTCATGATCAAACATTCATAAATGAAAAAGACCATGTCTATATGGACTGGCCCTTTTCTTTTTCAATCAATTTCTACCCGTATCGATGTACAGTTTGCACCATTACACTTCCCAATATCAGCAGGACATGCGGATACGGCCACAATGAGATCCATTTCGGCTCGCAGACGAATGTAATCACCGGGAAGAGATTTTGGCAGCTCCACAGACAGCTTTCCTTTTTCATCAATGACTGTATTCATAAAGGCATTAAAAGGGTAGTACATATCCTCCTTCGGAATCCCAAATGGTTCAAAGGCATTCCGCAAATTATCGTAGCATGTATGCATGACCTCTAAATGCGTCCGTCCATATAAAAGCTGATACATTTCTTGCCGGCAGGCGGGCATGTATAAATCATGGCATTCGACAGTGTCTTCAATGATCGTAAACATCGGTTTGTATAAGTTAGAATAGAGTTTATCGCCTTTTTTCACTTTTGATGAAAATAGGCTGTCCATTGTCGCGCCTTGGTCAAATTTTTCATAAAAATCCTTTTCGTGATAAGCCATCACATCTGCTACTTGCTGACCTTCAACATCAACCACCCGCATACATTGGCCTTTTCCTAAACGAAAGCCGAGTCTGCCCTTTGGTAAAATGACATGTTCTCCGTTCATCACATGCACTCCTTTCCTTGACAGTATGCCCAAAACGTCCTCTTTCTTGATCATGTATAAAAAAAAGAGGCGGTCACAAGCTAATGTCATTGAAACAGAAAGGTGTTGCGCATGCATTGAAAGAAGAACAAACTTTATCTTGGTGGCAGCTTTCTCTCATCGGAGTCGGCTGTACGATTGGCACTGGTTTCTTCCTTGGTTCCAGCATTGCCATTACAAAGTCCGGTTTTTCCGTCTGCATTTCTTTTTTACTTGCTGCGGTTGGAACCTATCTCGTCTTTAAACATTTGGCTGCGATGACAGCTGATAACCCTGATAAAGGGTCGTTTTGCTCCTATGCTCGTAAAGCATATGGACGCTGGGCAGGGTTTAGCAATGGCTGGGTGTATTGGTTTGCAGAAATGCTGATTACAGGAAGTCAGTTAACAGCGATTTCTCTTTTTACCCGCCACTGGTTTCCATCTGTGCCGCTCTGGGTGTTTTCTGCCATTTATTCTGCTCTTGCCCTGCTCGTGATAATCATAGGGCTCTCTTCTTTTCAAAAGACAGAAAATGTCCTTGCGGTACTGAAGACAGCGGCGATTTTTCTATTTATGATCCTGGCAGTTCTGGTGTTATTCGGCATTCTGACAGATCATAAACCGACCCTGCATCTGCCTAACAAAGATCACGAATGGATGCCGCTCGGTGCACTTGGTCTTTGGAATGGATTGATTTACGCATTTTATGCATTTGGGGGAATTGAGGTCATGGGGCTGATGGCGGTTCATTTAAAAGACCCGAAGGATGCAGCAAAGTCTGGACGGGTCATGCTGATGATTCTAGCGGTTATCTATATCGTCTCAATTGGTCTTGCTCTACTGCTTGTCCCGGTGACAGCCTTTAATGAGAACAGCAGTCCATTTATTACATCTTTAGAACCTTTTCATTTATCGATCTTTCTTCATATCTTTAATGGCATATTCATTATTGCCGGCTTTTCGACATTGGTTGCCTCACTCTATGCAGTCACGACGCTGCTTGGCACGATGTCAGAGCATCAAGATGCACCTGCTTGTTTTAAACAAAAAGACCCTTCTCATGTCGGATGGCCTTCGATTATTTTAACTGCTGCTGGATTAATTGTCTCGATTTTGCTTGCACTCTTTTTGTCCAAACACATCTACGAGCATCTCACAACAGCAGCCGGTCTTACCCTTCTGTACACGTGGGTCTTCATTCTGTTTTCAAGTAAAAAACTATCAAAGCCATCCACTCGCCAAACGTGCGAAATGTTTCTTGCGCTTCTCTTGATTGGAGCTGCCATTTCAGGCACTTTAACAGAGGCAAGCGGACGACCGGGCTTTTTTATCAGCCTTGGGATCATTGCAGTGATTGCCATTATGGTGCTATTTATGAGAAGAAAGTGGAAGCAGCAAGATCAGACCGCATCATAATTTCATCATGTTTCTTAATGCAGTAAAAGGACATTTGGCGGAGGCTGGTTTCTCCGCCTCATCATCTGAGAGAAAGTATTGCTTCCATTCATGATTGGTCGGATCACCGTACCATTTTAATGATGGATGAATGCTGACCTCATCATATGCTTTGAGCCGCTTGCGAACGAGCTGGCTCATTTTTTGACCAAACTTGGTCGATCCATTCAATTTCTCAAACACCCATCTAGGCTGAAATGCCATTAAGACATAAGGGAAGTGGCGGCTTTTTCTGAGCTTATGAGCCGGTGTGGAGCATAAAATAAAATATGCTTCCCCGTGAAAGCAATACTCCCACTCATGATGATGAGCATCTAGTGGAATCTCCTCAGGCCATGGCACTTCATCTTTCTGGTGCAGTCGTTGAAGTAATGACCAAAACTGCTGCTCAAACTCTTCAAGCGCACTTTCCTTTAAATCCTGCGGTGTTTCAAAAAAACAAATAAATGAAGCATATTGACCCGTTTCTTTCGCACAGCTTTGATATTCTCTCAGCAGCTGCGCTAATTCCTCAACAGCCTCCTCTTCCCTCGGATCACCCACAAACCCATAGCGTAAATGATCGAGAAAAAATCCCTGTCTTCCGGGGACACAAGGGAATGTATCTGCCTCATCTCCTACCATCTCTCCAAATAGCGTAAAAGCATCCTGCTTCCATTCTTCTAGTGATCGTAGATTTTGATCAAGGCAACTTTTTGCATACAACTGGGCCATTTCCTTCCACCTCGTTTTAGCGTCTTCTCCATAGCCTATGAGAAAAAAAGGCTGTGGTGACTGTCCCTAAGCGACTTTCATTGCGCATTCAAGAGGTGGATGTTCTCGTTCAAATTGAGCATGTATGTGTGTCTTTCACGCCATGCTGCTTCTTTTCATAGAGCACTTTTGTATCAACCCTATGATTGGTTCTTCATTAAAAAGACAGAATCGAGCACCCAATAAATGAGGGCTGAGCAAAAGCAAAACAGATAGACTTTGTAGCTAATGAACACAACCAGTCCATAATCAATCCATAACGCTAACGCAGAGCAAATCACCCACGCCGCAAGAAAATAAACAAGTAAGTCACGGCCTCGAAACTTTCTAGGATGCCTGTGTAAGACAAGCTGAATCGGTGCAGCAAACACTACATAAGCAATCAAAATGAGCAGACTTGTCATCTCCACATAACCAAAGCCTGCTTCAGGCGGGATAAATAGCAGGGTATATACGAATGTTGCTGTGATGACTGATAAGATCAGCATGCACAAATAGTTGAAGACTGGAAGAAAAATACGCATGGCAAAGCTCCTTGAATCCATTTTATATCTCACCATTATTCAAGAATGTGTTATGTCTGTCAATCCTTACAAAAAAAGCAGACTGACATGTCAGTCTGCTTTTCTACCCGATCAACGCCATGATCCCTTGATACCCAAAATAGACGCCGAAACCAAGTAAAGATAAGCCTGCAAGAACGGATAAGCCATGTAAGACACGTTCACTTAAATAGCGCCTAAACGAACTAGCCAGCAGCGCCATGCTGAAATCCCAGATTAACATGCCGATAAAAATAGCTATGCTGTACATCAGCATTTGAGATGCCCCATACTTTTCGATCGTATTGGCCAAAATACTGCCGTAGATCCCAAGCCAAAATAAAATACTGAGCGGATTGGAAAGAGAAATGAAAAATCCCGTCATGAACGAATGCCCGATCGACGTGTTTCCTCCATCCTTCTTTGGACTTTCCTGCAAGTTGATTTTACGAAGGCTTTCAATTCCGGTATAGGTTAGAACGAAAAAACCGAACAGCCACAAAAAGGTTTTCACAAGAGGTGCAGTCAAAAGCTGGGCGACACCAAAATAGATGAGGAGCATGTAGACAATATCCGCAGCCATTGCCCCCACACCAAAAATCCACGCATGCCAAAAGCCACTTTTAATCCCTCTATCAATTTGGGCAGCATTCACTGGCCCAACAGGCGCTGAAAGTGACAACCCTAAAAAGATATACCCCAAAAACACCGCCACATAGACGTCCTCCTTTTGATGCTGACTTGTACATATTATTCAAACGTTCTATGGTTTAGTACAAGTCCTTTGTCATCTTTTCAGGCGGACTCAAGGGCAATGATATCGCTTATCGATCTGCTTTCAGTACCGACTGCTGCGGGAGAACGGTTTCTTTTTTCTTCATACGATTCATTTGAATCGCAGCTGCAAATAGAAGAACAGCTAAGAAGGCAAAAACAAAGATGGCACTTGCTGCTCCTGCCCATTCAAGACTAAAGCCGATCAAGAAGGACAAGCAGGCTCCGCCTAAACTTGCGGCTGCAATAAAGTAACTCGTGGCCTCGTCGATGGCATTTTCAATCATTAATGCAGATGCAGTCAGTGCGATTGGGAACATACCAGCTGCGCACAAGCCAATGAAAAAGATGAGAAGCAGCTGGGCGGTGATGTGCGTTGTCAGCGCAAAGGTCACGAGCAGCAGAATCATGAGTGCTGCGCTTAGCTTTAAAAAACGCAGCGGGTGCAGCTGGTCTGCTTTTCTCGCAATCACGGTTCTGCCGATGACAATGGCTGTCCAGAAAGTGGAGACTGCAAAGAGACCCCAATTGTCTCCCCCCTTCTCCAGCATGATCGACGGCAAAAAGTTCGCAAAGTTCGTTTCAATCCCTGCGTAGAAAAAGGCAAAGCAAATCATGATTACCACAATGATTCGATTGTTTCGATCAACAAGTAAGGACGGTTTTTTTCCCCCATTGGAAGGAGAAATCATCTGTCCACGAGGCAATTTGTTCATAAAGGCAAGCCAGAGCATAAGGAAGAAAGTCAGTGCACCGACTTGAAATAAAAACACATAGTGCCACGTCTGTTCATTGACAGTCAGTAAAATCACAAGTGGAAATAACAGCGCTCCTAACCCAAAGAAGACCTCCATGATGCTGATTCGCTTTGCACTGTTTGCCATCGAAATCACATACGCTCCGGCCGTTGTCTCAAGACTGCCTGCACCACTCCCAAGAAAAAAACCTGCAAGCACAAGTGTTGACCAGCCCGGCACCAAAAGCCCAAGCAGAAGTGACCCAATCATCAGCAAAAGACCCATAGTCAGAACAGCGCCATAGCCTTTTTTCCTCACAAGGATGGGGGATAACAGAACCCCTGTCAAAAAACCAATAAACTGAAAAAAAATTAAAGATGATAATTCCCCTGGACCCTTATCGTAACTAGACAGTAAATAAGGAGTTAAGCTGCCAAAAAACACATGAATGGTCCCAATAAAAAAATAAAAGACACAGCCAAAATAAAATACTTTTTTCATCTTTTCACTTCCTCTAAAAAGGAGCGGAGTTTTGACATCCTCCGCTCCACCTCTTTAATATGCCCGAGCAGACTCGACAGCCTCTTCCCTCTCGAAGCATGTATTAAGCGCAGCCTGTGCGCGATACCCGTCTACAAAATCAGCAACTTTCATATGAGATGGATATGGATCTGTATTCACCCAGTGCATCAGCTGATCACGGAACGTATCAGACCATCCGTAAAATTCATTTGGTGGATCTGTCAGCAGAGTTTGCGGCATTTGATGACGCTCCACACACAAGCCATCGCTGATCTCATATTCGTTTTTCATGTTCGTATGATATTTGAATACCTTGTCATGACCAACGACTTCTACACTAAATCCGCATTCCTCCGGCTGCGTGCTTTTGGATGTGACCAAATGAAAGAACACTTGATTCTCCATCTGACCGAAAATTTCGGTATGATCATCCACCTGTACCTTTTTCTCTTCCTTTTCCTTTACATGCGTCAGCATCTTGGTATTTAAGGAGTCTTTCTTCATGTCACTGCCAAATAAGTACCAAAGCATATCAATTAAATGAATGCCAAGATCTCCTAATGCACCGCTCGTACGCAGACTCTCCCCGCTGTCTCTCCATGAAAATGTCTTTCTTCTGAGGGCACTGTTTTTCTTAAAATGAGTCCTGACAGTTAAAATCCGGCCTAATTCACCATTGGCAATCAAGTTCTTCAAAATATTCACAAAGGATAAGTAACGATAGTTAAAGCCCATACTGGCTTGAACCTGGAACTGTTTGGCTGTCTCCACCATTTCCTTCGCTTCCTTCAGCGACACAGCCATCGGCTTTTCACATAAAATGGGCTGTCCTGCTCTTAGTGCTTGAAGGGCATGGTCTTTGTGACAAAAATTCGGGGAAGCAATGATCAACCCATCAGATGCATCTGCTAAAGTTTCGATACTTGAATACACACGTCCGCCATACTGTTTAATGAATCCCTGTGCAACTGACTCGTGTAAATCATAGACACCTGATAACTCTGCACCTTTGATCGTTGACAATGCTCTTGCATGTGCTTTTGCAATATTCCCTGCTCCAACAATTCCAATTTTCTTCATGAATGTGCCTCCTCATGTTTATACATCACTGTTTTCAGTGTTTCATAGATTCCTTTTGCATACCCATGATGACAAATTTGATGATGGTGCCGCTTGGCTTCGGCCGTCGCATTTTGGACGAGGAAACCGTGCGTGACGGATTGAAGCATCCGCAAATCGTTCCCACTATCTCCAAAGGCAAAGCCTTGACCTTTCGATAAATCATATTGGTTCAGCATAAAGCGGACAATTTCATCCTTCCCTGTGCCGACTGGTAAAAAATCGACATCATAGCAATCCGCAGGGTCTCCTGCGAGCGGATTGCATTTGTTGATGTTGACCGCCACCCCGCGCTCTTTGGCAAGTGTTTGGATGAATGATAGATGATGAAGATCTGTCCGCTCATCCTGCTCCTGATAATAGAAATTCTTCTTATACCCTGAGCTGCCCAGCTGCGTTTGCGGTCTGAGATGAATTCCCTTTTCACGTATGGTTTCGAGGATGTCTTCAATTTTTTCATCTGAAAAGCCCTGTGCATCCAGACGCTTCACCCACTCCGCATCTGGCTGTCCAAAATGAGCATCTGATGCATACACAATCTCAGTCCCTAAGTTCGATGCAATGAAATGCGGGAATTGATGAAAACCGCCTTTTTCCATTTTGCTTGTCACAGAATCAAGGCTACTTCCCGTCACCCAGCCAAGCATAAGCTCTCCTGCTTCGCTCTTTTCTGCCACAAAGGCCTCCAACCGCTTGACATCCTCTCGCTGCTCCTCTGTCATTTCGTGAGAATAATAGGTTTCATCAAAATCACAGAAGACGATCCACTTCGGATTTTTCGGCTGATTCAGTAGTTTTTTATTGAATGGAAGACTTGATAACATGTTGAACCCCCTCGATGACCTTCTCCTGATCTTGCAGCGGCATGCCTGGATACAGCGGCAAGTGAAGTAATTGCTGTGCTGCTTTTTCCGTATGTGGAAGTGATGTACGTTTATACTTTTGAGAAACAAGATCTGTTTGATGCTGATGCGATAGGATTGGGTAATAAACATCTGTCTCTATGCCCATTTCCAGCAATTTCGCTGCAAGCTCATCTCGTTCTCCCTTCAGCACCCTGATCGGGAACAGATGCCAGACATGATCATCCGTCAGCTTCGGAAGCTTCAAGTATCCTTCATCCTCTAGCGTTTGCAGCTGGTCAATGTAGCGCTTTGCTAAGTAGAAACGTTTAAAGTTTTGTAATCCTAAATACTTCATACGTTCGAGTCCGATCGCTGCCTGCAAATTATCAATTTTCGAATTAAAGCCATAGTCACTGCGTTTGACATTTTTCTTTCCTACTTCAAAGCCGTGATAGCTGATCTCCATGCATTTCTCCGCTAGGGCTTCATCATTTGTTGCAATGGCTCCTGCCTTACCGCAGACACCAAGATTTTTGTATGGATTAAAGCTGAGAACAAGCCCATCTCCATATGCTCCGAGGCCAGTGCTCCCGATTGCCTGACAGCCATCTTCAATGATTTTCAGCCCATGCTTTTTCGCAATCGCCGAAATGGCCTTCATATCCGCTTGTTTTCCATATAAATGAACCGGAAGAATGCATGCCGTTTGATCTGTGATATGCTTCTCTATTTCACTCGGTGCCAAGCAGTAAGTATCTGGATCAATATCGGCGTAGACCGGAACAGCCCCAATCGCAAGCACTGCATTTTCTGTTGCAGCAAAGCTATTTGCTGGCAAAATGACCTCATCTCCTGGATGGACGCCTGCTGATATGAGACTGATCATTAGGGCATCTGTTCCACTTGACGTGGCAATGACATATTTCTTCCCTAAGTACTCAGCGAGCTGCTTTTCAAACGCCGGAATATATGGCCCTGAAGTAAAACGGCCAGAACTCAATACTTCTTTCAGCACCTGCATAATGTCATCGATCTCATCCTCTGAAATCAGTTTATCGACTGGCAGAAACGGTATCTTTTTTTCCTTATTTTGTTTATAATGGAAGAGAATTTTTTCCAAGCCAGTGCGTCTTATATCTTGCTCGAGGAACGTCACCAGCTTTTCATTTGCTAGGTGCTTCTCAACTGAATCAGACTTTACTTGAACACCTTGATTGATCATATCCAGCAAAGGGAGATAATCCTTGCTTTTACCTGATATCTTCGTCAATATTTGCATTCCATTCCCTCCAATTAATCAATTCCATTTGTTAATATTTAACTTGTTTCACATTGTAAATGATGTTATCGATTTCAGAACAATAACTTTGTGTAAAGGATTTGTTAATATGTGTACAATTTATGAAATTGCCAAACGCTGCGGGGTTTCAACCACCACCGTTTCCAGAGTGCTGAATCATCATCCATATGTGTCAGAGGAAAAGCGCCAGCTCATTTTACAGGTGATGAAAGAAATGGAATATACACCGAGTTCAGCAGCTCGCACTCTACGTTCACATCAGACAAAAACCATTGCTGTGTCTGTGCCGGCTGTGGACCATCCTTTTTTTGCACAATTGATTAAAGGCATTTCAAAAGAAGCACTGGATCAAGGTTATAAAGCGATCGTGCTTCAGACGTTTTATCAGGAGTCGTTAGAGCTTGAAGGTCTTCAATTATTAAAAAGAAGAGAAGTAGATGGGGTCATTTTAGGGGCATTAGAAAATCCGTGGGAAAAGATCGAGCCATTTTTAACGAACGGCCCTATTGTCATGGCGAATGAATATCATCAAACAGCAGACATTCCGATTATTGGATACGATGAGCGAGAAGCTGCCTATAAAGCAGTTGACTACTTGATTCAGTCGGGGCGAAAAAAGATCGGGTTTTGCTTTGATACAGAAAGCAGTGAAGCACAGAAACAAAGGAAACAGGGCTATCTTGATGCTCTTTCTGCCCACGGCTTGCCGCTTCATGACGATTGGCTGTTCGGGGAGGCCTTCACCATTGAAGACGGTTTTCGCTTAATGGATGTCATCCATGACATGAAGAATGCACCTGATGCCATTTTCACCGGTAATGATCAAGTCGCAGCAGGGCTCATTAAACAGGCCATTTCATATGGTTATCACATTCCTAAGGATCTAGCGGTGATCGGCTATGACAATCAAGACATTTGCGAGGTGACAGCTCCAACGATCACCACAATTGACATCCCGATCGTAGAGCTTGGCCACCGGTCTGTGCAGCAACTGATTGAGCTCCTGCAAGACCAAAAACCATTACAGCGTGAGCATATCCAGCTGCCTACCCGGCTCGTGACAAGGGAATCGACATAAACAAAAAAAGACTGAGAGCTGTCTCAGTCTTTTTTAAACCTATACAAATTGAGCAAGAATGAATGTCCATATACACACAATGCCGAGCAGGATGAAGCTGTGCTTCACAGTCTTTTGGAAGAGCTCAGATTCTTTACCTGTTTCTCCAACTGCTGCTGTAGCAATGGCGATAGATTGTGGAGAAATTAATTTCGCCATGACCCCGCCCGTTGTATTTGCTCCGATTAACAAACCTGCCTGTGAGCCGATTTGAGAAGCAGTGACCGCTTGAAGGTTGCCGAATAAGGCGTTGTTACTCACGACAGATCCTGTAATAAACACCCCGATCCAGCCAAGCACTGGGCTGACAAGCGGGAACAAATCGCCTGTTTTGGCAAGTGCAAGCCCAATGGCTGAACTTAGACCAGCGAAGTTCGCCAAGTTGGCAAAGCCCATGACAAAACAAATGGTGAGAACTGGTACCCAAAGCTCTTTCACTGATGCTTTTAAGCAGGCAGCGCCTTCTGTTAATGTAATATGTCTGCTAAACAAACCAGTCAGCATCACTGCAATCAGAATGGCCGTACCCGTTGCACTGATCACATCTATTTTAAAGATCGCATCAATAGGTGTTGCTGTTTGTGCAATTGGTGGTAATTTCACAATTTGCTGATGCAAAAATGGCATTTTCACTAAAATGGTTGTCCAGTTGAGCGGGCCTCCTACAGCAAACAATGCTTTAAATGCTGGCAGACTCCATACCGTAATCACGGCAGTTAAAATATAAAACGGAGACCAAGCTTTTAGCACTTCAACGCCGCGATACGTTTGTTTCTGTTCAATGGCTGGTGCTCCTTCTTCACGATAAATATGTTTCGGCTGCCATTTTCGAAGAAATAAAGCCAAAATCCCCATACTTGCTAATGCTGAAATAATATTGGCAAGCTCAGGACCCATTGTCACCATTGTGACAGCTTGTAAAATGGCATAACTTCCACTCACAACAAGCAAGGCAGGGAGCGTTTCTTTAATCCCTTTGAATCCGTCCACAATGAGAATGAGTAGGAACGGAATACAGAATGAAATAAACGGAATCGTAAACACAAGGGTTTGAGATAATGCAAGCGGCGTCATATTGCCCATTTGCGCCCCTGTAATGACTGGGATCCCCACCGCACCAAATGCGCCAGACGCAGCATTGGCAATTAAGCAGAGCATCGCAGCTTTCAGCGGTTTAAACCCAAGCTCTGTTAAGAGAGCGGCACTAATCGCAATCGGTACACCAAACCCAGCGGCTCCCTCTAAAAATGCGTTAAAACTAAAACCAATTAATAAGAGCTGAAGACGTTGATCTTGAGAAATTCCTGCAATACTAGAACGAATAACATCGAATTTACCAGATTTCACAGCTATTTTATAGAGCCACACCGCCATGATGACGATATATCCAATCGGCCACAGCCCATTAGATATACCGAGCAGCACAGCAGATAATGCTTTTTCAATTGGCATATGAAAGAAGAAAACCGCTGTTACAAAACTGACGATTAAGGTAAAACAAGCGGCTAAAACACCTTTTAACTTAAATACGGTTAATGCAAGTAGGAAAAACAAAATTGGAAGCATTGCTACCAATGCACTCACGAATTCATTACCAAACGGATTATATATTTGCTGCCACATAGTGATTCATCCTTTTCTGCTCAGATAGGTTGCTTTTGATTAAAAATGAGGAGCCAAAATCTCTTTTAACACATTCACACTGTGCGCGAATTGTTCTTTTTCTGTATCATTCAGTGCAAGCTCTATCACTTCTGTTGCGCCATTTCGATTCACAAGGGCAGGTACACCAATGTAGACATCTTCTGCTCCGTACTCTCCATCTAAGTAAGTGCTGACAGTCAAAATACTGTTTTCATTGTGCAGAATCGCTCTTGTTATGCGGGCCAAACTCATCGCTACGCCGTAGTAAGTAGCGCCTTTTTTCTCAATGATTTGATAAGCGGCATGACGGACATTTTCCATCATCTCATCTAAATCTTCTTGTTTGTATTGATCATTTTTCTTCATTAATTCTGTAATCGGTACACTTCCGATATTCGCATGACTCCAAACAGCAAGCTCTGTATCGCCATGCTCTCCAATGATGTAAGCATGCACATTGTGTGCCGCTGCGTCAAAGTACTCACTGAGCATGTATCTAAATCTTGCAGTATCAAGTGTAGTTCCACTGCCAATCACTCGTTCTTTTGGCAGTCCACTGAATTTCCAAGTCGCATATGTTAAAATATCAACAGGGTTTGTGGCGACTAAGAAAATACCATCGAATCCACTTTTCATCACATTGTCTACAATGCCTTTAAATATATTTAAATTTTTCTCAACAAGGTCAAGTCTCGTTTCACCTGGCTTTTGATTCGCTCCAGCACAGATACATACAATGTCTGCATCCTTACAATCCTCATAATCTCCATACCATGTGTTCACTGGGTGCGGAGCAAATGCTTTCCCGTGGTTTAAATCCATGACGTCACCCATTGCTTTATCTTGATTCAAATCGATGACAACCAATTCATCTGTGATCACTTGATTTATTAATGTAAAGGCATAACTGCTACCTACAAAACCTGCTCCAATAAGTGCTACTTTGTTTACTTTTTCGTTTGTCATTTATCTCATCCTCCTGAGTAAAACTAGGTTGTTTTTTGTATGTGAAGTATTTCACATTCTTATTGTGCAATACTTCACAAACTTTTGCAAGGGGGTTGCTCAAAAAAAATATGTAGCGAATTTGTGAACACACTTATTGTGCTTTCAAAGCGCTGTCTCCATGCATATTTCCACAAGAAAAAAGCTGCCAAACGATTATCAGCAGCTTTATACATGTTAATAAGGTCCCCAGTTGATCATCACGCCGATACAAATAAAGACCAGTCCAATGACAAACCAAATGAGCGCAAGCGGCACCATAAAACGAAGCCACTTCACATAAGGAATACCACTTGCAGCGAGCACAGCCATCAACACACCTGACGTCGGATTGATACAGTTAACCACCCCTTCGCCAAGCATAACCGCTTCTACAGCGACCTGTCTTGTGATGCCCATTAAATCAGCCAGTGGCGCAAGAATTGGAATAAAGACAACCGCTTCTCCTGATCCTGATGAAATCAAAAAGTGAAGAAGTGCACTCGCAATATACATCCCGATCGCACCAGCAATTGGGCTAAATCCTGTCAACATACTCGCCAAGCCATTGACCACGGTATCAAGCAGCTTACCGTTTTCCAAAATGACAGAAATGCAGCGTGCCATCCCAACAATGAGTGCGCCGTAAACAAGGCTTTGACAGCCGACGATAAACGTTTTTGCAATATCATTGGCTGCTAATCCGCCAAGTAATCCAGCAGCAATGGCCATAAAAATGAAGACTCCTGCCATTTCCTTATCGGTCCAGCCAAGCTGAAGCGCGCCATATAAGAAGCCCCCAAGAGACAATCCACACACTGCTAAAATCAGCTTATGTCTGCTCGTAAATTCAGGCTTGTCCACAGATTCTGCATCAGATCCGCCAAGTCCCTTCGCAGGAAACCATTCATCTCCAAGAAGACTTCCCTTTTCTTTATTCTTTAAGCGTCTTGTATATAAATAGATGTACACAATACTAGATATAAGAAAACAAAGATAAATAATGACACGAAGACCAATGCCAGAAAAAATCGGCAGTTCTGCAATCGTCTGAGATAACCCCAGTGGAGATGGAGACAAAATGGTTGCGTTAAACCCGGCATAACAGCCAATATAAATGACCGCAGCTCCTGCCACAGCATCCCATTTCAAGGATCTTGCCACAATAATCCCGATTGGAATAAATCCTATAACGGAGTTCACGACAATCCCGGTCGTTCCAAGCACTGAAAATAATCCTCCAACAATACAAATAAACAATAATTGCTTTGTTTGAAATCTGCTGATGACATGGTGAATCATTCCGTTAATGGCACCTGTTTTCTCCAAAATGGCAATGGTTCCGCCAGTAAATAGAATGAGAAAAATAATAGAAGAAGACCCTACCATCCCTTCCTGAATGGCTGTAAAAAAGCCCACTGGACTTACGGGTGATTGATCAATGCGGTGATAGCTGCCAGGAACAGCTGTTGTGATTTCCCCCGATGTCTTTCGGTCAAACTCACCCGCGGGTACAAAATATGTTGCAATGGTACAAATGAGCGCAATGATAAATAAGAGAACATACGCATCTGGCATTTGAAGTTTTCTTTTTTGTTTCTCTGGTGGTGATACTGCTGCTGTTTTCATGTGTCAAAACCCCTTTGTCCCGATCGGAATTTCACTTAATTTTCTGAATAATCAAATGATGTGTTATATTATAAACACTGATGATATTTAAGATCAATATTATTTCACTAAAAGAATATTTTGACAGATTTTCTGTCAGCAAGGAGGCTATTCATGACAACTTTGACAAACGACATGCAGCAAACGGTGAAAGACATCTTTGATCACCTGCACACTCACCCAGAAATCAGCTGGGAAGAAACGAATACGACGGCTTATCTTGAGGACTTATTAAAGAAAATAGGTTGTCAGACTAGAACATTTGACGACTGTACAGGAGTGATCGGTGAAATTGGAGAAGGTTCACCAGTGGTCGCGGTGAGAGCAGACATTGATGCACTTTGGCAGGAAGTAGATGGGGAATTTCAAGCCAATCATTCATGTGGTCACGATGCACACATGACAATGGCTCTCGGCACCTTCATGGCATTAAAAGAAAAGGAGCTCCCAAACGGCACCATCCGCTTCATTTTTCAGCCTGCTGAGGAAAAAGGCGGCGGTGCGCTGAAAATGATTGAAAAAGGTGTGCTAGCAGACGTTGATTACTTATACGGAGTACATGTTCGCCCAATTCAAGAAACATTAAACGGACGCTGCGCACCTGCGATCTTGCATGGATCGAGTAATCATTACATCGGCACAATTATTGGTGAGGAAGCCCACGGTGCACGCCCGCATCTAGGGGTCAACGTCATTGAAGTCGCTTCTACCCTCGTGCAAAGACTCGCGCATATCCATGTCGACCCAAGAGTTGCACATTCTGTGAAAATGACCAACCTGCATGCTGGCGGAGGCAGTTCAAACATCATCCCTGGCAAAGCTTCTTTTACATTAGATGTCAGAGCACAAACAAATGAAGTGATGGATGAACTAGAAAAAGAAATTGAAAGAGCCGTACATTCTGTAGCGGATGCCTTTGGCGCTTCCATTACCCTTTCAACTGATCATCGTCTGCCTGCCGCTACCTTGAATGAGGAAGCCGTCCAGATGATGTCTCATGCCATTGAAAAGGTTTTAGGTAAAGAGCAGCTTGATCCTCCGCTCGTAACGACAGGCGGAGAGGATTTTCACTTTTATGCAGCAAAGGTTCCGCATATCAAATCCACGATGCTTGGTTTAGGCTGTGATCTAAAGCCCGGTCTACATCATCCATATATGACATTCGACCGCTCTGCTATTTTTACCGGCATTGAGATTTTGACTGAAGCTGTTTATCAGACTCTTCAGCAGCATTCATCATAAAATAAAAAAACCACCCGTTTTTTTAGCGGGTGGTCTCAGATTGTTGACAAAGGGCTAAAATGATCTTTATTTTAGTCCTTTGTCTCCTTTTCAGCGTGATAGAAACCTTTGAATTCTAGGAAGGACGAGTACTGGCGCGGAGCGAATTTGACATTCGTGAGCACCAGCACGCAGGACTGACAACGAATGCGAGGGTTTGTCTACACGCTGAAACCACCCGTTTTTTAGCGGATGATCTACTTGATATTATGCATTCAAATCTGTCATGGCTGGGACGTTGATTTCTTTTACACAGGATACCCTTGATAAATGAATCACACATCTCGCAAGCTCTACTATATCCTGCACAGGAATTCTTGTTTCATCATATAGAGCGATGGCTTTTTCGGCTCTATCTTCATATGGAACCTCTGCCGCCAATTCTCCTGGATTGATACAGGTGACGGATATTTTATCTTTTCTCACATGCTCTCTTAGTGCATTCACAATTCCGCGCAGGCCGAACTTAGATGCGACAAAAGAAACTTGCGGCAGGTTTGTATGATCGAGTCCCGACGTTGAACCAATCAAGATGATTTTTCCATTCTCCGATTTCCTGACATGCGGAAGCAGTGCTTGGATGTATGTAATCGTTGAGGTGACATTCACATTGATTAAACGAGCGATATCCTCTGGCTGATCGTGATCAAATGAATAATCATCTTCAAAGCCTCGTTTTTCCCATAAACCGACGTTGTAGATGAGGACATCAATGGTTTTGTTCCCCAATGCTTCGATCATGTGTGGAATATGAGATTGGCTTGATAAATCAATTTTCAGCCAAATTCTATGTACACCGTCATCTAATTTCAAACTGCTAGGTTCACTTCGAGACACAATCCAAACTGTATCTCCGCTTGAAGGAAGACCTTTCACAAAAGCATCCCCTAATCCTTGACTTGCACCGAATATGATATAGTTTTTACTCATAGCTCCTCCTTCTACGTCTCATGAGCTTTCAGTCAGACAGCAGCTCATCTGTAAGCGTTTTATACCTCTATCATATCGGTTCTAAGATCTGGCTGCCTCTTTTATGCCTGTCTTTACTTTCGGTTACTTGATTTCCTTTAACTCCACTGGTAACGCACGTTCCTCTATAAAGCATTGAACCATATCCATAAACAGTTCCTTCTTTTCAAACGTAAATGTATGTCCGATAGCCGGAACGATGACACCTGCTGCCTGCGGATGTGAATTCGTTATTTTCTTTGCTGACCGTTTCATAATACCTTTTTCCTTTTCTCCCACTGTGACAAGAATTCGTGCCTTCGCTTGTTGAAACGTGTCTGGGAGCTTGTAATGGAGATTTTCTTGAAACATCGTCAGAAGGGTTTTCTTCTGTAAACTTTTCGAATCAGCCACATAGTGATTGAGTACATCGTTTGGAAGCCCCATCTTTTCAGCTTGGAGCTCGATAAACCAATCTTTCTTTAATAATGGATACGTAAGAGGTAAAAGAGGTCTCACCATCAAGTAAAGCCATGGCAGCGGCATCACAAGTGCGCTGTTGATGACGGCTATATCTACGATGTCAGGCTCTTTTGATAACACCTCAACGGCAACCTGTGCACCTAGGGAGAAGCCAATAAGTATCACTTTACGTCCATGCGTATGCTCCTTGATCCACGAGATGACTTCGAGAGCACTTTCTCGCATGGAATATGACTGTTCATCTGCTCTTGTCCCGTGACCAATGAGATCAGGCGTATAGCATTCATACGCTTCCTTGAATGTTTTTATCTGTTCCTGCCACATCCAGCTGCTTACTCCTCCGCCATGCAGGAAAATCATGATTGGCTTAACCATCATCGACAACTCGTCCACCTTCCTTATATATAAGAAAAAAGCAGCCGCTTTTTGAGCAGACTGCTTTTTCATATGCTCCCTTCTATTATAAGGGAACTTCATCATAATTGGCTATTTTTTCAAATCCTCAATCGAGTTGACGTTCTTCATATATGTCGGAACAACTAGACCCATGCGAAGACCTTTCATACTTGTGCCTAGATCATCATATTTCCCTTTAAACTTCGCTGCATACGTTTTATGCGTATTTGGCAGCCAAGCAGATAACGAGGCATCCGCACTTCCAGTTGCAATTGCTGTCCACATTGGACCTGCTTCCACCTGAGTCAAGGTCACTTTAAATCCGAGCTCACGCAGTACTTCTGCAGCAACATTGGTACTTGCAATCTCACTATCCCACGCAACGTAGGCAAGATTGACTTTTTCACCATTCGACTTTTTCACGCCTTTTGTCCATTTCGCTACTTGGTCTTTATGTTTTTTCACATATTTAACGGCGGCATCCTTTGGATTGATACCATCTTGGATATCCATCATGACTTCGCCCATGTCATCTTGAGACCATTTAAACTGACCAAGCATTTTGGCTGCATCCGGCTGATCCTTTGCAAACCCTTTACGTGAAATCGTATGAATTTCTTCCGCTTCACCGTAAGATTTCTTTGGATCATCTAAATATTTTAAATCATAACGAGAAAACATCCAGTGTGGATTCCAGCCAGTAATGATGATTGGCTTTTTACGGTCGTAAGATTTTTTGAGCGTTGCAGTCATGGCTGCACTTGATGCAGACACAACCGTCCAATCCTCTAAGCCGTAATCCTTTTTCGCTTGATCCGTGAGCGCCATAATCCCTGAACCCGGATCAATGCCGATAATGGTTTTATTCACCTGCTGTGCTGCACTCGCATTTGAATCTGACTTTGCACCACAAGCGGCTAGTAAAAAGACAAGCAGGGCGGTCATCCCAATGTAGAGAGACTTTTTCCACATTAAGCATTCCCCCTGGTTTTTTTCGTTTTAATGTTTTGTGTAATACGGTCAAGTGTAATTGCCACAATAACAATGGCAATACCCGCTTCAAAACCAATTCCTGTTTTTAGCTGCGTTACCGCACTATATACTTCTGAACCAAGTCCTGGTGCACCTACCATTGCCGCGATGACGACCATTGATAGAGCAAGCATGATACTTTGGTTAATACCAGCTAAGATGGTTTTTGTTGCAAGTGGAAGCTGAACTTTGAACAAACGCTGGAATGTCGTTGAACCAAAGGCTTCTGTTGCTTCAATTAAATCAGATGGTACTTGTTTAATACCGAGAATCGTCATACGAATCGTTGGCGGCATGGAGAAAATAACGGATGCCACAACTCCAGGTACAACGCCAATGTTAAAGAAGAAGATTGCTGGTAATAGATAAACGAATGCAGGCATGGTCTGCATTAAATCTAAGATAGGTGTCACAATTTTACGCACAGTTTCCTTCTGTGATGCCCAAATACCGATCGGAACCCCAATCACGATAGAAATGACCACAGCTGTTAAAACGAGCGCAAGTGTTTGAAGCATTGGCTGCCAGTAGCCTAAATAGTCGATCAGCAAAAATCCAATAAGTGTGAAAAGAGCAATTCCTCTTGTACTGATCCACCAAGCTAGCCCTGCAAAAATAAGTGTCAAAATAATAGATGGAACCACGCCAAGTACTGCAACAATTCCATTTACAGTTCCTGCCAATCCATTTGTGATCCCATCAAAGAAACCACCAAACGTTAATGTTAACCAGTCAACAAATTGATCGATGTAATCCGCGAACGGAATTCTAGGTAAATCACTCATACTAAACATCTTATTCTACCTCCTGTGCAGAAGGCTCTTGTGTTTTAATTTCCTCAAGCTTGTTAGAAGACATGTTGATATACTCATCATTACCTGATAACGCACCAATTAATGCACCTCTGACCACAATACCCTTCATTCTGTTTTTCTCATCGACAACGGCAATTGGAATATTTGCCGCATCAGACACTGCATCAAAGATTTCTGTTAAATACGTAGACTCCAATACAGTTGTAAATTCTTTATCAAGAACAGTTTCGAGCGACGTATTCGTTTCTGCCGCCTTTTTCGCCGCTTGTGCAGAAATAACACCTAATAAATGCTTTTTCTTATCGACTGCATAGATTGACGAAATTCCAAGGTTTTTCATGAGCGTAAGTGCAACACGTGCCCCTTTGTCGATCTGAACTGTTTCTGCACGTTTCATAATATGACCAGCGGTTAATACTTTAGAAAGGTCAACATCTTCAACGAAACGTTCAACATATTCATTCGATGGGTTCATCAAAATTTCTTCTGGTGTTCCGATTTGAACGATATTTCCGTCCTTCATGAGCACAATGCGGTCGCCAATCCGAAGCGCCTCATCTAGATCATGGGTAATGAAAATGATCGTTTTCCCTACAGATGTATGAAGCTCAAGCAATTCATCCTGCATGTCTTTACGAATTAATGGATCGAGTGCGCTGAATGCTTCATCCATTAATAAAATGTCAGGATCATTTGCTAATGCACGTGCCAATCCAACACGCTGCTGCATCCCACCACTTAATTGGTTTGGATATTGCTCTTCAAAGCCTTCAAGTCCAACAAGCTTTAAAGATTCAAGCGCTTTTGAGTGGCGCTCTTCTTTGTCTACACCTTGTAATTCAAGACCATACTCTGTGTTCTCAAGAATGGTGCGGTGCGGGAACAATGCGAAGTTTTGGAAGACCATGCTGATCTTTTTACGTCTAACTTCACGCAATTGATCCTTTGACATATTCGTTATCATATCCCCATCAATATATATTTCTCCGGAGGTTGGTTCGATTAACCTATTTAGCAGCCGCACAAGTGTGGACTTTCCGCTCCCTGATAGCCCCATGATGACAAATATCTCGCCGTCATACACATCAAAATTTGCTCGATTGACACCAACTGTTGCGCCGGTCTCTTTTAGGATCTCTCTTTTTGTTTTCCCTTTTTCAAGCATTTGAGATGCTTTTTTAGCATTTTTACCGAAAATTTTAGATACATTATTTATCTTGATTTTGATAGTTCTCTCTTCAGAATTCATATTTTCCCTCCAAATTAGCATCTTAATAACCGTAACATAAGCGTTATGATGCGAACAATCTTTAGAATTCGCTTATTTCCGCACAATATGTATGAATTCCATATAAGAGGTCTGGTGATTAGAGTTTATACGCCGTATTACTCGTAAATCCTATAGAATGCTTCATAAACAACATATTTTACGGGGTATTTCCTCTCATCAGACAATATTTTACTTGAAATTCCTAATTGTGCTAAAAAATAACTCGAATCCTCACCATAGCGGACTTTTTTAAACATGGGTGAACCGTTCCCCTGAACAGGATTTACCCGAAAATGGTCACATAGAAACCTTTTTCATTCAAATTTTAATTAAAATATTAAAAAACTGCCTGCAACTTTAGTTACAGACAGCTTATTTTTTAGGACTCTAGTGCAGCTCGCTTAATATTATCTTGCAATTCAAGCATACGCTTTGTTCCATCTTCGCGTAATCGTTTGTTTTCTTCTTCGATCTGTTTCGTCTCTTTCATTCCTTGTACAATCGTATTAAAGGAAGATTCGATCGTTTCAATGTCGATACTTGGACGTCCAGACAATTTGGCAATCTCCACACTTTGGCTTGAGATGTTTTCAGCATTTCGTTTCAGCATTTCATTTGTTCTTCTATCCAGTTCACTCATTGAATCAGCCACAAGCTTTTGTCTCTTCGCTGTCACAGCTTGAATGATGCCATTTTTAAAGATCGGAATCGTGATGATGAACGCTGAGTTGATTTTACCGATTAGTTTCGTATTACCACGTTGCAGCAGGCGAATTTGCGGTGCCGTTTGAAGAGCCACCATCCGTGCCATATCAAGGTCATATACACGCTCTTCCAACGCTTGAATGCCGTTACGAAGTGTATCAAGCTCCATTTGTGCCAGCTGGTTTCCACTAGCTGCTTTTTCTTCATAAGAAGGAACCAATTGCTTTAATTCCTCGATTTTCATTTGACCTGCCACGACATACTTTTCAAGCTCCATATAGTATTGAATGTTATGCTCATACATTTCTTCAAGCGTCACAGTCGATTTGGTCATTTCGTCTTTATATTTACTGATTTCTACATTAATTTTTTCAATCTCTGCACCGAGCGTTTGGTATTTACTGAAAATCTTTTCAATCATGCTGCCGCCGCGCTTAAAGATTTTTGACAGTAGACCACCCTTTGGCTCGTCAAAATCATTTTTATCAAAACGATCCATAATTTTCCCAAGCTGCGTCAGCATCGTTCCTGAGTCAGTGACACTAGTTGAGCGCATCATCGAAAGAATACGATCAGAGAACTTAGAGATTTCAACGGCTGGCTGTTTTCCGTATTCAAGCAGCTCCAGTTGATTTTTCGCATCGATCTGTCTTGCAATATTTTGCACTTCTGGTTCATTTCGAAGCTGAACGCGAATATCGTCTGCTTTCTCAATGGAGATTTCCTCTTTATCAATTGAAATGATGTCATTTCCATTTGTATTTGTCATAAGCTTTGATCTCCTTATCGGTTTTTAATGGATTGAAATAATTTTCTGACGATGGATGGCTCTTTAAACTCCTGGTTCATGACCATCTCATCAAGCCAATGGGTATCAAATAATTGGTCATCTATATACCGCTCGATACACTGGTATCCCGCCGGATGATACACGAAGAGATCCACACCCATTTCATTTAGAAAAATGAGGGCAGCCGCATCAGAACGAGTCAGCTCACCATTATATTCCGTATGATATAAAATCACTTTCGGTACGGTTTGTGCATAATCAAAAGTTTGAATGAGTTCAATGAGCTCCTGGCCGATATGCAGTACCTGTTTGAATAAATAAATACGGACATCTGATTCAGTCTCATTGCCTTCTTTTAATAGCTTCGGATGCTGACAGATTCGAGATACCGCCTCTGCTATCGCACGCTGCGTCCCCTCATATAGATGAGAAAACTGCCACACATTGCTTTTCATTAATAATTCAGGATCAATCTCTCCAGCAGACGAAAGGGCATGCTGATAATGAAATTGATAATTCGAAGACACTTCTTTCGTAAAAGGAAAATGGCGAATGGTCTTCGTTTCTTTCCATTCCATTAACGTGTGGATACGATCCCAGTATTCACGCTTGTCTCGTGTAACCCCCATCATTTTCGCAAAGAGATTCGGAATCTGTATCGTATCACGGTCTGCTTGAAAATTAGGGCGGATAAAGGAGCGTTCCTTTGCAATTAAAAACAGCTCATCATATGTTGTCTTCAGCGTAATAGAATGAGGGGTATGATCTCTGAATTGCCACGGCTTATACAGCATTGAATCTTCCGTATGGAGCACCTCTTCAAGCTCTCTAGTCGAGCGGTACGCCACCGTTGATTTCCTCTCAGGCTTTTCAGTAGGGAACGGTTCCAGCTTTGAAGTCCCCGGATACTGATCAATAAAAGTCAGCTTTTCTTCTGGATCTAGTTCGCGGAATGAATCCTCGCCCTCTGGATGAAATAGCACAACATCACAGCCAATCAGCATGACATAGTAAAGAAAATAAAGCTGACTTTTATTCGCCTCTCCATACCAAATGACAGCCGGCATTTTTTCTTCTATATTGACTTCCTTCAGCCATGGACCTAGATGATTATTTGAGAACTTTACGACATCCAGCAAAACCCGGCGAAAATCGGGATGCTGAAATCCCCCTTCATGCAGCTGTTTGAAATGCTCAAACACCTTAATCAATGAAAGGCGGATATGCCGGTTCATCACAGGATTTGGATGGCGTACAATCAGCTGTTCACCATCTAAGAAAGCCACAAAGCGATTCACGGACAATCCTTTTTCTTCTTGGTTAATCAAATGAATACGTTGAAGCGCTTGAAAATGCTCCGGCTCAATATGACGATTGAGCGTTTCACTTAAAATATGAATGCCATCTGTTTCATATAATTCATGTAAATAAATAAAATAATCGGTTGCATCATGCGGAGTTCCAAGGACCCGGGCGGCGAGACGCGGCAAGGACAATGTATGCTCGTCCTTCACATAACCGTCTCTTTCAGGGAGCGGCTTTTTCAGCACGTTTTTCCAGGCTTCCTGCTCCGCCCGTGTTTGGTTAATATTGATTTCTTTATAACTCACGCCGCTCCTTCCTTTCTCCTATATTTTCTTGAAAGCTACTACTATCATATCATTCACCCTTCTATTTCTGCTATCGAATCGAAGGCTTTTTTGCGGTTGTCATCTGCTTCATGACACAAGCGGTGATTTCATCTGCTGCTGCCATGCCAGATGCTGCTGTCGGCTCAAGCAATGGATCAAAGTCGAGCACTTCTCCATGCCTTGGGGCAAAGCCCATATCTGCCTGTCGAATGAGTCCTGCATCTAAGAGAGAATCACCCGCACCATATACATATTCAAGCGCCAGACGTTCCTTTAGAAAAGCAACAGCATCCCACTTATTGAGCGGTGCCGGAATAAAATAAAGCTTTCGCCCTTGTAGAGACACCTGCCAGCCTCTCTCCTCGCCCCACTGCTTCAATTCAGCAAGTGGAATGCGAGACAGATACTCATCCTTCATAATCAAATAAAGAAATCTTCCCTCAGCTGTCCGGGTACGCTTCACCCATGCCGCAACTGGCAGTTCGGAGATGGCTCTTAGCATCTCTCTGACTGACATACACGCTTTGAGCCTCTCATCAACAATGACCTGCCAATCCTCAAGCGGCTTGCCGTGATGAAGGATACAGCCCCCATTTGTCGTGACGGCATACTCCGGTTTGATCTCTTGCTGAAAGAAGGTGATCCGTTCATACTGAGCGGTCGTTCTTGTCGTCACTGGAATGAACCAGCCCAATTGATGAATCGTCTGTAAGGACTTCTTCGTTTCAACCGACATATAGGAAAGCGGACGTTCATCTAGCATCTCAACTAATTCATAATCTCCTTCATACTCATATTGATCCAGCACTCGATGTGAGTAAATCAGTGTCCTGTCTAAATCACTGGCAAACGCACTTGTCTTCATGACATCTGCTCCAGCGGACGAATGAGTCCACAGCACGTATAGGACATATTTTCATATTCAATGACAGGAACGCCTCTGTCCTCTGCCAGAAGCAAAATATGCTTTAGCTTCTCCTGAGATCCAGGCTGTATCAAGATTTTCCAAGGGATTCTTCTCAGCAGCACACGGGTCGTCTCACCAACACCGGGCTTAATCAAATGGGTGTTTTCAATTTGAAACTCCTGACCGATCGCTTCAATGGACGCCATCCCCCGCCAATCCGCAGGCATTCCTTGCGTGAGGATGGTCTCTGCTTTCTCTTCTATATTTGGTTCGAGGCTAGAAAAGGCTTCTTCAATTGTATCCACATACAGATTGGACACATCCTCATCAAGCAGCTCTTCATAATATTTTGCCCCATGGAAATCATCGGCATTGATCCAGCGGTTGTTTAGTACCGTCCGACTAACAAGTCCAGATACAGTCGAATTCAGGCAAGCACTAGGAATGAGAAAGTCCTCTCTCGTTCCGTAGACATGTGTACAATAGCCAGGATCAGCGAGTACAGCCAGTTCACTAGAAAGGCGAATCCCGTACTTTCTTTCAAAATCAAGCACCGCTTTTTGGAGCTCTCTCGAAATCGCACCTTTTCCGGTCCATCCATCAATAAAGGCAATCTCATAGCCCGGATGTTCCTTGAGCATATAATGCAGCGCATTCTCATCTATTCCTCGATCACGAATGATAGAAATGCTGTAATGAGGCAGTTCAAGACCATATGTCTTTCGAATATATCGTTTGATGAGCACCCCAATCGGCGTTCCCGCTCTAGCCAAACTGCAAAGTACCGTTTGGAAGCCTCGCTTTTTCACAATCTGTTCGGCTACTACAGCTACTGCTTCTGCTACCTTTTCCTTACTTTCTTTCAGAGATTCATAGAATAAATCCATATAAGATTTCGTTGGTTTATATTCAATCGGCAGCATTTCTGAATAATGCGCACCACTCTGAATGGAACGCTCCCGCTCTTCTGTACTTTTCTCCATCTCAATGGATGATAAATCTTTGAGTAAAAAGGTTACATCCTGCTCTGGATAGCTTCCCATCTTTGTATACACATTAGCCATTCACCTTCACCTCGTCTGATAAAGTCACAATATGCACATGCTTCACATGCCGCTCAGCAAATAAATGAACAAGCGGAAGCAATGCCTCCTGAGAGACCTTTTTCTCAAAGAAGAGAAATACATCATCATATTGACCTTTTGGTATGTTGTACACGTAGTGCTGAATTCGGGCATCCTCTGGACTTACAAAGGTGAACCCATTTTGAACAGCGTAACCATCCTTTTCAACGGGATGAATTGGGCTTCTCGTCGTTGAATGAAAGAGAACGCCCTCTCCCATATATGCAGCCAGTCTCATCGGTACATACATCAGCTCACCTGTTCCTAAACAAAGTGTCTGCTTTCCTTTGCGTTCCTTCTTCATTTTCAGTCCAGCCTCTGCAGCTGCTTGGTCGATGGCTGCTGTATCTGCTGCGTTTAAACCAAAACGGCCCGTTTCATGTATATATGGCGAATGACCAGCCGAATTGGTTGCATGAGAACGTGCATACGGCACTTGCTGAAAGAAAGATTGAAGAGAGTGAAAAGAGAGATTTGGCAGATCCTTTTGCTCAGCAATCTCATACGAATAAGCTGGTTCATCCAGCGTTTTGCCCCGAAAGACCATTTGCCCTTTTAATAAAGACAATGAAGTGATGTGAATACCAAGTTCCTTTTCAAGCTCACACATGGCTTTCTCGTGCTCCTCTGTCCGCCAGTCTAAAATAGACAGAATCGTGTAAGAATGCCGCGGGTGCTTTGCATGAAGATCCCGAATGATATTGATATTCGTACGGCCTGTCGTGACTTCATCATCAACTAGCACGATGGGACGGTCTGTGCGAAGTAATGCTTCGTCTGCATAACAAAGCTGATCCGTTGCATGCGAATGCTCTTCTTCAAATACCAATGAAGGATCAAGATCCAGCAGCTGTTCACGTGTTGTATGAATGTAAGATGCACCTTCTAATACGTCATACACACCGTGCCCAAGAGCTGTGGCTGTTTCTGCAAAGCCGATCACGATCGGCTGTTTTCCTACTGAGAGCTTCTCCTTTTTGAGCGCTTCATAGGCTTTAGTTAATACCGTGTGGTCATCTGTCTTGAGTGCTTCTGCCAAAAGGTCTTGATGTGGAGACGTCTTGCCTGTTTGCTCTTTGGCATACGCCATGGCTAAAAGGCCCGAGACAAGGAGCGGTTTTACTGGATGAACAGGAATGTGCTTACCAAGCACCTTACTAACGAATAAAAAGGCTCTTTTTTTGTTCACCCTTGCAGCCATGTCAAAAAGATGCTCTTTTTCTAGCTGAAGCGCACCTTCTTTGAGATCAAGCTCAACTTCCATATGTTCCAAGATGCTCAGCGTATGCGGCTTCTGCTTCTGTGAGTATGTCGATATAGCTTCTATTTTCATGAAACACCCCGTAAATATCTGACTTCATTAAAATGTGCTCTGCCCACCTGTAATGGGGCTTCGTTTCATTCATTTTATTAGAGAAGGTACTCTTCATTACGCCAACTGTGCCGTCTGCATGTTCAAGAATGCTTAATGCATCCATATACTCTTCCTTCGTTACAACATACATGCTTTGAACCGGCTTGAGATGTGTTGGATGAATGACCGTCTTTCCATGAATGCCGTTAGCCACATCGAGTTTTGTCTCCTTGAGTAAACCTTGTACGTCATCAAATTCAGATGAAGACGATTCACCACTCTTATGAGAAAGTGCCCGTATGAATGGCTTTTGTTCCTTTCGTGCAGGGCCAAAATGCTCCCACACAGCACCTGATACCACAAAGGAACGGCCAAAATAATTGATGATATCTGTGATCAAATCAGCAATCAAATTGATCTCATAGATGGTCGTATCACGATCACGGCGAATCCCGTACAAACCGCAAAGATCCGTTGCCCCAATGCGAATATTCAAAATATATTCCTCGTCATTCAAAAAGATCTGCTTTAATTCTGACAACACCGTATATCTCGTTTCTTTTTCTAGTAAATCGGGTGTTTCCAAAATGGGCAGCCCATAAAGTGCTGTCTGCGTTTGGGACGATGCCTGTTTCAGACTGTCCAAATAATCCTTCGCATTATGGACCGAGCACTTTGGGAACACAAAACCGGTAAGTAATTGAAGAGAGGAACCGAGCAAGTCTGCCATTTTAAGCAGCTGTTTCGGTGAACGAACGCGAATAAATATAAGAGGCAAATGTGCAGCCGTTTCAGGAGCTTGCGTGACTTTCTCTTTGAGACTGGCCAGTTGTGCCACTAGATTCTGTTCAGCCATGTCCACTTCTTGATCACCGATGGCATCCTCCAAGCAAAATACAACAGAGCAAAGCGCTTCATATTTCTGCGACAGCAGCATATCTGCTATATCTTGTCGTGTCGCAGGCATATACAAAGTAGCACCTAATGCATGCGCAAGTACATGCCTCGGTGTCTGTGAATGCATCGCCCCCGGCCGCTTGAAAAAAAGATCTTGCTGCCTCGCCTCTGATAAAAATCGAAAATACCGCATGCTGTGCCACCTCCTGTTGTTTAGAGAAAATCAATAACCTGATGATTCAAAAAAGGATGGAGCCTGTAGTCAACTCCATTCCTTTTTGATCATCCTATTCTTCTTTTGAAGCCGCAGCTTCGTTTGTCACATCTTGATGTTTCTTCTTATTGATTTTATGAACAATAAACGTCCCGATAAACGCTAGAATAATAATCGCAAAGAATGCAAGATGCGGGATTTCAATATGTGCAGCACTTAAGCCCATTTTGATGGCAATAATCCCGATGAGAATAAACGCGGTATTCTCAAGCTCTGGAATACGGTCAATAAGGACCAGGAATAACTGTGCCACTGTACGCATCATGAGAATGCCAAGCATTCCCCCTAATAGCAGAATCCATACTTCCTCAGATACTGCGAATGCCGCAAGAATACTGTCCACCGAGAAGGCAAGGTCCATAATTTCCACAGAAATAACGGTTGCCCAGAACACGCCAAATACACGAATCATCCAGCCTTCTTTTTTCAATTCCTTCGCTTCGTCATCGCCGTCACCTAACCAGAAGTGCTTAATGACAAGCCATGCTAAATATGCAGCTCCGAGAACCTTAATCCACCAGAACTTAATAAGCAGCATCCCTACGCCAATGAATAGAAAACGGAAGAAATAAGCGCCAATTAATCCGTAGGTTAATGCCTTTTTACGCTGCTTTTCTGGTAAATGTTTCACCATGACAGCTAATACAAGTGCGTTATCTGCTGATAACAATCCTTCAAGCACAACAAGGGTCCCAATGAGTCCCCAAGAGACAGGGTTTGTTAATACCTCTGCCCACATATGCCAATCAAAAAACGAGGCATAGGTGTCCAACATATGTTTCAAAATGTCCAACTGGTTTTCCTCCTATAAGTGTAGAAGCATCAGCAGGCTTTCGCCTGCTGTTATTCTTGATCGCTGTTTCTTTCTCACTTTGGAAAAGGTCCTCATATGAGTCATTGGCAGCGCCTCTTGAATCGATTGATTTCTCTCGTTTATACTTCTAACCCATAATTTTGACAAAGAGCTGCAAGTCCGCCAGAGAATCCGCTTCCGATGGCGTTAAACTTCCAATCGCTTCCGTGGCGGTATAGTTCACATACCACAACAGCTGTTTCAATTGAGAAGTCTTCCCCTAAATCAAAGCGAATCAATTCTTCCCCGCCCTCTTCATTTACAACACGAACAAACGCATTTGAGACTTGTCCAAAATTCTGGCTGCGCGTCTCTGCATCATGAATCGTCACTGTAATTCCGATACGATCAATGTTAGCAGGAATTTTCGAGAAATCAACGAGAATTTGCTCGTCATCTCCATCTCCTTCACCCGTACGGTTATCACCTGTATGAGTGACACTGCCGCTTGGATGCTGAAGGTTATTATAGAACACAAAGTCTGTATCTTGCTGACAACGATTGTTTGCATCCACTAAGAAAGCCGAAGCGTCCAAATCAAATTCGGCTCCACCAGAATATTTATTCGTATCCCAGCCAAGTCCGATCATCACCTTTGTCAGCCCTGGATTGGTTTTCGTTAAATCGACACGTTGTCCTTTTGAAAGCTGAATTGCCATATTCGTATCTCTCCTGTCTCCTGAAAATATGAAAACGGGTCGTTACCCGATATCTAAACCGAAGTCTGTTGCAATGCGGGCAAGTCCGCCTTGATAGCCCGATCCAACAGCCGAGAATTTCCATTCTCCGCCATGACGGTATAATTCACCTACAATAATCGCTGTTTCAATTGAAAAGTCTTCCGCCAAATCATAGCGAATGAGCTCTTCATTTGATGCCGCATTTAAAATACGGACGTAAGCGTTAGAAACCTGTCCAAAGTTTTGGCTGCGTGCTTCTGCATCATGGATTGTAATCACGAAGGAGATTTTCTCAATACTCGCTGGTACAGTTGAAAGATCAACATTGACCTGCTCATCATCTCCATCTCCTTCACCTGTACGGTTATCGCCTGTATGTACGATACTTCCGCCACCGCCAGTTGTTTGATTGTAAAAGACAAAATCAGATGGAGAGTTTGCTTTCCCTGCTGCATCTAAAAGGAATACGCTTGCGTCTAGATCAAAGTCATGTCCGCCATCATACTTGTTTACATCCCAGCCAAGACCTACTACCACTTTTGTTAAACCTGGATTCGTTTTTGTTAAATCAATTTTTTGACCTTTCGCTAAAGAAATTCCCACTAGGAATCTCTCCCTTCTGATTAGATATAGTTTCTCGTAATATCGGCAAGCTTCGCATCATTTGTACCGTTTCCAACAGCCGCAAACTTCCAATCATTTTCATGACGATAAAGCTCTCCAACGATTAATGATGTTTTCCCTGCATACTCATCTTTTAAATTATATTTCACTAATTCTTGATTGTTTGAACGATCAACAATGCGAATGTACGCATTTTGAATCATACCAAAATGTTGATTTCTTCTAAGTGCATCATAGATGTTCACAACAAACACCAATTTATTCACATTGCCTGGCACCTTGCTTAAGTTGACGAGGACTTGTTCATCATCTCCGTCTCCTTCACCAGTCAGATTGTCGCCTGTATGCTCGACACTGCCGCATTTGCTTTTCAAGTTGCCAAAATAAATCAAATCTTTATTTTCCGTAAATTTATCATTTTTCAGCATGAGCACTGAAGCATCACAATCAATATCAGCGCCGCCTCCACCGCCAAACAGCTTACCTAAAAATCCGCCGCCTTGTGATACAGGGTCCCAGCCAAGTCCAACAAGAATATTCGTCAGCCCTGCTTTGCCTTTTGTTAAATCAATACGTTGACCTTTTTCTAATGTAATCGCCAAATCAATCACTCCTCAAGCATAATAAAAATCTATTTATTAAGCGATGGACTCTATTAAAATCATCATACATGAAAATTCGACAAAATTCATGAAATGACCTTGGAGCCTCTTACTCTTTTTTCTATTTACTAGTATATACGATCTACGTTCAAGATAGGTTTCAAACAGATGATATTTTTTTAACGAAAGATCCATGTTGAAAATAGTTTATGTTGTAAATGAAGTGTTTCATGTGAAACATTGTCGAAAATTCCCGTCCACAGCTCTTGCTGATAAATAACGTATTGATGTGGTTTCATATGTTGATATAGAAAAGTTAAAGCATGAGATCAAAGGATAAACCCTTTCGTTTCCTTCTATTCAAGGATTTCTTTATACTTAAATTCAACGTATTACCGAAAGGATGTTGATGATGCCATCACTTCACATATTAGATCAAGTCGCTATTCCTAAAGGTCAGACAGCACAAGAGACACTGATTCACACAACGAAGCTGGCTCAGCTTGCAGAAGCTCTTGGGTATGAGCGTTATTGGTTTGCTGAACACCACAGCACAAGAGGGCTCGCTAGTACAGCACCTGAAATATTAATGGCACATATTGCCGCTCATACATCGACCTTACGTACCGGGTCTGGAGGCATTTTACTTCCGCAGTACAGCCCCTTTAAAGTAGCAGAGGTCACGCGGCAGCTTGAGGCTCTGTATCCTGGACGAATTGAAATCGGTGTCGGCAAATCTCAGGGCGGGATTGAAAGGACGAGACTGGCTTTGACAGACGGCGTGCATAAAGATCTATCTCAGTTTGATCGCCAGCTGAAGGATCTTCTATTTTACTTATCAGACAGCCTGCCTTCTGGACACCCGCATGCTGGGGTCAAAGCTTCTCCGCATATTGATACTCATCCGCCGGTTTGGCTGCTTGGTTTAGGAGAAAATAGTGCCATGCAAGCAGCGGAGCTTGGGATCAACTATATTTTTGGTCACTTTATTCACCCCGCACGCGGCAAACAAGCATTTGAGACGTATCGGTCTCACTTTTCTCCATCTGTCTTTTCCACACAGCCGCACGCAATGTTTGCCGTGTTTGTCATTTGTGGTGAAACCGATGAAGAGGCCGAACGGATCGCCACCAGTACAGATTTATGGCTGCTGCGTGTTGAAAAAGGACTGGACAGCCGCGTACCTTCTATAGAAGAAGCCAGTACCTATCACTACACCTCGCAGGAAATGAAAAAAGTGTTACTAAACCGCCAGCGGATGATCGTCGGCTCAAAGGCAACGGTGAAAGAGCAATTACTTAGCTTGATGGACCGCTATCAAACGGATGACATCATGATTCTCAACAATTCATTTGATCCGATAGAAAAACAGCGCTCCTTCAAACGAATCGCAGAATTATTTTGAAGCCGCCAATTCCCTTGGCTTCTTTTTTTACATTGTCATAAAAAATGGGAAATGTAACATAGAGATGTCAAAATCCTTCCGCCTGTCATCTAATCGCAAATGTGTCTTCTAATCGTTAGCGAACTGTAAACGCATAAGGGGTGTACCTTTTATATAGTAGAGGTACATATAAAAGAACCGTTTACGACGCTAGAAGGAAGGAGATGACAGGTTATGAATAAGAGACTCGACTGGGTCGATGCGGCTAAAGGGATTGGTATTCTTCTCGTGGTCATGGCGCATGTGCCCATTCCAGATCCGCTCAAGCAATTCATTTACTCTTTTCATATGCCGCTTTTCTTTTTACTATCAGGCATGATGTTTCGATCATCCTCACGCCCTGCTCTGTCATTTATTCAGAAGAAAGCCAAAAGCTTACTCTTGCCCTATCTCTATTTCTCCATCATTACGTATGTTTTCTGGTTCACCGTTACTCGTTTTTTTGCCTTTAAGGGACAAACGGATATTGACCCTTTCGTTCCGTTTACAGGTATTTTTATATCCAATGCAGATGAAGCTAGACTCACACATAACCCAGCCATCTGGTTTTTAACGACGCTCTTTTTAGTGGAAATAATCTTTTTCTTTATGCACCGTCTGACAAAAGGGAAACCTGCTGTCTTGAGCTTACTGACCCTTCTTTGCGGAGGTGCTGGATATGCCTCTACCTTGCTTTTAAACCAAAGTCTGCCGTGGAATGCCAATGTCGCCTTGACGGCTGTTGTGTTTTATTCCATCGGATTTTTGGCAAAGCAATGGTTTGTGGAATTAAAAACAGACCCAACCCTTCTTCTTTGTACAGGTCTGCTTGTACTGACGGCTTACATGCAAAGCTTTAATTCGCGGATCGATATGCGCGTGAATGACTATGGTGATCTTTTTCTTTTCTATGCATGTGCACTGCTCGGTTCAGCTGCTGTGATTTATTTAAGTTTCAAATTCAAAACGTCCCCTATTTTGACGTATCTCGGTCGAAATTCCATTGTTATTCTTGTCTTGCAGTTTGCCGGCATCGATATCATGAAAGCATTTGTTTATTATGGACTTGGTATCAATATTGCAGATACAGCGCAGCTCTCTTGGACTCTCTTTTACACGATTGGGACATTGCTACTTATGGTGCCATGTATCTCCTTCCTGAGTAAGTACCCGATGCTGCTCGGCAAACCAGCCAAAGCCGCACACCGCTACGAACAAAAAACATCCGCCGGCTGATTGGGCGGATGTTTTTTGGATTAATCATTGATTTGAGAAGGGTAAAGCGTCATTCCTCCATCTACAAATAAAGTGGTGCCTGTGATATACGAAGCTTCCTTAGATACGAGGAATGCAGCAGCGGACCCAATCTCCTTAGGTTCACCAAATGCTCTCATTGGAATCTTTTCAAGCTGCTTTTGTTTTTTCTGTTCATCCTGCAAATCATCATTCGATTCGGTCGCCATTGTACCTGGTGCAATCGCATTGATCCGAATACCTGCTTCCGCATAATCAAGGGCCAGCGTTTTTGTCATCATGTTCATTCCGCCTTTGGAAGTGGAATAGTGAACATTGAACGGGCGTGGTATTTCCTGATGGACACTGGATATATTTAAAATAGACCCTTTGATGTCATGCTCCATCATATAGGCGATTGCAGCCTTTGACCCTAAAAAGGCACCTGTGATATTGACATCAATGACTTTTTGCCATTGCTTGAGCGTCATCTCATGCGGCATCGCTTCTTCACCATTAAAGCCTGAATTATTGACGAACACATCGACTGTACCGAAATGCTCCAGTGCTGTATCCATGATCGCTTGAATTCCTTCCTCTTTGGAGACATCCGCGTGTACTTTCACCGCCCTACCTCCATTCTGCTGAATGGCTTGTACCGTTTCTTCAGCACCCTCTTCATCACCTTTATAGTTCACAACCACATTCATCTGCTCTTGTCCAAATCGTAATGCGATGGCTTGTCCGATTCCTTTTGAAGAACCTGTGACAATGGCTGTTTTTCCTTTTAAATCTTGATACATCTTTATTTCCTCCTATCACGTGCTTCATCTAGTTGATACACAATGGTTACCCATTTTGAAAAAAAGAAAAACACAACCCTCTGCAATCGTTGACTAAGAGGATTGTGCTGTTCATCAAGCTAAAAGGTGTTATAAACATTTTCACATGTTTCAGCGGTTGGCTGATAAAAGCAATGCGACTTATACCTTGCCACAAACGGCTGATTGTACCATGTCGGTGGACAATTACCAGGCGGTTTAAAATACCAAAGGCTGAATTTTGCTGGCCAAAATCGTTCTCCGTTAATATTCCTACGCGCAAGTGTTTTTTCCGTTTCTCGTGCTCGTTGATAAAAATAACCATGTGTGACTGCTTCAAATGCATGCTCTTGATAAATCATTTGTGGAATCGTACGCAGCCCTTTAAAGTCAGAGCAGTTGGCACGCAATCGGTTAATGCCCACATTCCCTACGAGCAGCATCCCTTGCTTCCCTTCACCTTCTGCCTCCGCTCTCAGCAGTCTGGCCATGAGATCAATATCAGAGCTTGTCGCTCTTACCACTGCCATACATCCACCTCCATTCGTTTCTCTTTTATTTTATGTAGGGTTTCTGTGTAGATGACTGCCATTTTGAAGGAAAAAGACACATTCCGTGTCGTGAGCCTGTCTAAATACCTCAATATTTTGCTGGACATGTGTCTCTATGGCAACAACACACAAACCAAGTAATCATGCGCATAACAGGAAAAAATATTCATTACTATAGACTCATTTACAAGTCATAAAAATCCTTCTAATTGCTACACCATTATCAAAAACAGTCATTTGAACCTATTCAACAATCCGACTCAAAACCTTAAAATATAAAATGTTGAGTTTTTACAGGAGATATCAAATCATAATTTACAAGTTTCTCCTTTCAACTTAGTGTCATTTTTACTATTTGAAGCTGTGCAACCTAAGAAACGCACTGAAGTATTGACAGTACTTTCGCTTCATTCTACAGTAAAAAACATACAGTATTTTTCTTTTTGTGCAAAAAGAACGATATGAACTAAAGATTTCCAATGAAATTCACCATAAAACCCGAGGAGGAAAACATCTCATGTTTAAAAAGAAATTATCCCTGTTTCTTCTGATCTTGTGTGTCACTGTTATCGCTGCTGCTTGTAGTGGTGGAAAAGAAAAGTCAGCTGCAAAGGAAAAAGATACAAAATCCCTTGATGCAGCAGAGGTAAAGGTAGAAAGTGCTGAGTACACATTACCACCTCAATACGATACATCTGTACAGGATGATCAGTATGTACTAAAAGTGAACGTATCTGTAAAAAATATCAGCAAAGAGCCTCTAAATGTTGATAAAAGCAACTTCACGCTTTACCAAGATGACTCACAGGTGTCTACGATCTCTCCAGATGACTACAACGAAGTATTATCTTCAAGCTCTCTAAATGCAGGAAAAGTATCAAAAGGCGGTCTTTTCTTTGTTGTTGACAAAGAAAAAGACTATCAGCTTGTGTACAATGAGCCAGGTAGTGGTTCTAAAAAAGATGACAAAACACTAGAATTCGATATTAAAGGTAAAGACTTAATGAAAAAAGCAGAAACACTTCAAGCATCTGCAAAAGCTCTTTCTTCTTATATTGATGTCATGATTTTTGGTAAGAATAACGACGAGTTCGAAAAACTAACAGGTGATAACAAATCAACTGTTGTAAACCAATTTGATAAATCATTCAAACAAGGCTACATCACGTCATCAGGTATTTCTTCTAGCTCAGCGAAGGACGAAAACCTTGATAAGCTTTTAAAAGCTGTAAAAGAAACATTAGCTGAAAAATCAAAAGTATCAACAAAAACAAAAGCCATCAGTGGTGATAAAGCCGTTGTGACTGTAACTCTTACACCAATTGATGCAAGCCCGCTTGTCGATCGTCTAAAAGAAAAAGCGACTGAGTTCTACAGCAAAAACCGTACTGCGTCTTATGATGAAGCACAAAAATATTTACTCTCGATCTACCCAGAAGAGTTCAAAAAATTAGGACCTTCATCTTCTGAAGAAACAGTTGAAGTCAACATGAAGAAAAATGACATCGACCAATGGAAACTTGATTTGAACGATTACAAAACAAGCTCATTAGTTGAAAAGTTCATCAAGAACTAATGAAAAACCCCCGATGCCGGGGGTTTTTTCTTATCGTTTTTCGTTTGATAATTACAGCCAAGAAAGTAAGATACGGTCTATTACGAGGGATTTTCTTTTGCTGCTTCATACTCTTTTATCACCTCAACCGGATCAACCGCATCCTCCTCTTGTGCGTATTCCTCTACATAAGGATCCATTAATTTCTCAAACTTTTGCTCATCGTCTACTAAAGCAATATACGTTTCATATCCTTCAAAATCAGATGGATATAAATGTGCAACGGAACTACCCGTTTCTAATGCCTCATCTATCGCTTTTCTTAATTCCAATAATCCTTTCCTGTTCCCCAAAATAAACGCTTCAAAATGGTGTGTTTGTTGAGCATATATATTACATAGCTCTAGCACATCATCGTCTTCTGTTTGATAAGACATACACGAATCACCTCTTTTAAAAAATTAGGATAATAATGTAAGTTCCACCTTCCATTATGCCATTCCTTTCACCCGATCGTGAATCTCTTTTATATAAATCTCTGGATATAAAAAACTTGCAGATAAAATCTACAAGTTTTTACTTTCTTTATTTCGCAAGCATCCATTTTTCTTTCATAAACAAGCTTCTCACGATCACAAACAAGATGACGACTGCCAGTGCTGAGGAGCCGAGTGTCAGAGTGATTGACATTGGATCGATGATGCCAAACATCAATTGCTTACAAAGCGCGTGAATATTAAGGAATGGGACAGCAAAGTAATACGTATCTAGCTGCGTAGCACCTGCTCTCATGGTAAAGAACATTGGGATCACACCTAATGTAATGATCATGGACATGTACGATTGTGCTTCTTTTACTGAGCTTGAAACGACACTGAGTAGCAGTTCAATCATCGATACCATGAATGAGAAGATGATAAGCGCCGCAAACATGACGGCGATAATGCTCCACATTTGATCACCAAAGTTCAGTGCTTGTTTTAGCTTTTCTGTAAAGAGCAGCGTGGATAAAAGCAGCATACCGATCGCCACAATCCCACTTAAAATCCCGAACATGGAGACAGCAAGCCATTTTCCGATGAGAATTTGGAGTCTGCTGGCAGGTGTCAGGAACAACGCTTCAATGGATTTTCGGTCTTTTTCACCCGCTACAATATCAAGCGCAGCAGGCAAAGCACCTGAGATAACGGAGGTCACCAAAATCATTGGAAGAAGAATCGACAAAAGCATAGAGGTCATGCCATTTTCTCCTTCTTCGCCCTCTTCTACATCAACGGCCTGCACCTGAAATGGGTGAACAACAGACGTATTGATTTGATCAGCGGCTAAACGCTTTTCTACGACTTGGTTTTGATACTGCTCCAGTAAGGATTGCAGCATTTGAACCGTGATGACCGAATCATCATCTGTTGTATACCCATGAATTTTAATTGCAAATGATTGTTGATGCTGAAGCATGTCGTCTGCCTCTTTCGGCATTTCCAGGTAAGCATTCGCCTTTCCATCTTTGACAGCTTGCTGCGGGTCATCAAATGTTTCAAGTGTGAGGTTTTTGACCTCTTTGACCATTTGATTCATTTCAGTTGGAAGCTTTTCATTCACTGCGACCGTATAGGTTTCATCTCCTGGATCTGCAATCATGCTTTCATAAAAGAACACCAATCCAAGCATCGTCAAAAGAGGAATCAGCACTGTTAAGAGCAGCGTTTTCCGGTCTCTTAGCGCATCTGTCATTTCTTTTTTAAATACGGTTTTCCACATTATGAAATCCCCCTAGCGAGCTTCGACATAAAGATATAGTTCAAGTCATCACTTTGTTCCTGTGTATATAATTCTGGAAGTGTCCCTTTATACACAAGCTCTCCTTGATGAATCATCATGACACTGTCACAAAGCTGGCTGACTTCTTCCATGATGTGGCTTGAAAAAAGGATGGTTTTATTTTGCTGCTTGAGCTGATGAATAAAGTCTCTGAAAATATTACTTGATGTGATATCCAAGCCTGTTGTCGGCTCATCAAATAAAATAATGTCAGGATCATGAATCAAGGTTCTGGCAATCGCCACCTTTTGTTTCATTCCTCTTGAGAATCCTTTCACCTTGCGATCCATGTATTGTCTCATCCCAAAACGCTTTGCCAAATCCTCTATTCTTGCTTTGATTTCATGTTGATCTAAGCCATACAATTTGCCAAAGTATTCAAGGTTTTCTCGTGCCGTCAAACGATCATAAAGTCCCGTCTCACCGCCAAACAAGACACCAATTCGCTTTTTCACTTCTGTTGATTCTTTCACCGTATCAAAGCCTGCGACAGTGACTGTTCCGTGCGTAGGTTCTAATAATGTGGCTACGGCGCGTAATAATGTGGTTTTCCCTGCACCATTTTCTCCTAGGATGCCAACAACTTCCCCTTCCTTCACGGAGAACGTCATATGCTTCATCGCTTTTACGACCTTTTTCTTATCTTTAAACCAGCAGCTGCAATCGCTGAGAGTAATCATGTGGTTCGCCCCTTTCAACTTTCTAAGTCTATGATAGAAAAAATGACGCTTCCTTGACATAAAAATGTCGCGAAACGTCCTTTTTCTGTCTTGAAATGATCTATTTTAAAAAAACAAATGGTAAAATAGACAAATAATAAGAAGAGTCATAGGTGATTTTTATGATAAAAGTAGGTCTCGTTGATGATTACCGAGTAGATTTAGAAAAGCTGCATGCCATTGTAGGCAGAATGGAGGCTGTGGAGATTGTCTTTGTCACACAGTCAGCAGAGGATGCATACGAGAAGGTCAAAAAAGGAGATATTGATCTGTTGTTCGCAGACATTGAAATGCCCGGAATGTCCGGTTATGAATTAGCGGATCTCATTCACTCTCATGCACTGAATGTCGATGTTGTATTTGTGACAGGAAATAGCGGATATGCGGTCCATGCATTTGATTTAAATGTTCACGATTATATTATGAAGCCCTACCAAGCCGATCGAATTGCCAAATCCTTAGAGCGCTACTTGTCCACCAAGCAGGAGAAAAGCATTCATGGACGGCTTCTCATTAAGCAGCAGTCAGATATTCACGTGCTGCAAAAGAAGGATGTCATTTTTGTTGAGCGAACAGGCAGGTCAACCACCATTGTCACAACAACAGGAGAAATCCAGACATATCAGACACTAAACGAGTTAAAGGGCGATCTAGCTGAAAAAGATTTTATCCGCTCTCACCGATCGTTTATCATCAATATTCATTACATTAAGAACTTCTCGGCGTATGCCAAAAATTCATTTATCGTGTCTTTTGAAGGTACAGATAAAAAAGCCATGATGACCAAGCAGCAATTAGAATACTTTAAGAAATACTATTTTTAAGGAGAACGAACGTGAACGCTTTCTATCTTGGATTCCGCATGTATGCTCTCATATGGCTAGGTCTTGCGTTTCATGCAGCAGCTGAAGCTTTTCTGCCGCTATCATCAGGAGTGCTGTGGCTCCTCACTTTTTGTGTGATTTGTCTTTATATATTTTTCATATACAAAAGGTTTTTGCCTCATGTGAGTGGTTTTGTGATGTTGGGCGCTTTTGCGCTCTTTACCTGTGCAGGTCTTTCCCTTTTTCTGACGCAAGGAAATGGATGGAGCCCTCTTTTGGCTTTTGTGATCATCATAACAACAGATATCCTTGCATTGAAGATGATGCAGACGGAGAGACGATTAAACGGTCGGCTTCAAGAACTGATCAACGCAGAATCAAGAACCAATGAATTGCTGCTTGAGCTGCGCAGTAAACATCATGAAACAGCTAGACATTTAAATGCCTTTTCCGCGTCGAACGACGAGCATGAGATCAAGGATTTGATTCAGCAATACGTGAAACATTTCCCTTGGATTAAAGGAGAAAATGCTTATTTGGCCTCAACCCTGCATTCCTTTTTCCAACGGGCTGAAAAAGAGGACATTGCCCTTTCTCTAGACCTTCAAGCACCTTTTTCATCGCTTCCCTTTTCTAAGGCGGATCAGGTTAGTTTCACTGGAAACTTGCTTGATAATGCCCTAGACGCCGCGATTGAAGCGAAGCAAGCCGGGAAAGAGGGCAGCATCTCGATTGCGACCTCTATTCGGAGCGGGCTCTTTTTAATCCATTGTGAAAACAGCACAAAAGGAATGGAAAAACACGTGTTAGACCATTTGTTCAAAAACTTTGGCCGCTCCACAAAAGGCGGCGATCATCAAGGAATGGGGACGTATATCATTCATCAGCTTGTTGAAAAGGCAGACGGTACTCTTGATTTTACTTACCGTTCTCCACATTTGCGGCTCGTCATCAAAATTCCCCTCACGATGTCATAAAAAAAAGGTGCAGCTAAGCACCTTTTTTAATTAAGAGAAAATGTGGTCAATTTGATTGATTTCTTCTTTTGTTAATTGAATTTCGTTTGTTTTTAGGTTTTGCTGAACTTGCTCAGCTCGTTTTGCACCTGGAATAATGGCGTCGATGCCGTCCTGCGCTAAAAGCCAAGCGAGTGCGACGTGTGCCGTTTCGGCGTTCTTTGATTGTGCAATCGCCTTTAGCTTGTCTACTTTTTCGAGGTTTTGAAGGAACGCCTCGCCTTGGAAAAGCGGATCTTTTGCTCGAATATCATCAAATGTCGCATCCTTCGTAAATTTACCAGTTAACAAACCTGACGCCAACGGGAAATAAGGAATAAAGGAAATACGATGCTCGACGCAGTATGGGAGAAGATCCTTCTCTGCCTCACGTTTCAGCAAAGAATACTCCGACTGAAGCACATCTAAGTAGCCATCTCGATTAAAGGCTTGAAGCTGTTCAAAATCAAGGTTAGATGCACCAATGGCCCTGATTTTCCCTTCATCCTTCAATTCCTTTAATGTGCCTGCTACTTCTTCCAGCGGCGTCCGGCCGTCCGGAAAATGCATATAGTATAAATCAATATAATCTGTTTGCAGTCGTTTCAGGCTATGTTCGACCTGCTCTCTTAAAAAGTCCCGGCTGTTATCCAGCTCAATTTGTCCGTTTACTTCTTTATGAGCCCCCTTTGTCGCAAGGACAAGGTTTTCTCTACCGCCTCTTTTGGCAATAATCTCACCGATCAATTCCTCTGAACGGCCCAGCCCATAAATAAAAGCAGAATCTAAGAAATTGACACCTTGATCAAGAGCTGTCTCCACAAGCTCTCGTCCGGCATCTTCACTCAGGTTCGGGAACAAATTATGTCCACCTACCGCATTCGTACCAAGCCCTATCGGATTCACCTGTAAATTAGTTCGTCCAAGCGTTACCTTTTTCAAAAGCTCATCTCCCTTATCTGCTTAATCATCCTTATTTTCCCATGAATCCTTTACAACATTCAAGTATCCTGCTCTCTGAAGCAGTAACACCCTCATTTCAAGATTTTCACTTAAAAAACATTTAAAACTGATAATAAATCTACAAATTAATTCTTATTGACCGGTATATTAGACTTGCAAATTTCCTTTTATTAATGATTTTTGTGTAAATTTCTTTCAAAGATAGGGACTAAAACCTATTCCTCATCATGATTGAATTTCGATAGAATGAAAAGTGCAAATCGTCATAAGGAGATTTTCCCCTGTAACACCCGAATATACCATCCTATCTGTTTCTTTTTTCATAGTCAGATAGCGGGAATGAAATGACGAAAGAAAAGCAAAGGAGCATCAACTGTGAATCTTAAAAAAATAAGTGCACTCCTCATGATTTCGTTCGTGATGATCATCTCTGCAGCTTGCCAGAGCTCAGCAAAATCAAGTAACGCTGATCAAAAATCAACAAAAACAGCAGAGGTAAAAGTCGATAGCTACGAATATACGTTACCAGAAGACTCAACAACTACACTAAGAGACAATGAATTGGTGCTAAAAGTCAACCTGACGATTACAAACAAAGGTGACAAAGCTCTATCATTATATAGCTCTGACTTCTCCCTTTATCAGGACGATGCCAAAGTATCTGATTTAAAATTTTACGGCAGTAAAGACCGTCTTGACCTCGGTTCATTGAACAAAGGAAAATCTCAAACAGGTGCTCTTTATTTCCTAGTAGACAAAGGGAAAAAATATCAGTTCGTGTACCAAGACAGCATCAAGAAAAACAGTGATTCGATTGAAATCAACCTAGATGGAAACAAAATATTAGATACAGCGAAAAAGCTGGATAACCCTGCAAAAGCGCTATCCGCTTATACGGATATCATTGTATTTGACAAAAAGAACGATCAATTTGCAGATTTAACAGGTGACAACCAATCCGATGTCGTGAATAAATACCACGACATGTTCGTAAAAGACTTCAAAAGAACCGCCGGCATGTACGGCAATGAAGTAAGTGACCGTGATATTCTGTCAATGTACAAACGGATTCAAGACACCATGAAGGATAAAACCAAAGTAGAAACAAGTGTAAAAACCATCTCTAATGACGAGGCGAAGGTTGTCGCTCAAGTAACAGGTATTGATGCCTCTAACTTAAAAGACAAGCTAGACAAGCAAAGAGATGAGTTTTACAACGGCAAGATCCGCTCTAAAGAAGAATTGTATAAGAAAAGCTTAAACTTGTACGCATCTGAATTCGAGAAGCTTCCCCCAGTCTCCAGCCCGGCTGAATACGAAGTGAAAATGAAACGTAATGGGGATGGTCAGTGGAAAATTGACCTTAACGATTATAATACATCACAGTACATGAGCGGTTTTATTAAAACAAGATAATCTTGAACTAAAAAAAGACGCTGGCACAATGAAGGTGCCGCGTCTTTTCTTATGCTATACCGTCGCCTCTTGCTCTTCTTTCACCGCTTTTTCAATATCTTTAAAACGGCTCGATACAGTAGACGCACTAATGCCATACTTTTTCGCTATTTGCGCTTGAGAAAGCGGGGCATCACTTGCAAGTGAATGAATGTAATATTCGATTCCCGCAGCAAATGATGCTGCTTTACGGATCACAGGTGATTTCTGATCACAATAGGCCTTCCACACGGTTAAAGCGCCATCTGTCAGGCTTTGGTCCCCGTGTTCCTTCATTCCGTCTTCAATCAGCTTAGCTGTTTCCAGTTGAACGTCACTTGCCCAGTCCATGCGATCTGCTGTTAGACCTGTATCGCCTTCTGTTTGAGCAGATGTTTCTAATTCTTCTACTTCTTGCTTCGCAAACAAACACTTCAACACATCAGGGAATGATTCTCTCATAAATGTGCTGCGCGTTCCTCCATTTGCCTCATATGCTTCAACAAGCTGACGAACTTGAAGAAGAAGCGTATCTGTAAACTCTTTCGCAAACATCGTATATTGAATGAAAAACTCTGCTTTTTCTTCAAATTGAACAGGGAATCCAAGTACGAGACTTCCCTTTTCAGGCAGCACTGTTTGATCCGGTTTTACATCTACTTCAACCTTTTCGGCTGTCACCATATTCTCAAAGTAAAGAGACTCGTCCGTTTTTTCATTTAATAAAAGCAAAGATGGCTCCATACCTGTCCATGATTGAACCACTTGTTTTGTTTTCGGACGGGTAATATCTTCCGCTTTCTTTGTCAGGAATTCTTGGAAGATGGTTTCTTTCTGATCGGTTAATGGACGGAAAAAGATGCCCCATACACTCAAATGAAAGACTGAGATTTGTTGCGTTTCTTTATCCATATCTGCAAGAAAAGAAAACTCATTAATGAATTGATTGATGGCTCTCTGATGTTTAGAGAATGCGTAATTCATTAAATCCTTTTGAACTTGTACAGCTTCCTTAAACACAAGCTCAGACGTTTGTTCTCCGCCTGACTTTTGACCACAGCAATGTTTATATTTTTTTCCGCTTCCGCAAGGGCAGAGCGCATTTCGTTTAATTTTTCCCAAAATAAAACCTCCGACATTCTAGTCTAACCTCACTATTTTAACAAACGATTGCACAGGAGAGTTTTATTTTCAAGAAAAAAGAAAAATCAGAATGATCAGTTAAATAATAAAGATACTTGAAGATCTCGATAGATCATAGGAATAGCAGTCTTTTTCTGTTTATTTTCTCCAATCATTCCAATAGATTTTCTTCAGCTCATTCCCTCAAATAACTGCTTTGCTTCAAAATAAAAGATTTGAACAAACTTCTTCGTATTGACTCTGCCAGTTGATCCTGCGGATGAAGAGGTTTTCTGCATTTCTTTCATTCTTTGGCTGACATCGGTAAAGTCAAAAAACTTCGACGCATAGTGCTCAAACTTAGGATTCGAGAAATCTGTTAATCCTAGTGAAGCAAAATGATTCAAGGAATGATGAATAGCGCGTCTAATCCGCTGCTCTGCCGCTTTCACTTCCCTCATCACTTCTACATCGGTTGCCCCATGATCCAGCTTCCTCTCCGCAGTTTTGATAAAGAGCTGTTTTAGCGGCGGGAAATTGACCTCATGAGAATTGGCTGACTGTGTTTCATGTAAATAGATCAGGATCTCTAGTAAATCCTTAGATCCGCTCTCTCCAACAATTCCTAGTTCGGATAAGAGAAATTCCCCCGCCTCTTTCATCGTCCTTTTCTTCAACCCAGCACCCGTCGTATTATGAGAAATCACTGGCTCTAACGGCAGCACATGGCGAAGGGAAGCTTGAATATCGTAAATCGATTTCTCAAGCTTAATCCGCTCCATGACTTTTCGAATCACACTGACAATTTCAATTCGATTGACAGGTTTATGAATATAATATTCGATCCCTAATTCATAGGCCTCTGCCATCATTTCTTTCGCCTCTACTTGAGAAATCATCATGATTTTGCCTTTGAATTCAGGGTGAATATGACGTATGGTTTGAATGCCATCTCTAACAGGCATTAAAAGGTCAATCAGAAGGATGTCTATTTTTTTTAGGTTCAATGAATGGGCTTCTAATCCAACTCCATCATCGGCTTCATCCACGACCTCTCCCAAATCTTCATCCTCAATGATTTGTCCTAAAATCGAGCGTATTGCACGATCATCATCTGCAATGAAAAACCGCATACACTCACCCTCTCTGTATTAAATTTTGTATAGGAAGGATTAGCTGAAAAGCTGTTCCCTTTGTTTCTCTTTGTTCGATTTTAATTGTACCGCCAAGCTCTTTAACCAGCTCTTTCACATAGGATAAGCCAATCCCAGTTGATGGTGTTCCATATGCATCAAATTTGGAAGTATAGCCTGGATCAAATACGATGTCTCTCATTTTTTCTGGAATTCCCGGGCCATCATCTTCAATCCGAATCTCTATTTTATCATGTCTTCCTTTCAATACGAGTGAGATCATTCCGTCATCCTTTATGGCTTCAACCGCATTTGCCATTAAATTATTAATGAGCGATAAGAAAATGAACACATGGTAATCATGCAAATGAATGCCTTTTATATCAGATGTAAAGGAGATGTTTTTCCCTAGAGAGAGCGCATACTTTTCTTGAATGCGGAGGACAATTTGAACGAGCTCTTCCGCATTCATATAGTCTTGCATATTTTCCTTAGAAATCAGCTTCGAAAGCCCAGCATAAATACGCTGATTGTCCTTTTTCACTTCATGGATTTCTCCTGCGAGCTTCAACAGTTCCTGACTCACTTCCTTGCCTGCTTCATGTTCATGCATTAGACGATAAAGCCTGTATGATTCTTGCGTAATATGCTCTGTATGTTTTAACGTTTTCTTTAAATGAACCGTTTCTTCATATAAATTAGAAATGACCAGCATCATATGTTCATTTTGTTTCATGATCTGCTTCTCTCTAGATTGTGCCTCATACAGCTTCATCATATTAAAAAAGCTGATCACCACAAAACTGTGAGCAAACGCAATGAGAAACATATCACTCAGCTTTGATAGCGTCATCGTCGTATCAAATACTAAATATTGCACAAACAACTCAACAAAATCAGCCACTAATTCAATCATCAGACCAATGATCCCAATAAAAATAGAGCGCTGTTTAAAACGTCCCGTACGGACGGCAAAGAACAGGAATGCATATGTAAAATAGAAAAAGAAACTTGGAAATTGCTGATAAAATGATGCGGCGAAACCAGCATGATGCTGAATTAGATCTAAGCCTACTCGAAAAAGCACAATGGCTGCGCCTGTTAAAAACCCGGGCAAGAACGGTCTAGATTTCCTTAAGAGTAATAAACAAAAGAAAAACGCAGGTGCGCCAAAGCTGATCCGGAACGTCTCATTCACAGGATAAAACTTCAGTTCTCCTGCAAGCGGCACAATTACCACCATAAAAATTAATATGAATGCGTCTTTTTTAACAAGCTGGTTTAAACTCAAATGACTAACATCCCTTCCCCTTTTTGCATAGCCACAGTATACAAGGAGACTCTTTTCTTCACAATGTACAAAAAAATAATTTTCACAGCTCCTTATTTCCCCAAAATCCTTTTTTATGACTATTCACCGAGATGGCATGGTGACCTTTCAGCTATTCAGCATTTTGGTGATTGTCTACAATAATGGGAATTGTTTAGACAATGATCGACAAACTGATTTTTATTTGTAAGTTTTTCTGTAGATTTTCGTCAGATTGTGTAGTTTCCAAGATAAATTGAATGAACAATTTTAGTGAAACTATATGTAAGCGTTTTCTGAATTTTCACTAAAAACCCTTTTTGTTTTTTCGCCGCCAAAGCCTTCATTTGAACATATATTTAGGTGTAAAGGAGTGGTACAAGCAGCGCATGACAAGTTCTTTGAAGATGTGTAACATGTTTTCGTGCCTATTTGATCGCATTTTTTGTCATCCGCCAATTCAATAGGGTACTTTTTGATTTTTGATTGGAGGAATCGTATGAAAACAGCAATTTCTAATAATACACAACACGCATGCCAGTCTTCTGTTGATCAATGGGCAGAAGAAATTCGTCCGTATTACAAAAATGGACAAAACGCTGGCTACATTCCAGCACTCGGAAAAGTGAATTCCTCTCAACTTGGTATCAGCGTGATAGGCCCAGATGGATCATCTGTACGATATGGTGATTGGGACGTTCCCTTTACCCTGCAAAGTATCTCAAAAGTCATCAGCTTTATAGCTGCCTGTTTAGGAAGAGGCGTTCCTTACGTCTTGGACCGGGTAGATGTAGAGCCAACTGGTGATGCATTTAATTCCATCTACCGTCTTGAGATGCATAAACCAGGGAAGCCCTTTAATCCAATGATTAATGCTGGAGCTATTACCGTATCCTCCATCCTTCCCGGAAAGACTTCTACAGAAAAGCTAGCATATATTTTCGATTTAATCGAAAACTTAATAGGAAAGCGTCCATCTGTTAATGAAGAGGTTTATCAATCAGAATGGGCAACTGCGCACCGTAACCGTGCTCTTGCTTATTACTTAAAAGAAACCAATTATTTAGAATCAGATGTCGAAGAGACATTAGAAGTGTACCTAAAGCAATGTTCCATCGAGGTCACAACTGAGGACATCGCCTTGATTGGACTCATTATTTCAAGTGATGGCTACCATCCCTTTAAACAAGTCCAAGTCATCCCAAAAGATATCGCAAGACTAACAAAGGCATTGATGCTGACATGCGGCATGTATAATGCATCTGGTAATTTTGCTGCTTTCGTAGGCGTACCAGCCAAAAGTGGTGTGTCTGGAGGAATTATGGCTTGCGTTCCGCCAAGCGCAAGAAGAGAATTCCCGTTTCAGACAGGCTGTGGAATCGGTATTTATGGTCCCGCCATTGATGATTGTGGTAATAGCATTACCGGTGTCATGATGCTGAAAAAGCTCGCCAAAGAGTGGGATCTCAGTATTTTTTAAAGAAATAGGATGAATTAGAAGAGGTGATGTTATGAATGGTTTATTAACAACAACAAATGGTTTTCTATGGTCATATATTATTGTTGCACTATTAATTATTGTCGGCCTTTATTTCACATTCAGGTCTCGTTTCCTTCAAGTGCGTATGCTGAAGGAAATGGTGATCGTTCTGAAAGAAGGAACAAATAAACAAAAATCTGGCGTATCACCATTCCAGGCCTTTGCTATTAGTATGGCGGCTCGGGTTGGAACTGGGAACATTACTGGGATTGCGATCGCAATTGCCATGGGTGGTCCTGGCGCTATTTTTTGGATGTGGATTCTAGCCATTATTGGTTCTGCGTCAAGCTTTGTTGAAAGTACGCTTGCCCAAGTGTATAAAGTAAAAGATCCATCAGGCTTTCGCGGTGGTCCCGCCTACTATATTGAAAAAGGCTTAAAGAAACGCTGGATGGGGATTTTATTTGCTGTATTAATCACCATTTCTTTCGGTATTGTCTTTAACGCTGTACAGTCGAACACCATTACCATTGCTTTTGAAAATTCATTTGGCACAAATCGTTTGATCGTAGGCGTTATTATGGCTATTGGATTTAGTATCATCATTTTCGGCGGGGTCAAGACGATTGCCAAGATGGCTGAATACATTGTGGTCTTCTTAGCTGTCGCTTATATTGGTATTGCTCTTTTTGTCATGATTACAAACATTACTGAACTGCCTGGTGTGATCCAGACGATTATTTCACATGCATTCGGTATTGAACAGTTTGCAGGTGGTACCATGGGTGCCGTCATTATGGAAGGGATCAAACGGGGTCTATTCTCAAACGAAGCTGGGATGGGTAGCGCACCAAACGCTGCTGCAGCTGCCGTGACGAGCCACCCTGTAAAGCAAGGATTGATCCAGGCATTTGGTGTCTTAATTGATACACTGATTATTTGTACAAGTACTGCCTTTATCGTTCTTTTCTCAAGTGCATATAAAACGACAAAATTAACAGGTATTGAGCTTACTCAAGCATCTTTGAGTGAACACATCGGTCCTTGGGCTTCTGGAGTTCTTGCCATTATGGTTTTCTTATTTGCGTTTAGTACGCTGATCGGGAATTATTACTATGGTGAAACGAACATTGAGTTCCTTAAATCAAGCAAAGCCTGGTTGATTGGATACCGTATTGCGGTCATTGCTATGGTTTTATTCGGTGCTGTAGCAAGTGTTCCTTTTGTTTGGAATCTTGCCGATCTGTTTATGGGCTTAATGGTCATCGTCAACCTCATTGCCATTACCATGCTGTCCAAAGTCGCCTTTGCAGCATTAAAGGATTATTCACGGCAGAAAAAAGAGGGGAAAGATCCAGTCTTTTATAAAAATGCCGTTCCAAACAATGAGAACATTGAATGCTGGGACGATGAACCTGCTTCGTTGAAAAAGAATCATATTGGGTAAATCACAAAAGCTCTGGTCCCCTGACCAGAGCTTTTTTCTTTAGTTCAAAAATTCGAGTATGAGTTTGTTCACTACTTCTGGTTTTTCATGATTGATCCAATGAGAAGCATCATCGACAAAAATCAGTTGACCATTAGGGCAAATCTTCATCGTTTCCTTCGCCAGCTTTCTGCTTAAAAATTTGTCCTCCATCCCCCAGATCATGCGAACAGGCACTAAAATACGTTTAGATATCGGCTTTTCAAAGCCTCCCTTTTTGATCGCGCGATACCAATTAAGCATCGAGGTCATGGCACCTGGCTGCGTCCAAGCCAGCTTATAGCTTAATACATCTTCTTTCGAGAACAAATGTGGTCTTGCAGTCAGTCCTATGGCTTCATCCAGCTTTTGAAAGTGATTTTCTTGGAGTGCTGCCTCTGGCACATTCGGAAGCTGAAAGAAAGCGATATAGGAGCTTTTCTTCCACTGTGGCGGATAAAACGGAAGAACCTTCATCATCACCCGCGGATGCGGCATGTTGACAATGATTAGTTTCTCTACATATTGAGAACGTGTGGATGCCAAATGCCAAGCAACTGCCCCGCCCCAATCATGCCCCCCCACAATCGCCTTTTGATTCGGACTAAGGGTCTTAATCAGCCCTACGATATCATCTCTCAGTTGATCTAATACATAGGATTCGATTCCTTCTGGCTTATCACTTAGATGGTAGCCTCTTTGATCAGGAACGACGACACGATATCCTGCCTCGGCTAGGGGCATAATTTGGTTCTTCCAGCCGTACCAGAACTCAGGAAATCCATGCAGCAGTATAAGCAGCGGGCCATCCTCAGGTCCAGCCATTGCTGTGTGAAGTGTTACACCATTTGTTTGGATTGATTGAAATTCAATTCGCTCCATCGCTTTGCCACCTTCCTCCTTGTTCTTTTATTCTTCCAACATAGCATATTTTCCATTTTTCAGAAAATAAAAGCACTCCCAAAAAAACCTTCACGAAGGTGAAAGTCCAGATTGTTGACAAAAGGCTAAAATGATCTTGATTTTAGCCTTTTGTCTTCTTTTCAGCGTGATAGAAAACCTTTGCAGTCTAGAAAGGATGAGTACTGGCGCGGAGCGAATTTGTCATTCGTGAGCACCAGCACGCAGGACTGACACCGAATGCGAGGGTTTGTCTACACGCTGAACCTTCACGAAGGTGAAGGTCTTGGTTTATTTCATATAATTCAGCACCCAGATCAACCCATTTTTGCGGTCCTGTACTTGTCCGTGAAGTGCGCCAAAGAACGTATCCTGTAATTCGACCATTACATCTCCATCAGCTTCCAGCGCTTCATATACAGCCTTTAGTTCTTCTTCATTGTCAAACTGCATAATCAATCTGAGATGTTCAGGCTTTGGTGTGCGGCCAAACGTATCTGAAAAGTGAAGCAGTGATTCTCCAAGGTGCAGTTCTGCATGCAGCACACGGTCTTGATGTTCATTTAAAATATGAATATCCCCGCCAAAAATCCCTTGATAATATTGAAGAGATTCCTTCACATCGTCTACCACAATATAAGGACTAACACTAATCATACCCCTCATCCTCCTCTTGTTCCGTCCATCTTCTCTTTTATAGCTTATCCCAAATCGTATGAAAAAAGGCACAAATCGTCAACGGATTTGCACCTTTTTCTCATGAGGATTTCGCTAATTCACTATGTTTGTTTGAATACGCTGCGTACATGACGACACCGATTAACAGCCAGACACCAAAGTAAAGCCACGTCCGGCCTGGTAAGTTGAGCATAAGGAACAAGCAGCAGCCCATTGAGATAATCGGTAATACCGGCACAAATGGAACCCGGAATCCCCTCTCAAGCTGCTGATGTGTCTTTCTCAAAATAAGCACAGATAAACTCACCATCGCAAACGTCAATAAAGCACCGATATTCGCTAAATTGGACAAGTCCTTTAAATCAATAAACCCTGAAATAACAGCTGTCATGCCGCCAATCATCCATATGCTTGCAACAGGCGTATCGCTTTTGTTTGTTTTCGAAAACATTTTAGGCAAAAGACCGTCTCGTCCCATCGCATAGGCAATTCGAGTTGCTGCATAATTATTGGCGAAAATCACAGCCATCAATCCAATGACCGCACCGACAGAAATAATACCGGCCACGCTATTTTGATGTACACTTTGCAGCACATAGGACATAGCCTCTGTGACATTCAGTTTTGTATAGTGCACCATACCTGTCATAATCAAACAAACGACAATGTAAATGATCGTGCAAATGAGTAATGAGCCAATAATGCCAATTGGCAGGTTCCGCTGCGGATTTTTCACCTCTTCCGCAGAAGCAGAAATCGCATCAAATCCTAAGAAGGCAAAAAACACAGCAGCAGCACCGGCAATGACACCTTCTGCACCAAACGGCATGAATGGCTGCCAATTGGCTGGCTGTACATAAAATCCGCCTACTACAATGAAAAGAACAATAATACCGAGCTTCACAAACACCATGATATTATTGAATTTTTTACTTTCCTTCGTTCCTCTAGATAAGATCCACGCAATTAGTAAGGCAATGATAATGGCTGGCAGATTCATATATCCGCCTTGTTCCGGCCCCACTAAGAATTGATGGGGAATCGAAATTCCAAACCCCTCAAGCAAGCTGTTGAAATAGCTCGACCAGCCACTGGCGACAGCTGAAGCAGTCAGCATATACACGGACAATAACGTCCATCCCATTAGATGACCGACAAGCTCACCCATCGTTGTATATGAATAAATGTACGCACTGCCGAAAACAGGCAGCGCTGAAGCCATTTCTGCATAGCAAAGTGCTGCCAAACTGCACACAATCGCTGCAATGGCAAAGGAAAAAATGACAGCCGGCCCTGCATCCTTAGCCGCTGTAATTCCGGTTAACACCATGACCCCCGTGCCGATCACTGCCCCAATACCAAGGAGCGTGAGATCGAGCCCGCCCAGCGTTTTCTGTACCTTTTGCTGCCTGCTCTGCTCTAACAAATCGTGAATGTGTTTCTTACGAAGAATATGTCGCAAACCCTTTCCCTCCAAAACGTTAGAAAAACAAAAAATCATTCAAATTTCATTATAGCAGAATAGGTACTACGCATTCACAACCAATTCACGTAAATCCTTCTTCATGATTTTACCAAGCTTATTTTTTGGCAGCTCCTGTGTGAAATGAATGGAGGGTACTTTGTAATCTGCCAAACGTTCCTGGCAATAGTTCACCACATCTTCTTCACAAAAATCGACGGAATCGTCTTTTACGATATACGCACTTGGCACTTCACCATATAATTCGTCCGGTACCCCAATGACAGCTGATTCAATCACACCTGGAATTTGATCAATGACTTCTTCTACTTGGTCAGGATAGATATTATCCCCGCCGTACAGAATCACATCTTTGTATCTGCCTGTGATGAAAAGAAAACCGTCTTCATCTAAATAGCCTGCATCTCCCATATGGAACCAGCCATCTTTGAGTACCTTCTCTGTAGCGTCAGGCTGATGATAGTAGCCTAAGAAATAAAATGGGCTTCTCATGACGACTTCGCCAATTTCTCCAGCTGGCAATGTCTCGTCTGTCTCAGGATGCACGATTTTCACTTCTACATCCGGGTCCACTTTACCCGCAGAGCCCATTTTATCCTCGCCCATCGCTGGATGCCACGCACTCACAACCCATGCTTCCGTACTACCGTAGCCATGCATCATCTGAATGCCTACTTCTTTGTAATCTTTAATTAAGCGCACGGGCACCTTCGTACCGCCAGAAATCGCAATTTCAAAAGATGAAAGATCATACGAACCGCGTTTCATTTCTTCTAGCATGTACGTGTAAGCTGATGGAAAAGCCATCATGAACGTAATTCTTTCTTTCTCAATCGTTTCTAAAATGCGCTTCGGTGTTGCATCATGTAAGAAGACAAGCGTATACCCTTCAATCGCCGCTGCAATGAGATGGTTAATCGAACTCATATGATATAAAGGGTGACTCGCTAAATACCGTTTTCCTCTTAAATCAAATCCTCGATTCCCACGTCTTTTTAAAAATTGATAGATTCGTCCGTGTCCGACCATACATCCTTTTGGATTGCCCGTTGTCCCAGAGGTGAATAAAATCATCGCTAGATCCTCTTCTGATACCTCTTCAGCAAGGTTACTTCCATCATTTGAAGCCAAAATGTCTTCAAACAGCTGTGTTGTTTTCGCATTGACACCTGATTCCACCATCAGGCAATCTTCTAAAGACACATTCACTGCCGCAATGATGTCACGGAATTCACGATCAAAAAATAAAGCCTTTGGCTCTGCTTTTTTCAAAATACCTTCTAGCTCAAAGGAAGTAAGCTGCCAGCTAAGCGGAACTGCGACTGCACCTGCTTTGATGACTGCCAGCATAATCGTAGGGAAGTGATGATGGTTTTGACTAATAAAGCAAACACGGTCCCCTTTTCGAATCCCCTTTTGGTGTAAGTAATGAGCGAGCTGGTCAATGCGCTTTGCATATTCTTCAAATGTATAAGACACACCCCCGCCAGTTACCGCTTCAATTTGTGATGAGCGTTCCATTCTGTCGTTAAGTAATGCCTGTAGTGTATTCAATATCTTCATCTCCAAACGTTTGATTTACAATAGCCAATTTCCAATGAATGGGTTGGCAGATTTTATCTCATTCACATTCTAAAATAAAACCAGCTGAAAGTAAAATCATTTCAATTTGGAATTGTTCTTTATATTAATTGATAATATTGGTAATTTTATATCCGTCTTCCATTTTGGTTTAAATGATGATAACTATTATGATAAGATAGACCTAGTAATTGATCGGAAAATGCGAATGCAATAGGAAAAGAGGTATGGAGAATGCAACATTTCGAGCTAGAGGCAAGTTTATTAGACCATGCGCTGACAAAGTATTTAAAGGCGACGAAACAAATAGATGAAGAGAACATCCCGAAAAACGTCACGAATGTGAAAGGGTTTATTTTACGCATCATTTATCGTCATCAATCATGTACTGTGAAAAATATTCTGCAGGAAGTTTCATTATCTCCCTCTGCAACAACAACCGCTCTCAATCACTTAGAAGATGAAGGGCTGATTATCCGCTCTCGAAATAATAATGACCGCCGTACTGTATGGATTGAACTCTCTGAATCTGGTGAACAAATTGCAAAACAAATGATCGACAACCGCCAATTGCTTGTTAATCAACTGTTCAACCATCTTTCAGAAGAAGATAAAAAAACATTTTTTGAATTAATTGAGAAAATGATGGACGAGCACACATTAAAGGCTTAGGAACATTCCTAAGCCTTCTTCTTTACGGCTTTAAGATGACCTTTATACAATCATCCTTCTTATCATTGAATATGTGATACGCATGAGCGGCATCATCTAACGGCAATTGATGTGTGATGATCGCCCTAGGATCAATTTCACCAGTTGTCACTTTTTGATAGAGCTTTGACATGTAGCCTCTAGCCGGAGCCTGACCCATTTTAAGGGTGACGTTTCTTGCGAAAAAGGCACCTAACGGGAACATATTGTATAGACCGCCGTACACACCCGTCATCTGCACCGTTCCACATTTACGGACGGCTTTTGTGGCAATTTGAATCGGTCCGATCGTTCCACCTTGCAGCTTGAGTTTCTGCTCAATTTTTTCAAGCGGCGACTTCTTCCCGTCCATCCCCACACAATCGATCACAACATCGGCACCACCCTTGGTCAGCTCCTTTAACGTTTCTCCCATGTCGGGATCTTCTGTAAAATCAAATACTTCTACACCGCTCATCCGTTTTGCATGTCGCAGACGGTAATCAATGTAATCGACCGCAATCACACGTTCTGCTCCTTTTTGCCATGCAAATTGCTGCGCCATTAGCCCAACAGGTCCACAGCCTAACACAATGACCGTATCACCTTTTTTCACACCGGCGTGCTCCACACTCCAATAAGCAGTTGGGAGAACATCAGATAAGAACAGCAATTGTTCATCCTCCAGCTCACAATCATCAGGGATCTTAAACGGGGTGTAATTGCCAAAAGGCACGCGTAAATACTCTGCCTGTCCTCCTGGGTAGTTCCCATATTTCTCACTATATCCAAAAAGTCCACCCGAATCGTAGTGCGGGTTTGAGTTGTCGCATTGGCTTTCTAAGTGGTGATGGCAATATTGGCATTGACCACATGCAACGGTAAATGGAATAACGACACGATCTCCCTTTTTTACTGCCGTGACATCTGGGCCAACTTCCTCCACAATCCCCATTGGCTCATGCCCAATCACATAACCGATTGGAAGCGGGAAATTCCCCTGATACAAATGTAAATCAGATCCACAAATTGCTGTTGATGTAATTCGAATGATCACATCTTCCCGATCTTGAATTGATGGTGCATCTACTTTCTTCACTGCGATGCTATTTTTCCCTTGGTAAGTAACAGCTCTCACATGCATTTCCTCCTTTAGCGAAAATCATCTGTACATAGCTTCACCTTGAGAGGATGGTTCATGCATCAAATCATGAATATGAAAAAACAAAAAAGCCTGTCGAACGGTTCGACAGGCGCTTATTCAATCATGTGTGTAACGCGTTACATATTTATCCTTTATCGATAAAGACCAAATCATATTGAGAGGAAGTCTCTCGATCGATCATCAAGTTCCCTTCTTGAATAAAATAAGGACATATACTCGGACTTTGTGATTCTTCAAACTGCTCATACAACTGCTCAATCTTTCCAGGGAGCAGCAATAGCAAAAATTTATTAGAATGAGACACGAATTCATAAGAGTGAATTGTATCCGGCGGTATATAGGCAAAGTCACCCGGCATCAGGCATATATCCTCACCGTTCAATTGAAGATTCATTTTTCCCTCAACACAATAGAGTGCTTCTGTATGTACTTGATGATAATGCGGAGGAAAATACTTTCCCTTCGTGCCTTCAATCACAAAATGACTGAACCCGCCTCCAGTTGTTTCTGTTGTTGCGATCAGCTCATGGAGCTGACCATCCACAATATATTGCTTCCCTTCACCAGCCTCTAATACATAGGGCTGCACCGCCTGAGGAAGCTGACTATGAAATAAAACGGAGGGCTTTGTTGTATTTGACAGCTGCCGGATACCATGCATCAAAATGAGATCGCTTTCTTTTTCAGCTTGTTCAAAGCTGGCTGCATCGAAAGCATGATCAGTCATCGGCCATTCGTTCAGCTGAAGCTTTTTCCCGATTTGCTGATAGACATCTGTCATTTGTCCGCCCAACGTATATGAAATAAATCTTGTTTTGTGACTATGCATTCTGTAGCCATGGATCGTTTTGGGCGGAATATGAATATAATCGAAGGCTGTGACCATATATTTTTTACCATCCAAAATCACTTCAAGCTTTCCTTCCAGCACAAAAATGGTTTCAAATAAGTGCTCATGACAGTGAAGTGGAAAATAAGCTCCTTTCCCACCTGTGATTAAGACAAGCTCAAACAGCTGATTCGTTCGAGTTGCTTCTGCCAGCACATGAACAAGCTGATTTTCCAGCCCATACAGCTTCCCTGAACCAGACAAGGTATAAAAAGAGGTACCTTCGGATTGCTTGATCGATTGCGGTTGCTCCGACATCCCATCACTCCTCATGACGAATTGACTATCTTTATTATATAGACCAATTGATATAATAGATAGACAATATGCGAGAGATTTTACTCTTCTCGCATAAATAAGTGTCTAAGGTAACATTTCACATGTTCTAACGGGGTCGTTTGTTTGAGTGCTGTGGTCATCGATAGACCCCCAATCACCATTGAATGAAGGAGGGAAGCCAGCTCATCCGCTTTGTTTTCTTCATAACCACTGTTCATGAGCTTTTCTTTCACAAGCTTTTGCCAGCGGATCATTTCTTGTTTACATGCAGTATGAAGCTGCGTATGTTCTGGCTTGGATTCTGCCGCCAGCAAGACAATCGGAATCCCTCTTTCATTTTCCTGCTCCGTAAATCCCCGGATGATGTTTGTCATAAAACGGTCGATGGCGATATAAGGATCGTCCGAATAGGCAAAGCTTTCTTCAATTTGATTGATGACCTTTTGACTAATATATTCAACGGCTGCTATGGCTAGCTCTTCTTTTCCGTTTGGAAAATAATAATAAAGAGATCCTTTAGGCGTGCCGCTCTCTCTAATGATTTGATTCAATCCTGTCGCATGATACCCCTGTTTGCGTAAAAGAAGTGCGGCCGTTTGAATAATTCTATCCTTCGTACTCACGTGTGACACTCCTTTCCCTCCATAGACAAATGTCGTTTCAACGTATGAGTTGATTTGTTCCTCTCCAAATCGAGGATGACTCTATTTCTACTGCAAGCCGAAGCAGCCAATCCTCTTTCCCCTTAGGTGCTGTAACCTGGACACCTAAAGGCATGCCCCCCTCAGTGAGATGAACAGGAACGCTCATAGAAGGCTGACCCGTTAAGTTGGCAAGCTGTGTAAATGGTGTGTAGGTCAGACTTTTTAAGAACATGTCATAAATGAGATCCTGCTGCGCTTGCATTGAGAGAGATGACACACGTAAAAGTTCAGTGATTTCTTCCTTCGAATGCATCAACTCACCAACCTTAGGAGCTGAATAGGCTGTCGCTGGTGTCACAAAGAGATCATAAGTTTGATGAAATGACGCCATTTGTGCAGCCGCCATATCCCATGCATCAAGACTTTCTGTGTAAGCAGCAGCGGTTACGTTCTTGCCAGCCTCCGCCAACACCCATGCCACGATGTCTGTTTCCTCCGGATTGACTGGACGTCCTAATGAACGAGCCAAGGACGTGAATAATGCAGACATTTCTCCGCTGTTCATGACGTAGTATTGCTGCATCAGATGAACCCCATCGATTGCCGGCCCTGCTTCTTCTACTTGGTGCCCTTGATCACTTAGCCATTTCACTGTTTGCTGCACTGCCTGCTTCGCTTCCTCACTGACCTTCGTACCAACTGGAGATTGTACACTGTAAGCAATTCGCATAGAAGATGTACGTTTCACTAGATCTTCTTGATAGCTGCCGTCGTATAATGGCGTTTGGAAAGCCGCTTCAGGCTGAATGACTTGAAGCAGATCAAGAAGGGCTGCACTGTCCCTCACTGTTTTTGTGAGTGTAAAGTCAATGGATGCCCCTTGCCACTGCCTTCCTGCGCCTGGTCCTACCGGCGTTCTTCCTCTTGTTGGCTTGAGACCAAACAAACCTGTAAAGGATGCTGGAATCCGAATCGACCCTCCACCATCACTTGCTCCACCAGCAGGCACGATGCCGCTTGCAACAGCTGCTGCCGTCCCGCCGCTTGAACCGCCAGGGGAATAATCAGGATGCCAAGGGTTCCTCGTTGGACCATGTAAAGCAGGTTCTGTTACATTTCTTAATCCGAATTCTGGTGTGTTTGTATGACCTATCATGAGAAATCCAGCCTGCTTCAATCGCTGGACAAAGTGGGAGTCCGTTTTTGCCTTTACATCCTTTAACAATGCAGCACCTGCTGTCAGCGGTTCATTTTCCAGCCCTTGCGATATATTTTTCAGTACAAATGGAACGCCTGCAAACGGCTGATTCGTCTGTAATGTCTTGATTTCTTTTAATACTTGATCTTGTCTTGTCTGAATCAACGCATTTAGTTCAGGATTGACCTCATTCAATCTAGCAAATGCAGCCTGTACAAGCTCGTCTGGCGTTACCTGCTTATTCTGTACAAGTGCTGCCAAGCCTGTCGCATCATACGTCATATACTCTTTTACGTTCATCAGCATATCCTACTTTCTCTTATTATGATCTCTCTATTGTCTACTAGATTTGTATGAATTTCAATTTCAGGTTACTTGTAAAAAAACTTTCTGACAAACAATATGATTCTTCTAACCATCCCTCTCATTTCTCCGATATAATAGAGAAAAAAAAGACGGAGGTCATCGTATGCAAGGGGCTATCGCCTTGAAAAAGAAAATCGTCGTAGTCATCGCGTTTCTTCTCGCGCTGTCAACTGCCTTGCCTTACCATTCGCAGGCAGCTGCACCGCCAAAAGAAACAGATGTCATCATCGTCTATAAAAACCAAAAAGGAAAGCAAACAGCGATTGAAGAAAGTGAAAAAGTGAACGAACAGTACATACATCTTCCCGCTGTCGCTGTGACAGCAGATGAACAAGCGGTCACGTCACTCAAAAAAGACCCCAACATCGCGTATGTTTCAAAAAACATAAAGGTCAAACTCGCTTCTTCTACGATGAAAAAAACCGCTGCCTCTACGAATCAGGATGCATTGGTTCAAAAATCTTACAACCTGCAAAAGCTGAATGTAAAGCAAGCGATAAAAGAAGGCGTCACGGGGAAAAATGTGAAAGTCGCCATTTTAGATACTGGTATTTCTCCACATGAGGATTTAAAGATATCCGGCGGTAAATCATTCGTGAACTACACTTCCTCCTATAAAGATGATGAAGGACACGGCACACATGTCGCAGGAACGATTGGTGCTCTCAATAACGATTACGGCACAGTCGGCGTCGCTTCTGGCGCGAAGCTGTATGCAGTGAAAGTGTTAGATAAAAAGGGAGAAGGCGACTTGTACAGCCTGCTTCGAGGAATCGATTGGGCCATTAGCAACAAGATGGATATTATGAATTTAAGTTTAGGTTTTGAAGACAATATCCCTATTTTGCGCTCAGCAGTGGATGAAGCATATAAAAAAGGTCTGCTTGTGGTCGCTGCAAGCGGGAATGATGGGAAGAAGAATAATATTAGCTACCCTGCCGCTTACGATAGTGTCATTGCCGTTTCTGCAACGACGGACAAAGACAAACTTGCGTCTATCTCAAATACAGGGAAAGGCATTGAATTTTCTGCCCCTGGCCAGAACGTCATCAGCACTTATTTAAAAAACGAATATTGGTATGCAACAGGTACATCACAAGCCACGCCGCATGTCACAGGCATGCTGGCACTGTTGAAACAGCTTCATCCGAAGAAAACAAATGTACAGCTTCGCACCTTATTGCGCAGCTATACAGTGGATCTTGGCACAAAAGGAAAAGATCCACAATTCGGGTATGGCCGCGTGCAATATATACCGCAGTCCACCTTTGTAAAAGCTGCGACCAGCGCTGTTAAAACAGCCGAAACTTCTAAAAAGCAGGCAGATGTCAATCAAGCCAAAACAAGAATTGGCCGACTCACTGCAAGTAAACAAAAAACAGCACTCACTGAACGGGTGAAAAAGGTACAAGGAACCATTGATATCCGATTGGCACGTGCTAAGGTTCAAACAGCCGAAAAAAGCAAAACACAAGGCGCCATTAAAAGCGCTCAAACGGCCATCAAAAAGCTAAACAAAGGCAAAGAAAAAACAAGCCTGCAAAACCGGCTCGACAAAGTCAAAAAACAGGTTGCCTATCAAAAGAAAGTGACAGACGCCAAACAAAAGGTGAAAAAAGCTGAATCCAAACGCACGAAGAAAACAAAAGCAGCAGCGCAAACCGCTGTCAAACAGCTAAAAGCTTCTAAAACGAAAACCAGCTTACAAAAACGATTAAACCGTATCAAGGTTTAACAGAAAAAACGATTCCTCGCTGAAAGGAATCGTTTTTTTCTATTTTAACAGCGGCGAAAATAAGCTATGATGATATTTTCCTTCAGTATCTGCCCTCACTTGATCAAGTATGCTTTCTAACGAAGCCATCACACCCTCTAATGCACGGCGCACTGAACCTTGTTCAAAATCCGCTAAACTCTCTGGCAACTCATCTTCATCCAATACAAAAAAATCACCATTCGGTAGAACGAGAAGATCAACAATGAGGTCTTCAAACATGACCAGCTGACCGTTGAACCATGTATTCCCCACAATATTAAAATAAGAACCTAGTTCCTTCCCTTGATCATCTCTCCAGAAATACATATTGTAAGGACGATCCTTCCAATAGTAGGCGGTCGTATAGCTCCCTTTTGGAATCGTCAGCGTATCATCGCCTGCACTCATCGAAAACGTCTCTTCAATCTTGTGAAAAAGCACCATTTTCTGTCCCTGTGCATCTAACAGTTGACACGTATGTTCCACAACCTTCTGATCGTATTTGATTTTTCTCTCGATTACTTCATCCCACCGATCCGCATGTAGCGAAAACAACATGTCACAACTCCCTCTTGCATCTAGTTTCTCTCTTTCCAGTATACACCGTTTTTTTATGAAAAAATAAAGGGTTGCTGCATTCACATATGGAAGACCTATGATGAGGTGAAATAAATGAACGGAATCACGATTCTTGAAAACCTTACACAGCTTGGACAAATCATCCTCATTTTTTGCGGCTATGCCCTTTATTGGCGGCTGGTGAAAACGAAGAGAGAACGAAAGCTTTCTCCTTATGAGCGCATGTTAAAATTCTTTGTTATGTTCGGTTTAATCTCGTGGGGAGTATCCTATTGGGCGCTTATACTGTGGGCGTAAATTGAAAAAGGAAGAGCTATCCATAGAGGACGTGCTCTTCCTTTTATTACGCGTGATGTGATGAACCTGCCGGCTGTTCTTTCTGGATGACATATTGATAGCTCTTGACATGCGTCCCATTTTGATTCACAAATTCTTTATCTAGTGCACGCTCAAAGCCCATTCTTTCATAAAGACGAATGGCAGCCTGCATTTTATCAGATGTATGAAGGTACAGAACATTTTCACCCCATGATTGCGTGAGTTCAATACTTTTACGTAACAATGACTCTGCAATTCCTTTTCCCCTGACATCGGGATCTACTCCTAAAAACCGGACGATGGCTGATGTAATGCCCATTTCGGGTTTGTCATACGCTTGCTCTGATGACCGAAACATTTGAAGCGTCCCCACGACCTTGCCTTCAAGCTCCGCCACAAGCATCAGCTCCATGTTTGGATTATCTACAGCTGCTGCAAGCGCAGCAGAATAATTTTGCCAGCCTTCCTCCGTAAATTGAGGCTCATACTGTGAATAGGATTTGATTAGTACATGTCTGATCGCTTCATGATCTTCTTTGAATGCTTGACGAATGATCAGCTCTTGCTGCTCCATGTCAGCACCTCCTGTTGTTTAATGCTAGATATACGTATCTTGCAAATACTGCATGTCGTTGACCTTGTCCTTTTCTCTACTCATTCAATGTAAAGAGTCTCATTCGAAAGATCAATCATTTTGCACGCAATCCTCTTTGAAAATTTCCATTGAAAAAGAACGCTTGATTCATTATGCTGTTTTGAGGAAGTATACGAGGAGTGTAATGATCATATGAGTTCTTTATCTTATCCCCAAGAATCGAAAAAAAACCGATTTCTCCTTGCCGCATTGCTTGGTTCTTTAACCGCCCTTGCACCGCTTGCAATGGATATGTATTTACCTGCATTGCCTCATATTGCGCGAGATTTTGAAGCAAGCACTGCTTTGTCCCAATTAAGTCTGATGGCTTGTCTTATTGGACTGGCACTTGGACAACTGATTGCAGGGCCTATTAGTGATACGATCGGTAGAAGAAAACCGCTGATGATCGGCTTAATCATTTTTATCGCCGCCTCTCTTTTATGCACGGTGGTCTCGTCGATTTGGATGTTCATCCTCTTAAGATTGATTCAAGGACTCGCTGGTTCAGCAGGCATTGTCATTGCACGAGCCATTGTGCGAGATCATTATGAAGGCTCAGAAATGACGAAATTCTTTGCACTGCTCATGTTGGTCAACGGGGTTGCTCCGGCAGCGGCACCTATTGTGGGCGGACAGATGTTACGCTTTACCACATGGCAGGGTGTATTTGTTCTATTAGGAATTCTCGGGGCTTTGATGCTGCTGAGATCTATTTTTTCACTTCAGGAAAGTTTACCTGCGGAGCGCAGACAAACAGGAGGCTTTCAACAGATTGTTGGCGCCATGAAAATTTTAGCGAGTGATCGTCTCTTTGTAGGATATGCCCTCTCGCAAGGTCTTGTATTCGCAGCGATGTTTGCTTATATTTCTGGCTCACCGTTTGTGCTTCAGGAGCTTTTTCACCTTTCTCCACAAGGATTCAGTGCTGCCTTTGCGGTGAATAGTCTTGGGATCATCACAGCTGGACAAGTATTTGCCCGTGTCGCTGCGAGAATCGGCGAAGAGAAGGTTCTTCGCATTGGATTGCTGACAGCTGCCTTAGGCGGCGTCACCTTATTTTTGATGATCTCCATTGATGCAGGATTGTATGGTATTCTCATTCCGCTCTTTTTTGTGGTATCAAGCGTTGGAATTGTCGGCACCTCTGCCCCGTCTCTTGCGATGCAGCATCACGGCGCACATGCAGGAAGTGCAGCCGCACTCATCGGTGTGGCACAAATGCTGCTAGGCGCCTGCATGACGCCTCTTGTCGGACTAGCCGGAAGCCAAACAGCCTTTCCAATGGGCCTGATCATTATGCTTTGTGAACTAGGTGCACTTTGCTGTTATTTCTTCTTTGTGGTTCGAGCGAAAAAAAGACCCGCATAAGCGGGTCTCAGATTGTTGACAAAGGGCTAAAATGATGTTTATTTTAGCCCTTTGTCTTCTTTTCAGCGTGATAGAAAACCTTTGCAGTCTAGGAAGGACGAGCACCGGAACGGAGCGAATTTGACATTCGTGAGTACCGACGCGCAGGACTGACACCGAATGCGAGGGTTTGTCTACACGCTAAGACCCGCATAAGCGGGTCTTTCATTTATGGCTTGCTCCAATTGATGGTGCGGAACACATTGTTCTGGTCATTGTTGTCATATGCATCTAGGTCAAAGCCTGATAGTCCTAAACCAATTGCCATGACAATTCCTCCGGCAACGGTGAAGATGATCCCCCATTTGATGCATTGTTTTTTTAAATCATTCACGTTCATACTCTCACAACCTTCTTTTTAAACATTCCCATGAATGCCTTAGTGGTTTGAAAAGTCATTTGAACAAATAGCTTTGTCAAATACACCGTAGCCATGCCGCATAATAATCCGACACCTAATAGAAAAATACCAACGCCAATCTGCGTCACCACCACATGCAAACCGTCCTGAAAGATAAACGGAGAACCAATGATGCTCCAAAAACCGCCGAGCAGACCAACTAGCGTCATTGTACCTGTCACGAGTGGAATGCACCAAATTACCATATACATAGAAAGAATTAGCAGGAAAACTGTGGCTAGAATACTACCCCATAATGGAAAACCTAAAATGAGGATGGAAAGCCTTGTAGCTTTTTCTCCAAACGTCGGCACCTGAACGGTTTTAATTCCTTGTTCCTTCAAAATTCCTTCAGCGATGATGGCAGGCTGCCCGACTTGATCGACCGCTTCCTGTTCACTGTAGCCATCTTCCTGATAATCCTCGATCATTTCATCGTAATACTCGATGAACCGATCACTTTCTTTTTCGCCTAGACGATGCAGGTGCTTCTCTAGGCTAGCTAAAAATTCTTTTTTATTCATTGCCCTGTCCTCCAGAAATAAAGTCGTAAATCGCCATCACTTGATCCCATTCCGCTAAAAACTGCCCCATATGCTCACGGCCGCTTTGTGTCATCCGGTAGTATTTTCTTAATCGACTATTATGTTCCTGGGAATAGGTCTCCACATAATTGTTTTGCTCTAACCGCTTTAATATCGGATATAATGTCGATTCTGAAATCTCAATACAATGGGACATATCTTTAATCATTTGATAACCATAGGAATCGCCTTTCTTTAATACCGCCAGTACACAGAATTCAAGTAAACCCTTTTTTAATTGTGCATTCATAATTACAACTCCTAACCATTTATACTATACATTACATAGTATCATGTGACAAGAGGTATAAAGCATAAAATAAAAAAAGACCCTTTTGGGGTCTTTCCGTTTTTATATATTCACAAATCCTTCTCCGAACACATCACGCACGTCATGGACAACAACGAATGCGTCTCGGTCAATTTTCTTAATGATTTTCTTTAGACGCATAAGCTCCTGTTTTTGAATGACTGCATAAAGAATTTCCTTTGATTCCTTTGAATAATGACCGCGGCCGTTTAAAATCGTCACGCCTCGATCCAAGGTGTGATTGATTTCTTCGGCAATATCATCTTTGCATGAAGAAATGATCGTCACTGCCTTTTTCGTGTTAAGTCCTTCTATCACGAAGTCCATCACCTTTGTTGCCACGTACAGCATCACAATCGTGAACATTAATTTTTCCGCACCAATAATAAAGTAGGAAGCAAATACGACGATCAGATCAAAGAACAAGATGGCGTAGCTCACGTTCCAGTCTAAATACTTGTTGGCAATTCTTCCGAGTATGGCAGAACCCGCCGTAGTACCGCCTGCTCTTAGCACAAGACCAATCCCAATCCCGATAATGATTCCTGCGAAAATGGCGCCAATGATCAATTCGTGAACATTCACGACCCATGTTGTGGTCAGGTGTAAGAATAGGGAGTTACTTGCGACGGCAACCACAGTATAAATCGTCGTCTTCTTGTCTAAATATTTATACCCCACAAGCAGCAGGATGGCATTAAACACTAGGTTCGTCAGCCATGGTGCAATTTCATACAAATAATAGAAAATAATGGACAGCCCCGTTACACCGCCTTCACCAAATTCAAGCGGAATGACAAACATGTTCACTGCGGCGGCAAATAAAAACGAACCAATTAGAATCATTGCGATATCTTTTACACATTTTTTCAATTTCTTCTTTCCTCCTTTTTTAAGCATATAAAAAACCCTCTTTCTGCACGAAAGAAGACAGTCGTTGAACAAAATAAAAATCAAAAGACAGCGCCTTTTGATGAAGCTTTCTGATATGAACCTTTTCATAATATATATCTCTTTTTAGAGGCTGTCAATGACTTGGTTTTCTATTATTTTGACTGCATGTTTATGCATGGAAACCCGCATGTTTTCAGGGTTTTTCAGCCATCACATGCTTTTCCCTCTCCTTGACAAAAACACTTTAGTCATTTAAACTACTGCCTCATATCATATCCATCATTTCCGACTAAAAAGGAGGGTGTTCCATTCGATGAATCCTATTCAAAGCCGCTTACAGGCTCACGCACCTTTAATTTTAGACGGTGCACTTGCAACAGAGCTTGAACGAAAGGGCTGTAATTTAAACGACAGTTTATGGTCCGCCAAAATACTAATTGAACAGCCAGAATTGATTCAGCAAGTACATTTGGATTACTTCCAAGCCGGAGCTGACTGTGCCACAACAGCGAGCTACCAAACGACGATTGATGGCTTCGCTGAAAAAGGCTATTCAAAAGAAGAAGCCATTGACCTAATGAAACGATCTGTCACTTTAGCAAAAGAGGCACGGGACCTTTTTTGGCAGGATGAAGCCAGTCGTAAAGGACGGACAAAACCATTTGTTGCAGGATCTGTGGGGCCATTCGGCGCTTATTTATCTGATGGTTCAGAATATAAAGGAAATTACGGACTCACAGAGCAGGCACTCATTGATTTTCATAGACCAAGGATTCAGGCATTAGTAGAAGCTGGTGCAGATATTCTTGCATGTGAAACGATCCCTTGTCTCATTGAAGCAACGGCCATTGCAAAGCTGCTGAAAGATGAATTCAGTGATGTATCTGCTTGGATTACATTCAGTGCGAGGGACGACCTTCATATTAGTGAAGGTGATTTGCTCAGAGAATGTGTACAAGCACTGGAACCTTATGAACAGATCGCTGCTGTTGGTGTAAACTGTACGCCGCCGCAATTTATCTCTTCTCTCATTCAAGAGATGAAAAAGGGGACAAGCAAGCCGATTGTCGTGTATCCAAACTCAGGGGAGTTATATGATCCCGAAGAAAAGGTATGGAGCGGAGATACGCCTCAGCATACATTTGGTGAATGTGCGCATCAATGGTATCAAGACGGCGCGCATATCATCGGCGGCTGCTGCCGGACGACCCCAGAAGATATCACGGACATCTTAAGACTTACCACATCATAGCAGCATGAATCATCACACATACTTCTAAGCAAAAGGGCGGGAAGACATGGAACAAGCAAAAGATCAATCACAACAATATCAACGAAAAATGACGAGCCGCCACCTGTTCATGCTTTCTCTAGGCGGGGTCATTGGAACAGGGCTCTTTTTAAGCTCTGGGTATACCATCAATCAAGCAGGACCCGCGGGAACGATCCTTGCCTATCTTGTCGGGGCATTAATTGTGTACCTCGTGATGCTCTGTTTAGGCGAGCTGTCTGTCGCAATGCCGGTTACAGGGGCCTTTCATACGTATGCAACAAAATACATTGGACCTGGCACAGGCTACACAGTTGCTTGGCTGTACTGGCTGACATGGACAGTGGCACTCGGATCGGAATTTACAGCGGCAGGGCTTTTAATGCAGCGCTGGTTCCCAGACACATCAGTTTGGATGTGGAGCGGCGTCTTTGCTCTTCTCATCTTTTTACTCAATGCTTTTACAGTTAAGTTTTTTGCAGAATCAGAGTTTTGGTTTTCCAGCATTAAAGTAATGGCTATTATTCTCTTTATTATCCTTGGCGGAGCTGCGATGTTTGGCTTGATTCCATTAAAGGGCGGTGAGGCCGCTCCGTTCCTTTCTAACTTCACCGGGGAAGGCGGTCTTTTCCCAAACGGCTTTTTACCGATTTTAATGACGATGCTGGCCGTCAATTTCGCTTTTTCAGGTACGGAGTTAATTGGGATAGCTGCGGGTGAAAGTGTCAATCCTGACGAAACCATTCCAAGAGCGATTCGCACTACCGTACTGCGGCTTGTCTTGTTTTTCGTTGGAACGATCGTGGTCTTAGCCGGCTTGATCCCAGTGGAAGAAGCCGGGGTGATCAAAAGTCCATTTGTTGTGGTGTTTGATCGCATCGGGATTCCATATGCCGCAGATTTCATGAATTTTGTCATTTTGACAGCGATCTTATCTGCCGCAAACTCTGGACTATACGCATCATCCCGTATGCTCTGGTCACTTTCTGAGGAACGGACACTGCCTAAGAAACTGGCGAAGCTGACATCAAAAGGAATCCCTTTGAATGCACTGATTTTAAGTATGATCGGCGGGATTCTTTCTTTGTTATCAAGTGTCATCGCACCAGAAACGGTTTACCTTGTCCTTGTTTCGATCTCAGGACTGGCCGTTGTGATCGTGTGGATGGGGATTGCTGCCTCACAATTTATGTTTCGGAAACGTTTTTTACAGGAAGGCGGACAGCTCCATGATCTTACCTTTCGAACCCCTTTCTACCCAGTGGTTCCGATTGCTGCCTTCTTCCTGTGTCTTGCCTCTGTGATCGGCATTGCCTTTGATCCAAATCAGCGGATTGCCCTTATCTGCGGCATTCCCTTCATCGCGCTCTGCTATGCTGCCTATTATGTGACAGCTTGGATACAGAAAAAACGTGAAGAACCTGGTGTATAACGCCAGGTTTTTTCTATGATAATAGTCTTACAAAAAAGGATATCACTAGTAAAAGAAGCACACTTTGGTATATGATAGGAATCTATGATTTTCAGGATGAACCAAGGGAGTTGTCACTAATATGGAAATGACCATTACAAGAGCATTAAGTGAACTGAAAATGTTAGATAAGAGAATCAACCGAACCGTTGATGAAGCCGTACTTGGTGGATTGATGATCGGGAAACATATACAGCACGGGTTTCAACATCAAGAAGAAATCGAAAAGAAGGCGAAGGCTGATGACCAATCGATTCAAGCATTAATCAAACGCCGGAATGCTATTAAATCAGCCATCGTTGTGTCGAATGCGACGACAACGATTGATGTAGCGGGTGTCAGCATGACAGTGGCAGAAGCGATTGAACGGAAGACATCGATAGAATATGATATTCGTTATTTACGGAAATTGAAAAAGGTATACACAGAGCTAGTAGACAAAGCAGAACAGACCAATGAAGAGGTAAAGAAGAGGCTCGACCAGCATTTAGAAACCTTGTTTGGGAAAGACGGAAAAACACAAGCGGCTGCCAACCAAGAGATCGTCAAGTCGTTCCTCGCTGAAAATGAGGCGACAATCATCGATCCGCTTCATCTTCGAGTGAAGATTGAAAAGCTTTCGACCGACATTGAGGATTTTCAAATGGAAGTTGATTTTTCCTTGTCAGAGAGCAATACACTAACGAAAATACAGATCGATTAATCAATTTTGTTAGTGAGCCGAAAATCGATAGAACTAAACACCTCCGAGGGAAAGGTCATTCCCTCCTCATCTGATCATCTCTGGATGATCCTTGATAAAAGCTCAAAGCTGAAGGTTCAAGGATCAACGTTCAAGTGTGAAAGTTCTTATCCATCAAAGCTCAGAATTAAAAGTTAAACGCTCGATCGAATCTGGGAGTCACGGCTCATGAGTGTTTGTTTATCGACTCTTTCGGTTGCCGCCCAGCAGGTTTGCTAACAAAAAGAAAAGGATGTCACATGATGACATCCTTTTTTCTATGAAAAAAACGACAAGGCTTCAGCCAGGTCGTCTCCCCCAGCAGATTAGTTACGTACTGTATATGCCAAATGGTACACACTTGTGACATTTGAAGATAGCTTGATGTCTTTTGAAGTGAACGTCACTGGAACGATATCGTAGTAATGTGTAGACCAGCCTGCATTATTGTATGTTTGGTAGCCTGCACCTGCAGGAACTTGAAACGTCAGTGAAAATTGTCCATTCTCGTCTGTTGTGCCTGTCGCTGTTTGAGCATATGATTTAATTGCTGCTTCAAAATAAAGCTGGATCGGCTGATTAGGCATAAGATTTCCACTTGTATCTTTTAGTGTTCCTTTAAACGTAGCTGGATAATAAGAACCCACGCGATATTTACTGCCATAGCCGTAATTCACTAATCCACTATCGGCTGCTGTAACACTTGTTACTTGTACGGATGCTGGTACTGCTCCTGTTTCCTCAGCATGTGCAAATGTTGGGAATACGAGAAGCAATGATAGAAAGAAAGCAAACATGATTTTTTTCATCGATAAATCCTCCTTTTTTTTCCTACTATATTACTATCGACATTAATTGGTATTTTTCCAGTAACAAACAAAAAAACTTCCCTTTTTTTAGAAAGGGAAGCTCTCCTCTTACTTTTTCACAACAACAACCTTCACCGCTTTGCTTTCTCTTTTTCTCACATCTGAAGCGGTCACATACAAGACTGTTTTGGCTTTTTGCGGTTTTATTTGGGCAGTAAATGCGCCCTTGTTATTTGTTTTTACCGTTTTGATGACTTTTTTTGATTTGTTTTTTACTTTAATGGTCAATCCTGCGCCCGCAGTCCCTTTGATCGTTTTACTTTTGACCGTTACTTTGCCCACTTTCGGCTTAGCTGGTGCTTTGCCTTTTTTGACGACTGTTTTGAGCGTCGTTGCGGCCTTTCCCTTTGAAATCTTAATGTGGAGGACTTTGTTTTTGTTCTGATGCTTGATCTTCACGCTAAAGGTTCCATTTTTGCCCGCTGTGCCTTTTCCAATCAGAGTTTTGCCTCTATACACAGAAATAGCAGCGCCAGCCTTTGCCTTACCTGTCACCTTTTGATGCTGATCCTCCACTTTGCTGACAGATGCATTTAGTTCGACAGCACTTAAAGCAGCAAATGCATTCAGTCTACCATGTCCTGTCATCCAATCGATCCCTGGAATTTTTGGATCGACAATAGGCTCTTCATTTTCATCATAGAAAACGTCATCTGTTCCATCAACAGATGTAAAAGAGATATTATCGGCTGTGCTTTGCAAGATATTCCTTACTTGATTCGGCTTCAAGGTTGGATTTTTAGAAAGCAGTAATCCTGCTGCTGCTGCCACATATGGTGTCGCCATTGATGTCCCGCTCAGATATGAGACATTCCCATCTGGCATTAAGCTTGGAATATCAGATCCTGGTGCAGACATGCTCAGTCCTTTACCATAGCTTGAGAATTCAGCGGCAATATCCATACGGTTGCTTGCACCAATAGCCATTGCGTACTTTGATGTCGCAGGATAGCCCATTTCTGGAACGCCATCATTTCCACTCGCCACGACCACTAGTACATTTCTTTGAGCTGCGTAGTTCATTGCATATTCAATCACGCGGCTGTAGTAGCCGCCAAGGCTCATGTTGATGACCTTTGCACCTTTATCCACTGCATGCTTGATTCCAAGTGCAATATGCTCTGTATCTCCAAAACCATAGGCATCCAGCACCTTCACCGGAATGATGCCCGTATGTTGGTTGAGACCTGCCATCGAGTAATGATTATCGGCCTTTGCAGCAATGATGCCCGCCACATGCGTACCGTGTCCATTGTCATCAATGGCATCTTTGTTTCGTCCAATGAGATTCGCACCTAAGTCCGTACGAACAGTCCCGCTCAGATCCGTTAAACGACTGTCTACACCTGTATCCACAACAGCAATCAATGTTTGCTTCATTTTGCTTGTGCCAATCAGTGTGTTCATTTGTTCAAACTTCACATCAGCGCCTTTTTTCCCGCTGTTTTGCGCACTGTTTTTCAGGGGCCACTGGTATCCATATTGCACATCATTGCTCAGTGCACGATACGTTTGAACAGGCTCTGCGAATTCAACATTCGGCATGCTGGACAGCTTTCTCGCAGTGCTTTTAATCACAGCTTTGCCTGCTTTTAAAGTCTTTCCAGCTGATTCTTGCCCTGCTGGCACATCATAGACATACATTCCTTTAAACAAAGGACTTACTGACTGCGATGTCACACGGTTTCCTTGGATTCCATAGCTTTTCATCTTCTTTTTCGCAGATTGAAGCGTTTGCCCATCCTTTAGTTTAAAAATGATTTTATTCGTCTTCACTTTCTCTTCTTTTACAAGCTTTTGCTTTTCTAATACATAACCGATCGACTTTCCTTCAAGCTGATCGATGCCAATCTGTTGACTCACTGCTTCTAATTCCTTTTTTAAATAGGCAGGACTTGCTCCTTTGAGCATATCAAAAAGGGAACGGATCGCCTGTTGTTCTTTCTCTGTCACAATATGACCGCTATATGCACCATTTTTCTCTACGTCATTTAGCAGTGACTTTAATGTCAGCAAATGATTGTATACCTTTTGCTGCTCATTTTTTTGTTTGATGAGCTTTGATTTGAGAAATGGCTTTGTTTTTTGGAGCACACGGCTCAGCTTCTGACCATTTGGTGTTTCATTAAAACGTTTATCTTCAATTGTACGAATCGACTGAAGAATTTCGCGCCCGTACTTTTTCTCTATAATAATGATGTCAGGCTCATCGTCTTCAGGGAAAACGGGTTCAGAAGGCGGTAGGTTAGCTCCTTTATACCCGATTGTATATGCTGCATCCTCTTCCTCATCACGGCTGTCTTCCTCCGACCCTAAGTAGAGCACTTTAACATAATAAGGACCTGCCCATGCATGCGGGAAGTCGATCTCTGTCTCTCCACTTGCAGTGTCCACACGATATCTCGAATAAGTGTCATCCTTCATCGCTCTGTCTTTACTTGGATAGACCGATACAGATAACACTTGTTTACTTTTGACAGAAACTTTCATATGTGTATCTTTTGCCACCTCTTGTGCAGATGGCGTGATTTGGTACCATGACTCTTCCATTTCATTCTGTAATGTCCCTGAGATGACTTCACCATTTTTTAACCCAATGGCTTCATTGACATTTGTTCCTTTACTGGCAGCTGCTGCCTCGTATCCAGGTAATGCCGCCATACAGAGAATGATGGCCATGAGTACGATTACACAGGATTTGACCTGCTTTTTGAACATGAAAAGACCCCCTTATCTTTTGTAACACCTTGGAAGAATATCACAGAAATGAATTTAATAGAATCTGTTTATTACATAATTAAACTCGTTTTAAGCTAGGATTTGAGATAACAGACTGCAAGACGAATAGCTTCATAAACTTTTTGCCATTTCAAACGGAAAATGATGCTATTTAACCATGCCGAAAAGTACATTACAATCAACTTGTAAGCGCTTAACAAACAAGAGAGAAGGGATCAGCTTGTTCCAAAAAGATCATGTTTTCACACAAGTAAACGGACGATCAAAGAATGAGATTTTACAATACATTGCCGAGAAAGCTGAAGACCTTCAGATTACAAACGATCAGGCGGGGTTATTATCAGATTTGTTGACTCGCGAAGACGAAGTCTCAACAGGACTTCAGCAAGGCTTCGCTATTCCTCATACAAAAAGCTCCACTGTACAATCGGCTTCACTTCTTTTTTTAGAGCTAGCACAACCGATTGAATGGGGCAGCTTTGACGATTTGCCCACAAGCTATTTATTTACACTGCTCGTTCCATTAGAAGAAGCAAATGTCACACACCTGAAATTACTGTCAGGGATTGCGACAAGCCTCATGGAACCGGCTTTCATCGAAAAGATACAACCAGGTCAAGCCGCTGACTATTATTACGAAGTCATTGAACAACAATTGAAAGAGGGGATTACACAATGAAAATTGTCGGTGTCACTTCATGTCCAGCAGGGTTAGCTCATACACCAATGGCAGCAAAGGCGCTTGAGAATGCGGGTAAACAGCTCGGTCACGAGATTAAAATCGAGCAGCAAGGGATTATGGGACAGGTAAATGGCATTACAGCAGAGGAAGCAAAGCAGGCAGACCTCTGCATCATTGCCTCCAATCAGCATATCAACGATGCGGAACGTTTCTCAGGCATTCCCACAGTACGTGTCGAGATTGGACGCGCCTTAAAAAATGCCGAGCAAATCATCACAAAAGCTGTAGCACTTGTTGAAAAGAAAAAATCTGAATCTCAATAAACGTGAGCAATGCCATAAAGAAAGGAGCAAAGCAAAATGAAAGCAAAATTAAAAGTCATTGAAGGCCATCTCATGACCGGTATTTCTTATATTCTTCCTGTCATCATCGGCGCCTCCCTTATCGTTGGTTTAGCAAAACTAGTCGGATTAGGGTTTGGTGTTTCAGATTTAAACGCCTATAAAGATGCTGGCGGCATACTGCACGGCGCCTATTTAATGGAGCAGGTTGGCTGGACAGGGATTGGCTTAATGAACGTTCTGCTCGCTGGATTTATCGCCTATTCGATTGCGGATAAATCAGGGCTTGCAGCCGGCTTCATCGGCGGTGCCCTTGCCAGCTCAACGAATGCTGGATTTATCGGTGCCGTTATTGCAGGCTTCTTCGCAGGATATGTCGCTCTTTTTGTAAAACGAAAAATTCAAATTCAAGGCTCCGCAGCCGGACTTGTTCCTCTGCTCATCTTACCGCTTATTACCGTTGGCTTAACTGGACTTCTCATGTCCGTTCTGCTGGGCGGGCCATTAGGCGCTTTGAACACGGCTTTAATTGAATGGATCAAAGGTATGGTCGCTGACGGGACAAGCACACTCGCACTCGCTCTGATTTTAGGTGCGATGATTGGCTTTGACCTTGGAGGACCAGTGAATAAATCTGCTTGGATGGCCGGTAACGCGCTCTTCCTATCAGGCGTCTACCTTCCTGCCATTCTCGTCAATATTGCGATTGTCATTCCGCCGCTTGGATACGGGCTTGCGACACTGATTCGAAAACGCAACTTCTCTCCAACCTTTAGAGAAGCTGGACGTGGCGGTCTTGTCATGGGCATTATCGGTATTACAGAAGGGGCGATTCCTTTTACCCTTGTCAATCCATTAAAATTGATTCCGCTCAATGTTGTCGCATGTGCTGCTGGAAGCGGGGTTGCTGCATTATTAGGTGTTCATGACATCATGCCGCCAATTGGCGGGCTATACGGCTTCTTCTCAGTCGGAAACTGGTGGGCCTATTTAATCGGAGCCCTCACTGGCGCACTCGTCATCGGTATTGGTGCCAACCTGCTTGTCAATTTCTCTGAGAAAAAAGAACCAAAAACGCCGGAGCATGATCAGAAGCAGAAAGAAGAAGACGATTTTGACCTTGTACTAGAAGGATAATTTGCACATAGAAAGGTGTCGTTGATCAATGACTGTCAATGTACATGTGATTCCACATACTCACTGGGACCGGGAATGGTATTTCACCACCTCCCGCTCCCGTATCTACTTAATGAAAAGCGTAATGGACATTTTAGACACCCTTGAAACAGATGAAAGGTTCCATTATTTCATGCTCGATGCCCAAGCATCCTTATTGGATGATTACTTGAAATGGCGCCCTGAGGATGAGAATCGAATCAAAAAGCTCGTCACAGCCAAACGTCTCATCATCGGTCCATGGTATACCCAAACCGATCAGCTCGTCATTTCAGGTGAATCCATTGTACGGAACCTGCAATATGGAATTGAACGCTGTCAGCAGTTCGGTCATGTGATGAAAGTCGGCTATGTTCCTGATTCCTTCGGTCAATCCGCGCAAATGCCTCAAATTTACCGCGGATTTGGCATTGTCGATACGGCTTTTTGGCGCGGCGTTTCAGATCATATGACGAATCACACCGAATTCAATTGGCAAGGTGCTGACGGCAGTGAAGTCTTTGCGGTGAACCTGCCATTTGGCTACTACTACGGTGGAAATATTCCTGAAAAGGATGAGGACTTACAAGCCTTTTTATCTGAAAAAATCGGTGCGCTGCAAGCAAAGGCCACCACAAAGAATGTCTATTTCCCAAATGGCTTTGACCAGGCACCAATCCGCAAAAACCTGCCTGACTTATTAGAAAAAGCCAATGATCTTGACGAGCACCACTATCAAATCAGCAGTTTAGAAGATTACATCGCAGCTGTGAAAAAAGAACGGACATCTTTTGAAACATTAGAAGGTGAGCTCATCCATGCAAAGCATATGCGGATTCACAAATCTATTTTTTCAACACGGGCTGATTTAAAAATCTTAAACAATCAAATTGAAAACTATCTCGTCAATGTAATGGAGCCTATCCTCACGATCAGCTATTCACTCGGGCACGACTATCCGCATGACACGGTTCGTGATATTTGGTATCTCATGTTTGAAAATGCAGCGCATGACAGCATCGGCGGATGTAATAGTGATACGACGAATCAAGACGTCTTCTTCCGCTACAAGCAGGCAAAGGAAATCGCCGAGAACCTTGTGGACCTGCACATGCGTCTCATTGCGATTCGACTGCAAACGGAGCAAGACATCACACTCACGTTATTTAATACATTGCCTTCAAAACGTTCTGAAGTCATTGAAGTCGAAACCTTTATCACCGAACGTCCATTTACACTAAAGGATGCACATGGGAGAACACTTCAGTACACAGTGAAAAGCAAAACCGCTGTCACAGATTATGTGCTGGCACAGCAAATTTCTCTTAACCCAAGTAAAGAAGTGTACATGCCAAAGCAGGTATGGAAAGCCGTTTTACTGATCGAAGCCGCCAGCTTACCATCCGTTGGTTATACACAAGTCAGCATGGTTTTCGGTGAATCGAGCGAATCCGCATGGGAACAAACCGAAGGACATGCGGTTGAAAATACGTATTACCGCATTACGGCAAACAACAATGGATCGCTGGACATCACAGATAAACAAACTGGCCAGACATTCTCTGAGCAAATGATCTTTGAAGACAATGGAGACGATGGGGATTCCTACAACTATTCCCCGCCGCGCGAGGATCTGTATGTGTCATCCAAGGATCTTTCTTCAGCAGACATCACAGTGTCTAAAAGCGGCTTGCAAGAAGAGCTCACCATCCAGCTTACTCTCACGGTTCCATATGACTTAGAAGAGCGCTCTCAGCAAGCAGTCACGACTTCACTCCCGATTACAGCGAAGGTGGCATTAAACAAAGATGAGCCTGTCATCCGTTTTCATGTCGATGTCGACAATCATGCGTTAGACCATCGTCTGCGTGTCCTCTTTGATACAGGTATCGCATCAAAAGTATCATTGAGCGATCAGCAGTTTGGAACCATCGAACGCCCAACTGAGCTCACGCAAGAGCTTGAATGGTGGAGCAATGAACATTGGGAAGAAAAACCGATCACCATTGAACCGATGCAATCCTTTACTGCACTTCGTGATGAAGCATACGGTGTCGCGCTGTTGACGGACTGCGTGAGAGAATACCAGATCACAGGAGAAGACTACACAACAATCGCGTATACGCTCTTCCGCTGTTTCGGAAAAATGGGGAAAGAAAATCTTCTTTACCGTCCAGGACGCGCATCTGGCGAAAAAATTGTTGAGACACCTGACGCTCAGCTGCAAGGGGCACTGTCGTTTTCATTTGGCATGCACTATAGCAAGGATGCTGTCAGCGAGGGGCACTTAGCGCAGCTTGCCAAGCGGTATACCACCCCAGTTCAATGCTACGAACGGGCAGACTTTTTAAACGGTCGTTTAATTTTCTCTTTCCGAGATGAAAAAGAAGACTTACAATCTACTTATAGCCTGCTTGACATTGAGACAGACGGAGCCATTCTAAGCGCTCTGAAAAAAGAAGAGCATGGGACTGGCATTGTCATCCGTCTCTTCAATCCATATTTAACGCGTCAAACAGCCGCTTCAATCAATAGTTCATCTCTACAACACGGAGAAACAGCGAATTTAGGCGAAACACCTGAAGGACATGTACTCAAAGCACAACATGGATCATTACACATTGAACCGCTCACACCTTGTCAGGTACAAACCTACATTGTAAAGAAAAAATGAACATGTAGGGGCGGGGTCCATTTGGATTCCGCCCCTCTTTAACGGAGGGCATTGATCATGCGAATTGGAGGCATTGAAGCAGGCGGAACAAAATTTGTCTGCGGCTACGGAACAACAGACGGAACGATTGAACACATGACTTCCTTTGCAACAGGAAACCCAATTGAAACATGCCGGCAAGTGATCGATTACTTTACAAAGCATCCTGTCGATGCCATTGGCATTGGGGCATTCGGGCCTGTCGATGTAAAAGAGCACAGCCCAAGTTATGGGACGATTTTAGAGACACCCAAAACAGCTTGGCGCCAATTCCCTTTCCTCTCTACCTTAAAACAAGCCCTTGGGCTCCCGATGAAGCTTGATACCGATGTGAACTGTGCAGCACTCGGGGAAGCCCGCTTTTCGGTTGAAGCAGAAAAACCTGCTTCTTTGGTCTATATCACTGTTGGAACTGGGATAGGCGGCGGTGCCTATATTGAACACCACCTCATTCACGGGTTGCTGCATCCAGAAATGGGTCATATCACAGTGCAGCGGCACCCCCATGATTCCTACGGTGGATGCTGCCCTATACATCATGATTGTTTAGAGGGACTGGCATCCGGACCTGCCATAGAAGGGCGCTATCATACACTGGCACCCATGCTGCCAGAGGATCATCCTGCCTGGTCACTTCATGCCTACTATCTCGGGCAGATGACCGCCAATTTATTACTCACCCTTTCGCCAGAACGCATCATTCTCGGTGGAGGTGTTATGAAACAGCCCGCTATGCTGCCCCTCATTCTTGAGGAAACAGAAAAGCGGCTTCATGGGTATTTACAGCTGCCAAAGCCTTTACATGAAATTATCACCAAGCCATCCTTTGATGGATTATCAGGTTTAATGGGCGCCATCGCTCTTGGTACTGATGCCTTACAGGCGCAAGGAGCTGCGCAATGATGATGACGGCAGATCCTCGAACCTATCAGCTGATTCAGCGGCTATTTGAAACGAAGGGGTTCGTGAAGCTGGAGGAGCTCACTGCCTCTTTTCACTTATCAGACCGCTCCATCCGTCATTTAATCAAAGAAGCAAATGAGCAATTAAAGGAAGCTGGAGCCAAGATTAAAACGATCCGCGGAAAGGGATACACCCTATTAACGAGTGACCAAGATGCCTTCCTGCTCTGGCTTCATCAGCAGAAACTTCCTGCCCACTCTCTCGTCCCCGTCATGCCAGAAGAGCGTGTACGATTTATCATGAGGAAGCTATTGCTTCAAGCGGATTACTTAAAAATTGACCAGCTGGCTGAAGAACTGTTTATCAGCCGCATGACGGTCAGCAGTGATTTAAAAAAAGGGCGAGAGCTGTTAGCCCGTTACGGTATGACCCTTGTGTCAAAGCCTGGGTTTGGCTTAAAAATTGAAGGAGACGAGTTGCAAAAAAGAACATGCTATGCAGACTTACTCCTTGAAGAAGAGCCTGCACTTTCTCATATCACCGAGCGGGAGCAGCTCCATTTTCCCGATATTTCTCTTGAAACCATTCGATCGATTGTCCTGACGAATCTGCATCAAGAGTCATTGCTCATTAAAGACATTGCCTTAAAAAACTTAGTCATTCACTTAGCGATTGCGATTCAACAGACACGAAAAAACCAGCGAATATCGGCGAATACCACTCGTACACAACGATCACCCGACTTAATGCGAATTGCCAAAAAAATTATACAGCAGGTGAGTGACACCTTTTACGTCACCTTATCAGAGGATGAAACAGATTACTTAGTCATGCATCTATTGGCAAATCAAACGTGGAAAGAAACCGCCCAGCATCAGACGACAGTAGAAGTTCAGCAGGCGGTTACCGTCTTTCTACAGCACATTGAGAAAATGAGCGGACATCGATTTGCAGATGACAACATCCTGCAGCAAGACCTGATGCTTCATATGAAGCCATTATTAAATCGAATCCAATATGGCGTATCCTTACAAAATCCGCTGCTGCATGAAATCAAAGCGTCCTATCCATACCCGTTTGATTTGGCTGTCAGCGGGCTGAATGCCTTACAGCTGGTGCGAACGCCAAATGAAGATGAGGCGGCATATGTTGCCCTGCATATCGCTGCTTCATTTGAAAGAAGTCAGCTTAATACCTCGCAAAAAAAGAAAGCCATTATCGTGTGCGGGTCTGGATTAGGGACGGCAAGACTGCTTGAAATTAAATTGAAGGCATCCTTTCAGCACGAACTGGACATCGTCGAGCTGTATTCCTACCAAGATTATCTCATGAGCACCACCCTGCCCTGTGATGTCATCATTACAACCGTCCCGCTCGCTTCAAAGGGAAAACCAGTCATACAGGTCAGCGCCTTTTTTGAACATCATGATGTACAGCGGGTGAATGAGGTTATTCATTTATTAAATGGACACAGGACTCCGCCCAAAGAACTGATGGCGTTTTTTCAAGAACGATTGACCTTAATGAATGCTGATTTATCCAGTAAGGACGAGGTATTAGACACCCTATGCAGCCGTTTAGAAACGTATCAGCTAATATCGTCATCTTTTCGGTCCTCGGTGCTTGAGCGGGAGCAAATGTCGTCTACCTATCTTGGAAAAGGAATTGCCATGCCGCACCCGCTCATCACAAATGAAGGCACATCCTGCGTAGCCATCGCACAATTAAAACAGCCAATTGACTGGCAGGGAAACCAAGTATCACTTGTCTTTTTATTAGCCATTCATAAAGACGACGCAGCCTGCATGAATCAATTCTTTGAACAGGCCGTCGATTTACTGGACAATCCAAACCGCATTCACTCCCTGAATCAATCAAAATCATTTGATGAGCTGATGGATGCGTTGTTTCAATAAGATCAAACAAAAGGCCGCCCAGCTGTTGATGAGGCGGCCTTTGTTGATTGAGAATCATCAATCGTATATGACATTTTTTCCTTCTTCACTTAATTTCTTTAAAGAGCTCAGCATATGATCGATTTCTTCATCGGAATGTCTTTCCCATGAACCTAATTCTGCGACGATTTTCAAAGGGGATTTCGACCGATAAGAACGTGTTGGGTTACCCGGAAATTTTTTGTCAGTCAAATTCGGATCATGTTCAAACTCGCCTAACGGTTCTACAAGATAAATTCTCTCTTTCGCATCAGACCTTGCTAATTCAGCACCCCATTTGGCTGCGTTTAATGTTCCGGTGAAATAGATATGGTTTGATTTTTGATCCTGATAATTCGATAAGTACTGCGGTTCAAGCAGATCTCCAATCTTCAATTCTGCTTTCGTCCCATGAAAAAATGGGCCAAGATCTAAAACTTGTTGCTTCTCGTTCATACAGCCACACCCCTTATCGTTTTTGACTTGCGTATAACAGTATACGGCCTGATCTGGGCGGAAAACAGTCTATAAATGAGATTGAATTCGGGGTATAATGATAGTAGAGAGTAAGATGGGATTTGTAACCTCCAGAAAGTTAAAAAACAGCAAGAATACATACAAAGCAGTCTTATTAAAAGAGATAAAAAGCTATTAGAAGCCATAAGAGAAACAAGAAACTAAAAAATTAATTGCGACAACGGAGCAGAAGGAAAAAAGGGCAAAAAAATGTTGGTGACAGTTTTGGAAATAGTTTATTGATGCTAGGAAGGATATCTTATCAGGATTGAAGAAAATGAGGATAAAGTAGCCAATGAGACGTTTGATGTTATAGCTGGTTGCGTGTTGGCACATAATCAATTAAATTTTTCAGGAAGGGTGTAATGAGATGATGAAAGATAGAGATAAGATTTGTCATATATATGCTCAAAAAAGTTGGCACATGGATTCTTATATTATTGGTAATCGTGAGGGTTTAATAGAATTAAAGAGTGCTATTGACCAAGCATTGAAAAGTAATATTGGTCAAGCTGAATTGTTTCCATCAGATTTAGAGGATTATACAACTTACGTTGCTTTAGTTGATGATAAAGAAGAGTTGGATTCACTTATTATGCCTTACATTGATGAGGATAATGATGATGAAAACTTGATACATCCTGTTGATATAGTTACAAGTCATGAAGAGAAAAAAACCCCTAAAAATTAGGGGTTTTTTAGTGTAATATTGTTTCTCCTGGACTTGCTTTGTATTTCTTTGGTACTGATGCTCTGAGAGCATGGTGTATTTTATCTTTTGGAGCTACATGGAAATGCCAATACCAAGTTGAGGTTTTTGGTATTAAAGGGATTTTTCCATTGTCTACAGCAAATACTCTTGTTGTTCTTTTCTTTCCTTTGTGTAGGACGACAACTAAACTTCTAAGTTGTCCTTTATCATTTCTTACATCCCATTTAATTTTGTAATTTTTACCAAATCCTTTTATCCGATTTTTTAGATATTTAAGTGCAGTTCTTGCGCCTTTTGATCTGATAGCAATTAAAGCAACTCTTCCTACGGTCATTGCGATAGGTATGAAGAATACTGGTAGTGCTTGTGTTGTGATTTCACTCTGACTACTTTTGGAGTCAAGTTGTTTCATTCGGTTTTCTAAAGCTAAAAATTCTTCATTGTTGAAATATTGATCGATCACTTTATTTTGTTCTGACTCTGACATGCTTTCGAATTCTTTTTCTGTAAATGGAAGATTTTCTATGTATTCCTCCATTTTCATTTCAAGTTCATCTAATTCTTTGGTAGCTTGTTCATTTTGTAGAACTGTTGGTGTTACTAACGCTTCTAATTCTTGTGAATTGATAGAGTGTGTTTCTGCTGATGCTTCTGATGAAAATGGAGTCCATATTGATATGACAAGAGCTAGGGTAATTAGGGTTAAAAGTGTTTTTTTGAACATATTGTTTATATTCCTCCTTTTGTATTAAATTCCAAAATAAAGGTTATCAAATCAAAATGAGTGTATCAATGGATTTAAGATAATTTCTTTTTTGGCTGCGGTGTCCGCAATCATTTTTTTATTTTTTAGAACTTCATTTTGCTGAAAATTTCTGTGGTAGACAAATGACACAAGCCGATAAAGTGAACGAACAAAAAAGCCAGCCACCCGCTAATAAGGTGACTGGCTTTTTCCTGTTACTTCCCGATGTTCTCCCCATTTTGCTCGATTAATGTTTCATACCAATAAGAGCTCTTTTTCCGAATTCTCTTCAGGTCTTTCAGGTCAAATTCATCACGGTTGACGTAGATAAAACCGTAACGTTTTGAGCAGCCTTGATGTGTACTGATTAAGTCGATGGCTGACCACGGGCAGTACCCGAATACCTCAACACCGTCAGTGATTGCCCATTTGATTTGTTCGATATGCTTTTCTAAATAGTCAATTCGATAATCATCTTGAATCGATCCATCTTCTTCTAATTTGTCGAAAGCACCCAATCCGTTTTCCGTGATAATAAGGGGCAGCTGATAACGGTCATAAATCTCACGCATCGTTGATCGGAAGCCGACAGGGTCAATCTCCCAGCCAAACGCATTTTTACTTAAGAACGGGTTATTGCCGCCTTTATATACGCCATCTTCACCAGATTTCAAATGCTGATCTCCACCGCGTGCAAATTCATCGTTGCCATCTCCTTTACTCGCTTCAACCGTTTGAGATGTGTAGTAGTTAAAGGCAATGAAGTCTGGCTTCGCACTTTTCAAAATATCCATATCTCCCTCTTCGATGACAGGAAGAATGTCTTTTTCTTTCATGTACGCCCAAGCAAGGTTGTTATAACGGCCGTAGACAGCCATATCAAGATACAGCCAGTTGCGGATCGCATTGTAATTCGCCGCAGCAAGCACATCCTCAGGCTTTGGAGAAGCCGGATAAATGAGCGCAATGTTTGGCGCTGGTCCAATTTTCGCTTCAGGCAGCATTTGATGACAAAGCGTCATAGCTTTTGCCTGAGCGACGAGCATATGATGGTTCTGCTGATACAATTCTTTTTTCGGATTTTCTAAATTTGGATCAAGTGTGCCGAGCGCTGATCCATGTAAGATCATCATGTTTTGTTCATTAATGGTCAGCCAATATTTCACCTTCTCGCCATACTCCTGAAATAGAACCTCTGCATATCGTTCAAACGCATCTACTGTCGCACGATTTGACCAACCGCCTTTTACTTGAAGTGCATGAGGCAGATCAAAATGATACATCGTCACGATTGGTTCAATATCATAGCGGCGCAATTCATCGATGAGAGAATGATAGAATTCAATTCCCTTTTGATTGATCTCCCCATCTCCATTTGGAATGATCCGTGTCCATGCAATAGAGAAACGATAAGCCTTCAAACCCATTTCTGCAAACATCTTCACATCCTCTTTATAGCGGTGATAGTGATCGCTTGCCACTTTAAAATCTGTTGTCCCTTCAGGGTAACTTGCTCTCATATCAATGACAGATGGTCCTTTGCCATCCTCGTTCCACGCACCTTCTACTTGATAGGCGGAAGTAGATCCGCCCCAGAAAAAGTCCTTTGGAAATGGTGCTAGTGTTGAATATCTCATAATTTCTTCCTCCTCTTCATTAAACGAGATGTAAAAATGATTGTCCTGGTGTGGTTTGTTTTTCTTCTGTTTCTATGATATCGCTAAACTCACCTGAATTGGTAATAATCACTGGTGTTGTGACGGACAGGCCGGAAGCTTGGATGGCTTCAATATCAAACTCCGCAAGCAATTCGCCCTCAGTGATGGCTTGCCCCTGTACGACCTTCGGGGTAAAATGCTGACCGCCTAATTGTACGGTATCGAGTCCAATGTGAATGAGCACTTCTGCTCCGCTTTCAGAAGTAAGACCGTACGCATGGCCTGTTGGGAACACCGTTGTCACGACTCCTGATACTGGTGCAAACAGCTTACCTTCTGATGGAATGATGGCTGCGCCCTTTCCTAGTGCACCAGATGAGAATGCCTTATCCTGTACTTCCTCCAGCTTGATTACCTCACCCTTTAAAGGACTTTTCACATGAGCTGCTTTGACCCCATGTTCGTTTTCCATTGTTGGCGCGGAAGCCGGTGCTGGCGTTTCATCTTCATCTACTGGATCCTTAAATCCAATCAAATAAGTCAAGACGATGGATAGAACAAACGAGACCGAGATTCCGATGATGAACCCTGTAAACCCTTGTCCGTAGAAAATCGGAAGTGTTAGTAAACTTGGAAGTCCTGACGCAATCGCAATACTTTGTGAATAACCGATGATCGCACCGCCGACTCCGGCAGAGATAACGGCTGCAATAAATGGTTTTTTCAAACGAAGTGTGACCCCGTATACAGCTGGCTCTGTGATCCCAAACACGGCAGAAACCGCTGTCGATCCAGCCAATGATTTCAGCTTTTTATTCTTTGTTTTCAGCATAACACCGATGGAAGCACCGGCTTGTGAAAATACAGCTGGCGCAGTCGCCGGCTTGATATGATCTTTTCCATGGACAGCAATATTATTTAAAATGACTGGCACTAGACCCCAGTGGATACCGAAGATCACAAGAACCTGCCATGCCATCGCAATTAAAGCACCTGCAAGTGTAGGACTAAAGGAGAATACTTTCAGCAAGACAGCGGCAATGCCGTCCCCTGCATACACACCAAATGGTCCGAATACAATGAGTGTCAGCGGAACAACCGTGACAAGTAAAATCAGTGGAGTAATAAAGTTTTTGACACTTTCATGAATGACTTTGTTAAAGAAACGTTCGATATATCCCATGACAAACACTGCCAAAATGATTGGAATAACCGTTGATGTATAAGACATTAAGACGACTGGAATACCGAAGAAGGTCACATCTCCGCCGCCTTTTGACAATTCTTGAATGGTTGGGTAAATGAGTGCACCAGCAATCGTCACAGCGACAAATGGATTGGCTTTAAACTTCCTCGCCGAAGTGAATGCAAGCAGTAATGGTAGGAAGTAGAACAAGCTGTCAGACGCAGCAAATAAAATTTGATACGACGTATCTTCAGGTGATAACCATTTTGCATTGATACAGATACCTAATAGACCTTTTAAAATACCAGCTCCTGCCATGACACCGAGAAGTGGTGTAAAAATACCAGAGACAATGTCGACAAATTTTCCGAAAAGGCTCGTGCTCTCCCCACCTGATTTTGCAGATGAAGAAGTGGAATCCTCTAATAGATTTGTAAACTCCCCAATCTCTCGATAAACCTCTGGTACAGTATTTCCAATGACTACTTGAAATTGACCGCCGCTTTCCATAACGGTCACAACGCCATTTAATTTTTCAATGGCTGCTTTGTCTGCTTTTGATCGGTCATTTAATGTGAAGCGAAGTCTTGTAGCGCAATGGACCAGTGAATGAACGTTTTTCTCTGTGCCAATGTGTTTGATAATGTCTTCTGCTAATTGACGATAACTCATACAAAAACCCCCTTTTTTTCAAAAAAATACGTTTTTGGGCAAAATAAAAACCTAAACGGGCACCAAAAATAGTCACAACTTGCTGTTGCGCTTTTTCAGTGAACGTTTAGGTTTTGCCTGCCGAACAGTCACAATCCTCTAAGACGATCATTGTGAAACCGTATTCTTTTATGTTTATGAGCAAATAGTACCACTCAGCTTTTCTTATGTCAACGCTTTCTTTTAAAAACTACCTTTATTTTTCTCGTTTGATCAATCGATTCAAATGAATGGATAGGTACAGCATCTCCTCTGATGTGAGATCTCGGTGATAGGTTTGATAGACGTATTCTGCAATTTTCTTTGCACATTCGTATGCCTTCGGATATTTTACCTTGATCAGCTGATACAAGTCCTGATCTTCACTGACAAGCATTGTTTCGTTAATCAGACGCTGGACGAAAAAGCGTAAATGCGTGAGAAAACGATAAAAGTTGAGTGAGTCTTCATCAAATTCCATATTGAGATGATATTTCACAATGGTGAGAATGGCGTTTACTTCTTTTGTGATATTGACCGTTGTATTCATGTCCTCATTGAGCTCTGCATTAATGATATGCATGGCAATAAAGCCTGCTTCATCCTCAGGCAATTCAATATGAAGACGCTCTTCAATCATATCAAGGCAGTCCTTTGCCACAAGAAATTCATCTTTGTATAATCGTTTAATCTCCCAAATGAGCGAATTCTCAATGAGATGATTTTTCTTCAATCGTTCGATGGCGTAATGAATATGGTCTGCGAGTGATACATGCAGACTTTCGTTTAATCTTCGGTTCAGCTTTGTATGTGCATATTGAATCATTTCTTCGGTCACCTTGACCACATCATACGGAACCTCCAGAAGCAGCATTTTCATCCGCTCATGAACGGAGTGATCCTCCAGGCGGAAGACTTTATCAATTAACGATTCGTCTACCGGATCCCCGGGCCGCCGCTGGAATGCAATGCCTCTCCCCATGACGACAATTTCTTTTCCTTGTTCATCTATCACACTAATGACATTATTGTTTAGAACTTTTTGTATCTGCAACCCCAAACACCTCCGTCTATAAACCACAATCTTCACTCAAAATATGCTCTCATCTTAACATAACTGTCAAATCACTTGGTGTTTTTATCTGACTTTTGCAATAGATTTCACTATCATTCTACCCCGTCATAGCTGGTCTGATCCTTCAATTGCCTGCATACAATACTCCGAGGAGGTGACCTTCAGTGAAGGCTTTTTTTTGGTCTGCATCATTTCTTTTCATGCTTCTATTCACACTCGTTTTTCTAGGAATCGTGTTTTGGCTTAGTGGACAAGGTATGAATCAGCTTGGGAAGTATGTACTCATCTCATTTGTCACAGCAGCCGTTTTACGCGGTGTCACCACTTGGCTGAGGCAGCATGTGATGCATCATTTATCAAAATAAAACGGCTGCCCGTCATATTCAGGCAGCCGTTCCTTTATTCTTTAGAAGATGCGGCTTCTTGCGAAGAAGTACGCAGCTCATCATTGATTTTTTTCGCATCCTCTAGAAATTCTGTTTCAAATCCACTTTTGAGTGCCCACATATAAAACAGCAAAGAAACCACTGTAATAAGAGCCATATCCCAGCCATAATGAATGACGTTATAACCGCCGAATTTGTCACTGCCAAGACAGGAAATCGTCATCATCACAAGTAAGTACACGACCATCCAAGCACCCGCCTTGAAGTTGCGGCCGAAGCCTTTCCACTTCGCTTTTGCTTGATAGTAAAAATAGATCGGAAGACCAATGAGGATAATGAATAGCACCTGACCTGTTAACGGCCATCTCGCCCAATACAGCGTCAATGACGCAAAGACAAAACCGAGAGGAGCAATGATGCTGAGTCCTTTTATTCGAAGGGGACGATATAAATCTGTCCCTGTCTTTCTCAGTGTCATGACAGTTACTGGACCTGTCAGGTAAGAAATAAGTGTCGCAACAGAAATGATTTCCGCAAGTACACCCCAGCCTCTAAATAAAAACAGAAAGATAAACGAGACGGCTAAGTTAAAAAACATCGCTGGACGAGGCACGCCATAAATAGGGTGCAGACGACCAAGTACACTTGGCATGTATTTGTTTTTTTCCATTCCATAAATCATGCGAGACGTCGTCGCCGTATACGTAATTCCTGTACCAGAAGGTGATACAAACGCATCTGCATATAAAATCAGAACCAGCCAGTTAATCCCAAGTGCAATGGCAAGATCAGCAAATGGCGAGTTAAAATTCAAATGACCCCATCCATTCACAATCATGGACGGATCGACAGCACCGATAAAAGCGATTTGTAAAAACACATAAATCACAGTCGCAATCAAAATGGATCCAACAATCGCAATCGGAATTGATCGCCCTGGATTTTTCGCCTCCCCCGCCATATTAATCGGGCTTTGGAAGCCATTGAAGGCAAACACAATTCCTGATGTCGCAACAGCTGTCAGCACACTCGCCCAGCCGTTAGGAGCAATACTTGTTCCAGACGTAAAATTCTCACTATGAAAACCTACGAATAAGAGCGCGCCAATTGTTAATCCTGGAATGACAATTTTAAACACGGTAATGAATGTATTGGCTTTTGAAAATAACCCTACTGTCCAGTAATTGAGCAGAAAGTAAATCACAAGAAGCACACTGGCGACCATAAGCCCTTCTGTTGTCAACACCCCTTTTGTGACCAAATGGCTTGTCCACTTAGCCCATTCCCAAGGCCATGAACTCATATACTGGACAGAAGCCACCGCCTCAACCGGAATGACGGAGACAATAGCGATCCAGTTTGCCCAAGCGGCAATAAACCCGATAAAGGAGCCATGTGAATATTGCGTATATTTCACCATTCCGCCTGCCTCTGGAAACATCGATCCGAGTTCACTATAAGACAAAGCGATAAATAAAATCACAACCATCCCAATCAACCAGGATAAAATAGCAGCAGGTCCGGCAATTTGAGCAGCACGCCAAGCACCGAATAGCCATCCTGAACCAATGATTGAGCCAAGACCTACCATCATTAAAGCGAAAGTTCCCATTCTACGATGCAAATGATTCATGTTCATAACACCTTTCGATTAAATTACAAAGCATGTGCCCAAGTAAGCACCTTTCTTACATTGCAGCTCACTTTTCATTCAATTGACAAATATTTCTTCAACTAAATCTTTACCCTTGTTCATTTTTTCGCCTGTTTTATTATCTCTCAATTCTCCATTTTCTGAAATAGTCGAACATGCTTATTTCTCAAGAAAGCGCTTTTTCGATGATTCAATCTATTAGACCGAATAACTACCTTTACCCTTATTTTGAAAAAAACAAAACAAAAAAGAAAGAGGAAATGAATCCCTCTTTCTTCTGTATAGAAAAAAGGATAGAGGAGTCCTCTATCCTTGTGAGATTGCTTGTTCTTGTTCAATCACAGCTAGTCTTTCTTGCACTTCTTCTTCAGACAGGTTGTGCTGTTTCACATATAGGTTACGTTCACTCGTACGACATTCATGGCTGCAGCTACGCATATATTTATGCTCGCTTTCTTCTGTTGCAATCATTTTGCGGTTACATGCAGGGTTTGCACAGTTCACATAACGCTCGCAAGGCTCACCAGTGAAGAAATCTTTTCCGACAACCACATGCTCTGTTTGATTCACAGGCACTGTTAAGCGAGTATCAAACACGTAGCATTGACCATCCCAAAGCTTTCCTTGAACTTCTGGATCTTTTCCGTACGTGACTATTCCGCCGTCAAGCTGAGAGACATCTTCAAAGCCTTCACGCTTTAACCAGCCTGAAAATTTCTCACAGCGTACGCCGCCAGTGCAATACGTCAGGATTTTTTTTCCTTCAAGAATCTCTTTATTGTCACGAATCCATTCCGGTAATTCGCGGAATGTCTCAATATCAGGACGAACTGCCCCTCTAAAGTGGCCAACATCAAACTCGTAATCATTACGTGCATCAATCACAACGGTATCAGGTGATTGCATTTGCTCGTAAAATTCAACCGGGCTAAGATGCTTACCTGTTAATTCTAACGGGTTCACATCATCTTCAAGGCTCAGATTCACTAGTTCATTCCGATGGCGGACGTGCATTTTTTTAAACGCATGACCGTCTGCTTCGTCAATTTTGATCGGCATAGACGCAAAGCGCGGATCTTCTTTTAATGCTTGCATGTACTTGTCCGTTTGCTCAATGGTACCAGAAACCGTTCCGTTTATGCCTTCTGCTGAGATAAGGATACGACCTAACAAACCAAGCTCCTTACAGAATGCTAGATGCTCTGCTGTAAACGTTTCTGGGTCCTCGATGGGGACATATTGATAGTAAAGTAAAACGCGATATTGTTTTTCCATATATATAAACACCTCTTAAATTTAATCAAAACATACCGTTCTTTATCATACAGGAAATACATACCTAAAGGCAATGACAGCGGCTCAATTCCATAAAACGGAAGGGTCTTTCTTCTCATATTTGACAGAACTTTCTGTAAAATGAGATGATTTATGAAATATGATGTTGTAAAGGAGTAGAACGCCATGATCCAGCCAGAAGATATCGTCAGAAGCGGTCCAAACCAATTTATTTCTCAAAAAGGCATTTATCATGAACTCGATTCACTTGTTTCTCCATCCTTCCAGTCGCCCGCTGTCGTGACGGGATATGATTCATTTCATGCTTTTTCACAGTACACAAAGCTTCCGTCTCATTGGCCTGTTGTCCAGCACAAAGGATACAGTTCACCCAATGCAATTACTCGAATTGCAGAAGAACTGCAAGGGGCAGATGTGATCATTGGGATCGGAGGCGGCACGATTTTAGACACCGCCAAGTCAGTAGCAGAGGCTCTTCAAATTGAAGTGATCATGGTTCCAACCATCCCTGGGACATGTGCTGCATCTACACCGCTTAGCGTCATTTATGATGACAAAGGGAATTTCATGACAGTCGATTACCATAAACGGTCCAGCTACCTCACCCTCATTGATCATACATTTTTGCTTTCTTCTCCTCTTTCCTACCTTCAAAGTGGGATTGGAGACACGCTGGCCAAATGGTATGAAGCGGAAGCCATTATTCGAAATGCAAAGAATTCCTTGCCGCTCATGGTGCATGCAGCGCTGAAACAGGCGGTATATTTGAGAGATATTCTTGTTTCCCATAGTGAAGAAGCTGTCCACAGCTTGCAAACGGGTCAGCTTTCGCAAGCATTTGCAGATGTAACGGATACCATTATTACATTAGCCGGCACGGTCGGCGGGTACGGGGGACGCTACGGCAGAATGGCAGGAGCCCACGCCATCCATAACGGATTGACATTTATTGAAGAAACGCATCACGTGTTACATGGTCAAAAAGTGGCCTATGGCATTCTTGTTCAGCTTGCCGCAGAAAATCGAATGAGCGAAGTAGAAGAATTACTTGAGCTTTATGAAACACTCGGATTACCTAGAAATATGCGTGAGCTTGGCATCACAGCTCAGCTGGAAGAAGCCGCAAAAACAGTGGCAAGCCATGCTGCACGTTCAGACGAAACCTTTTGCTTGATTGGAGACTATTCCATAGAGCAAATTGTCGACGCCATTCAAGTCATTGAAAACGTATCAGCCGCAAAAAATCGTTAAATAAAAAAGCACAGGCATGCCACCTGTGCTTTTCTTTCGATTAAAAATCAAAATTATCTGGATCTGGACCTGTGCGCTCATCCTCATTAAGCTGATCAATGACACCCATCTCATGTGCGGACAGCTCGAAATCGAAGACTTGTGTGTTTTCGATGATTCGGCTCTTCGTCACAGATTTTGGAATGGTGATAATGCCATGCTGTAAGTCCCAGCGAAGAATGACTTGAGCCACGGATTTGTCATGTTTTTTCGCAATATCCTGAAGAACAGGATGGTTCAGAAGCTTCCCGCTGCCTAATGGTGACCATGCTTCTACATGAATCCCTTTCTCCTTGCAGTAGTCTCGTAAAGGCTCCTGCGTCAGTTTTGGATGCAGCTCGATTTGATTGACCATTGGCACAACTTCTGCTTCTTCTAATAGATCATCTAGATGGTGCTGATGGAAGTTACACGCACCGATGGCTCGAACGCGTCCATCCTTATACAGCTTCTCTAGTGCTTTCCAAGTTTCTTTATATTTGCCTTCAACTGGCCAATGAATTAAATAAAGGTCTAATACATCTAGCCCAAGCTTGTTCATACTTGTTTCAAAGGCTTCAAGTGTTGATTCATAGCCTTGATCACGATTCCACACCTTTGTCGTAATAAACAGATCATCGCGAGAGATACCTGATTGCTGAATGGCTTTGCCTACTCCTTCTTCATTTTGATAGGCTGCTGCTGTATCAATGCTGCGGTAGCCCGCTTCAAGAGCGTCTGTGACTGCATTTACAGCCTCATCCCCATCTTTTACTTGCCATACACCGAAGCCTAGCTTCGGCATTTTTACTCCGTTTGCTAATGTGACTGTATCTGTTAATCCACTCATCAAACAAACCTCCGCTTCATTTTTGCTTACCAAGCACTATACCCGAATTTTCTATTGATCATGCATGAATGTTCGCTGGTGTTATTTGATATATTGTCCTATATCGACTTGATTGGCGTCAACAATTTGGTATTCGTTTGTTTGATCTTTCTTTTTAGAAAAATTATATGTCGTTAGAAATGCCTGATCATAGAAAGTCAGACCGCATGTTTCCTTCTTATTCTCATACACCCTGATCCAATAAGACTCTTTTGATGCTTTTGTGTCTTCATTGGCTTTCTTTAATGTCATATCTGAAAGTTCCTTCAACAGCTTTTGAATCTCTTTTTTATCCAAAACAACACGTTTATGATCATGCTCAATTTGAATCGAAGTCACCTTATGTTGATCAATCGAGACCACATCATCGAATGAGTACGTTTTGGCATTGATCATAAAATAAATACCAATTCCTATCAAAACTACTACAACGAAATCCAATCATCCTCCTCAGAGAACACTTGAATCCCGTGCTGTTTCAGCAAAGCGGACGTCACACCATCTCCCGCTTTTGTCTTACCATTAAACTCTCCCTGGTAAATCATCCGGCTCCCGCATGAAGGGCTGTACTCTTTTAGCACAACCGCTGTTGCTTTCAGAGACTGAATCTGCTCCAGCGTGGCTTTTGCACCTTTTACATACATCTCTGTGACGTCAGTTCCATGAACATCGACAACAGCAGCCTGCCCCCGCAAAACATCATATCCATCTCCGCCAATGATTTCTGCCGGAGGTCTAGGCGTAGAGAAGCCGCCAAGCAGTTCAGGACAAACTGTCACAGCCTTTCCTTCCTGCACAAGCTCTTCAATTCGCTGATCTAATCGATGGCTGCCATTATACCGAAGCTTCAACCCAGCAAGACAAGCGCTGACCACAATCACGCCTGTTCCTCATTTTTATGGATTGAGCTTTTTTTACTGACTTTAAAATAAATACATACAGGCAGATAGAAGATCGTGTACCCTAAAAAGGGCAGGGCACAATACAAAGCGGCCGCCCAAACAGGTTCTTCAACTCCCGTGATGCCAAAAAAGTAAACAAATAATAGCAAGCTGACAAACAACCCAACGAACGGCATGATGGTTGCTGACTTCTTAAAATTTTCCATCATTTCTTTCCCCAAAGAAGCTCCCTCCCTTTCCACATGATCACGAATAGCGTCAATATATGTTAATTTTACCATATAAAAAACCGAAATCATCTCCTTTTCTACGATGGTTTCGGTTTTTTAAATCTATATTTTTTCTTTCCATGCCTTCAAAAAGCGCTCAATGACTTGTAATTCATCTTCATGAAACTGCTGTAGAAATTCTAAGTAGGACGCGACAGCTTTCTCATGCAGTTCATCATGCAGCGCCGCCAATTGCGTACCTTTCTCTGTCAATGAATAGTAGACAGATTTTTTATCCCCTTGCCGGTGGCAATAGTCCACCATGCCTTTATCAATTAGTTTTTTTACAGCCTTTGTAATAGCAGGCTTTGATAGTTTCAGTTGTTGAGAAAGAAATGTATTATTTGATTCGTTTGGATTAGCTTGAATCATTGATAAAATATGCAGCTGTGTGAGTGTCCAATCTTGCTTGAGTGTATCAGTCGTGGTAATCAGTGGATCTGTTGGGTCATTCCTTCTCTTTTCCCTATGAATAATCAGATCTTGAATCGCTTTTAAAACAATCTGCTCTTTTGTCTCCATCTGAACCTCCACTCTTAACTGGTTAATAAAATGGTACTAATAATTAAGATAGGAGTCAAAAGAAATGTCAGTGTAATAAAAAGAACAGGCCATCAGACCTGAAAATGGTGTATATACTTTTCTACTAGATGACATATGATTTCACAGCTCCTCTTTCTTTTATTTGCTATAATTCATGGGGAATGTCATCCAATTTTTGATGAAAAAGGTGAGCTAATTAATGAAAATCGAACAACAAATCGCCATTCGACAATTAGAAGAAAAGATACACCTGTTTTCTTCAGCTGTGAACGGAACCTTCCTCGCAACGGACGACTTCGTTCTATCCAATACTCATATATCGACAGACACATTCAATTTGCTATTACCGACATCAGCGCACATCAAAGATCCGCAAAAAGTGAAAACGGCCATCGAACACTTGCAGTCTCAGAAACAATCATTCAGTACATGGGTGGATCATCGTTTGCTTCATCCTGATTGGGCCAATTTACTAAAGGAATATCAGCTTAGAGAGGTTGAACGCAATACGATCATGTTGCTTGAGCAGACAGAAGACATTGACCCAGTTACATCTTCACCGCTTACAATCAAAGAAGCAGTTGATGAGCAGACACTGCTTGATTACAAAAATATCTTTATCGAGCTATTCAAGGAGTCACCGGAGGCCATCGCCTTAGAGGACTATTTCCAGCATTTTTCGCTTGATACTATACAATCACGCGTTCGCATGTTCGTCGGATATGCAGACCACAAACCGGTCACAACAGGCTTATTACTCGAAGCAACTGATAGCTACGGAATTTATGATGTCATCACAAGGGCAGAGCACCGCGGAAAGGGACTTGGCAGTGACATGTTTCATTATCTTCTGACCCAGACAGACAACAAACAAAAGAGCGTCCTGTTACAAGCATCAGCTGACGGCAAAAATATTTACCAACGTGCAGGCTTCCAACCAATCGGCGAAATGGTTGTTTTTGAATAGAATAAAGTAGAACATAAAAAAGCTGCCTATCATGAGGCAGCTACAGATTGTTGACAAAGGGCTAAAATGATTTTTATTTTAGCCCTTTGTCTTCTTTTCAGCGTGATAGAAAACCTTTGAAGTCTAGGAAGGACGAGTAATGGCGCGGAGCGAATTTGACATTCGTGAGCACCAGCACGCAGGACTGACAACGAATGCGAGGGTTTGTCTACACGCTGAAGCTGCCTATCATTAGGCAGCTATTCAGCACGATGCTGACGATCCATATAAAGTGGTGGTCTCTTCAACGAAATCACCGCACAGCTAAAGGCAATCAGCACAAACACTGCACCGAATTTCGCCAGATCAACAGATGAACCAGTCATCGTAAACAGGACACCGCCAACTGCTGATCCAATTGAGATACCAATTTGCAACGCCGATGTATTTAAGCTTTGCTGAATATCAGACGTCACAGGATCTGTTTGAATCAAATAACTCTGCAAGGCAGGCGTTAATGCCCAGCTAAGCGCTCCCCAAAGGACAACCATGATCATAAAGAGGACAAACACGCCCGATGTATAAGGAATGATAAACATCACAACTGCAAACGCGATTGTCACGAGCAAAATGGCTTTCCCTGAACCCAGCTTGTCACTAAGCCAGCCGCCAAATCCATTCCCGCCAATAGAAGCAAGCCCGAAGACCAAATAACAAATACTAATCCAGAACGGGGTCATATGCAGTACTTCCATTAAAAACGGAGTGAAATAAGAATAAAGCATATAATGACCTGCAAGCATAAACAAACTAATCAAGTGTGCACTAAAAATTTTCGGATGCCCTAAAGAACGTATTTGCTCTCTAAGAGGCGTCACTTTTTCAACAGGCATTTTCTCCAATAGGAAATAGATCAGCACCATCGATATGGCTGATAAAATACTGATTCCTAAAAACATCACTCTCCAGCCAAAGCTCTCTGTAATAAAAATACCGATCGGTACACCGAGAACAAGTGAAGAACTAATCCCAATAAAAATCAGCCCTAATGCCTTCGCACGATGCGCTGGTTCCACCAATTTAGCAGTGATCGTCAGTGACAACACCACCACTAGCGCTGTGCTCATCGCGATCAATACCCTAGAGATCATGACAAGAGCAAAGGTCGAACTAAAATATGTGAAGACATTCCCTATCGTAAACACCAATAACGCGATTAAATAAAGACGCTTTCGTTCAATTTTAGCTGTGGCAGTCAGCAGCACAGGTGCTGAAATGGCATATACAATGGCAAATACGGTGATAAGCTGCCCAGCTGTCGCAAGCGATACATTCAAATCCTCTGCAAGGCTTGGCAAAATGCCTCCGACCACAAGCTCAACTAATCCTACTGCAAAAGTAGAAACGGCTAATAAATATACTCTCCAGTTCATGTCTAACATCCCTTCTCTATATCATCGCTTTCACTTTTGATACAGGGTGAAGACAAACAAAAAAACCCTGATTACAAAAAAGGAAAGCACGCTTTTGTAATCAGGATTTATCGGATCCTGGTAGAAACCCTCAAACCATATTATTGAGGTTATACAAGTCTATTTTTTTCTTCAAATATAGTAGCATATGCTTACATAACTGGCAAGCTGTAAAAATAGGAAATGACTGCAAATTCACGATCACACAAAGCACTTAGAACAGCATGAAAAGAAACCCCAGTACAACTTGCTTTCTCATGCATTTACAGGTAAACTGATGAAAAATCAACGAACATTCATCAACGTAGATCTGGAATAGTAGCTTGAATTGACCTTTAACAGAGAGGGAACGGTGCTGAGAAGTTCCTACTGACATCTTCAAGTGAACCTGCCGATTTAGTTCTGTTTCATACAGCGGTTCATACCGTTATCATGATCGAGTGTAAAGCTGTGCTTTAAATTAGGGTGGTACCACCAGGAATGGTCCCTAACTTAAAGCACAGCTTTTTTGTTTTTTTAAAAGGAGGAATATGCAATGTCAAAGAAACAATTTGTTGAAAAAATCACAAGCATGGAAGACGACTTTGCCCAGTGGTATACAGATGTTGTCACGAAGGCACGCCTCGTCGATTATTCAAGCGTCAGAGGCAGTATGATCATTCAGCCATACGGCTTTAAAATTTGGGAGAATATTCGCGACGAACTTGACCGCCAAATCAAAGAAACAGGTCATGAGAATGTGTATATGCCGCTCTTTATTCCAGAGAGCCTGCTGCAGCAGGAAAAAGACCATATCGAAGGCTTCGCTCCTGAAGTGGCGTGGGTCACACATGGCGGTGAATCCAAATTACAGGAAAGGCTCTGCGTCAGACCAACCTCTGAAGTACTGTTCGCTGAGCATTACAAAAACATCATTCATTCCTACCGTGATCTACCGAAGCTTTATAATCAATGGGCGAATGTCGTCCGCTGGGAAAAGACCACACGTCCATTCCTTAGAACGCTTGAATTCCTATGGCAGGAAGGACACACATGTCATGAGACAGAGCAAGAAGCGATTGAGGAGACAGAAAGAATGCTTCACATCTACGCTTCTCTTTGCGAAGAGCTCCTTGCCATTCCTGTCATTAAAGGCAGAAAAACAGAGAAGGAAAAATTCGCTGGTGCCCGCTTTACCTATACGGTTGAAAGCTTAATGCATGATGGAAAAGCACTGCAAACGGCCACTTCTCACTTCTTCGGGAACGGATTTGCCAAGGCATTTGGCATCGAATTCTTAAACCGTGAAGGAAAGCTAGAGCATGTCCAGCAAACCTCTTGGGGATTTACCACAAGAATCATCGGTGCCATGATCATGGTGCATGGTGATGACAGAGGACTCGTCCTTCCGCCAAACATTGCACCAACCCAAGTGCGAATCGTGCCAATCGCCTCTCACAAGGAAGGTGTGCTCGATCATGCCTACGAATTGAAAGATCGACTCACACACATCGCACGTGCTGACATCGATGCGAGCGATAAACAGCCAGGGTGGAAGTTCAACGAATGTGAAATGCAGGGCATCCCTTTACGTGTCGAAGTAGGACCAAAGGACATTGAAAAAGGTCAGGTGATGCTCGCAAGACGAGACAATGGTGAAAAGCAAGCTGTCGCATTAGATGCACTTGAACAAACCATCACATCCACGCTTGAAGACATCCAGCGGACAATGTACGAAAAGGCGAAAGAACGATTACATGAAAAAACATCAGAAGCTCACACCATCGAAGACATTGAGCACATTCTTTCAGAAGAAAACCGATTGATTAAAGCCATGTGGTGTGGTGACGAAGCCTGTGAGAACGACATCAAAGAAAGAACAGGGGCGACCTCACGCTGTATCCCATTTGAACAGGAATCTGTTTCAGACACATGTGTCTGCTGCGGAAAGCCTGCATCTGATATGGTCTTTTGGGCAAAAGCTTATTGAGAATCGAAACGAAAGAGAAGCATCCTTTACGATGCTTCTTTTTTGTTAAAAAGACCCAAACACCCATTGACCTCGTCAGCACGATCCCCTATAATTCATATTAATATAATCGGTTTTTAAGACTTTAAATGGAGTGGTGATATATGAAGCGCTGGCCCTCACTGTTTGCCGAACGCTGCCCTAAATGTAAAACAGCATTAGAAGTCTCTAAGTCCAATGCCCTGCAAGGCAAAGTCGTGAAAACATGCCCCAACCTTCATTATCAAAAAGAGTATCACCCAGCCCTTGAAACATATATCGAGCACGATGACATCAAATAAAAAAGACCAACACGTTTGCTTTGTTGATCTTTTCTTTATAATAAATCAAGCCAAATTTTGACCGCTGTCGCCGTAATCATCACAGCAAGTGCCCATTGTAAGTAGACGGCGTTGATTTTCTGACCGACCTTAGCACCAATCGGAGCGGCGATTAAACTTGCCAGCATCAGCACAACCGCAGGAACAAGCATAACTTGACCCGTCAATACCTTTCCAGTCGATGCACCGATCGCAGATAAAAACGTAATTGCAAGTGAGGACGCAATCGTCATCCGGACAGGAATTTTTAAAATAGACAGCATCACCGGTACCAATATAAATGCTCCGCCCGCGCCTAGCACACCGGAAACACTACCAATCACAAAGGCAATACCTGCCGCAAGTCCTTTATGAAAAGTGACTTCTCCCTCTGCGTCTGCACGCTGTCCCTTTTTTGGAATCAGCATGAGGATCACAGCCACAATCGCGAGCAATCCATAGACGAGATTCATCCCATTCTCTGGCATAAAGTGAGATACATAACTGCCTAGTAAGCTGCCCGCCAATATACTGCTCCCCATATATACAATCAACGACCGATGTAAAAATCCGCTTTTACGATAGGCCAATACCCCACCGAGCGTCGAAAAAAGCACTTGAATGGCGCCAATTCCTGATACCTCGTGTGCCGATAGTGCCATCACACCGACAAGTGGCGGGATATAAAGCAGCATAGGGTAGTTAATCACAGATCCCCCGATCCCCACCATTCCTGATAAGAAGGAACCAATACATCCGATGATAAAAAGTGTAATCAAAAACGCAAAATCCACGCTGGTCTCCTCCTTTGCAAAAGGAAAAGGGGATCTTCAGCAGATACCCCTACATCCTTTAGGACCCTTTTCTCACCCAGAACTTCAGCACATGTCCTTCTTCCGTCTGCGTGATCAATTCATGTCCGCTTGACTTCGCCCATGCTGCTAAGTCAGCTTTAGCCCCTTTATCTGTTGCATGTATTTCTAATACTTGACCCTCCGTCAAGTCATTCATTTTTTTCTTCGTTCGAATAATCGGCATTGGGCATGCAAGCCCCGTTACGTCTAACATTTGATCTGATGTCATTTGATTGTTCCTCTCCTCTTATTTTATTGGACATTACCGAATCGCACAACGGTTTGGACCAATTTCCATTTCACGCTGCGCTTCTTCGTCTGGGCTCAGCTTCCCCATATTGGTTTGACGAATGTCTTGATAAGCGTTTGGCTGTGCGGGTAGATTCTTCGTGACCATTTCTCTAAATACGGCTTCATCTTCTATGTTCAGTCCATGATTTTCTTCAAATAGAACGCCTAGCTCCTTCCAAACACTTCCGTCTTCATTGATTTCATCCATAATCATGAAATGCGCTGGCAACACAATCAATTCTTTCGAAAGTGCTCCATATCGCTCATAAAGTGTTTCCCTCAAATCACTTACCCAGTCCTCCGCCATTCCAGCAAGGTCAGGTCTTCCAATCGAATCCACGAACAAAATATCACCTGAAAGAAGATATTGATCATCCACGATAAAAGATGTTGAACCGATTGTATGCCCCGGTGAGTAAAGAGGATGAATATCAATGGGAGCCGCTCCAATCGTTATGCGCTGTCCTTCTTCAAGACGGTTATATTCAAAGATCACTTCTTCAGCATCTTTTGGCGGCAGCCAGTAGCTAGCACCAGTCTGTTCAGCCAGCTTCTTCCCGCCAGAAATATGATCTGCATGAAGATGAGTGTCCAACACTTCGGTGATAGAGACATCATGCTTTTTAGCAAAACGGATATAAACATCTGTCATTCTAGCTGCATCTACAATTGCGGCTTCTCCGTTCGACATGATCATATAAGACAGGCATCCCTTGCCCATCCGTACAAATTGATAGAGCTCTCCACCGCCGCTTAAATCACCAATCTTCACTGGCTCCAGATGCTCACTCCACGCCTTCATGCCGCCTTCTAAATAATGGACCGTTCTGCCCGCCTCTGACAGCATCTCCGCGACCATGATAGAGGAGCCTTCCTTGGCACAAACCACCAACACTTCACGATCATGAGGAATGTCATGCAAAATGCCCTCTACTCCTTCAAGGAGATCAAAATAAGGCACATTCATATGAACGATTGCTTCCCCTTCGATCTTCCAATCCTGCACATCCGCTTGATTTCGCACATCTAGTAAAAAGAGCGGCTCCTTGTTCACGATCTTTTTTGTTAACTGTTCTGCAGTCATCGCTTTTACCGTCATGTTTCATTCAGCTCCTATTTTTCAATCGCTCCTGTCCAGCTATTCATGCCTGGTACGATATTCATCAATTGATGAAATCCTTTTTCTTTTAACTTTTGCGCAGCTAATTCACTTCTTCTGCCTGAATGACAGATCAGGTAAATGTCCGTCTCCCGGCTCAATTCCTCCGCACGTTGTTCAACCTCACCAAGAGGAATATGAACAGCTCCTGGAATATGCCCCGCCTCGTATTCATCCAGCTCTCGTACATCTAAAATAAACAAAGATGGATCTTCTTTTACTTTCTGTTGAAAAGTCTCCAAAGACATTTCCGAAATCATGGACTTCCCTTCTTTCTCTTGTTCTCCGCCCTTACGAATCAAATGATGAAGCACCTGGCCTTCTACTTTTGTTCCTAAAAATTCGTGGCCTGCGCTTTTTGACCATGCCGCTAGATCCGCTGCTGATCCTTTATCAGTGGCTTGCACTTCCAGTACGTCTCCTGGCAAGAGCTCATTCATTTGTTTTTTTGTTTTTACAATCGGCATCGGGCATGCCAGTCCTTTTGCATCTAAAATGACAGTTGGTTGCTGCATGTCTTCTCCTCCTTCAAATAGGGATGGGGGTATATTTTATTGCGCATTTAATGCCAAGCATTCATGCCACCCTTGATGTTTGTAATCTGAGTAAATCCCTGCTTCTTCAATATTTTAGCCGCCTGCATACTTCTCATTCCGCTTTGACATATCACATAGACCTCTTCATTTTTCTCAAGCTGAGAAGCTCGTTTCTTCAAATGAGACAACGGGATGTTTTGAAAGCCTTTGATATGATTTGTTTGAAATTCACTAGGAGATCGCACATCAATGAGCTGTTGACCTTTGCTTTTCAGCTTCTTTTTCATATGAGCTGCATCTATTTGCTTCACACCTCGTACCGGCAGAAAGCGGCTCACGAGTAATCCAATTACGATGATAAGTAAAATCGTCTGCACCATCCTGCTTCACCTCACTAGATAAATAAATTCACACGTCCGATTTCAGCCTCTGCTAAATATGCCGCTACACCAGCATATTGAATGTCATCTAATAATTCTTTCTCCTGTAATCCTAAAAGATCCATCGTCATTGTACATGCAACGAGGTTAATATCCTGCTCCTTCGCCATCTCAATGAGCTGCGGCAAGGTCATGGCATTGTGCTTTTTAATCACATGCTTGATCATTTTCGGCCCCATTCCCGCAAAATTCATCTTGGAAATCCCCATGCGATCAGCCCCGCGCGGCATCATCTTTCCGAACATTTTTTCTAAAAATCCTTTTTTCATCGGTACCATCTCATCCTTACGCAAGGCATTCAGTCCCCAAAACGTATGGAAAATGGTCACCTCATGATCATAAGCTGCTGCACCATTGGCAATAATGTAAGCTGCCATCGCTTTATCATAATCTCCACTGAATAACACAATCGTCGTGCGTTTTTTCTGTTCTTCCATTTTGCTCCTCCTTCAACAATTACCTATGGGGGTATACAGAAATATATACATATACCGGTAAGGGTATATTACATCAAGTAAAAAAATCCGTCAACCTCCAAAGGCTGAGGAATTTCTTACCGGCTTTTCACCAATAGCTCAACTGCCTCTTTCACAAGACCTTCCGTATCCTTGCCTTGTTCAAGACTTTCACGAACACATTGCTCAAGGTTTGTACTCACAATCACACCCATTGCCCGATCAATGGCATTACGTGATGCAGACAGCTGCGTGACCACCTCGCGGCAATCCTTGCCTTGCTCCATCATCGCAAGAACCCCTTTAATCTGCCCTTCAATCCGGCGAAGACGATTCTTCATCTGCTGATTATATTCCAATTTAAGCACTCCTTTCTATGACAGATAGTATACCCTAAGAGGTATTTAGTCAAACGACTTGCCCTTTTCTTTTATAGAAAACGAATGTGAAAAGAATTGCACATTCCACCATTTATTGATAAAAAGTAAATAATCAACGAATAAGAAATCATTGAAGAAAAGAGGACGACCCATGACTTTACATCATTATATTGGATCAGGCAAAGAACTGCCGCTTGGTACCATTGGTCAAAATCCTACCTATAAACCACTCTCTGAACTCAATATCGAATTGTTTGATAAAATACAAAAAAAGCACAAAACCTATCAAAAAGAAGATCCTTTGATAGAAGTATTTGAAACAGAAGAGGATTTCGAAGGCATCACATTGATTATCTAGATCCTTTCTATGAAGCGGTAAGAAACAAATTCACGCATCCTTTTGTTTATGAATTAGAAATCATTCATTCTCTTCGTGCACTTTTTCAATTCATTGAAAAAGAGCTGTCAACAGGAGAAACCATCGAAATCTATTCTTGTCTAAATGAACTCGAAACGAAAGAAAAGGATGATCAATTAGATGTAGAAATTGACCTAAGCAAAAAACGGTTTGGAAAACACATCAATTTTAAAGGGATCGATGAACTGATTGATATGTTTGAATTAGAAAACTTACAATATGTGTTGGTGAAGAAGTAGAGGATAGTCGACATGGAACTTCAAAATGATGTGTTATTAAAGTTTTTAGAAGCGTTATGAAGTTTATGGCTGAAGGACATTGGTTAAGCAAAGATCAAAAAAAGTGAAATACATTTAACGCGGAGGTAGTTGAAGGAACCCAAACATCCCCTCAATTACCTCTTTGCAGATCATCGTAAACTTTTTCAAAAATCTCTATTGGTATTGAATACTTCGTTGTCTTATCATTACGGTAATTAACCACTATATCGATATGATGTTGCTTTTTTTCAAATTCAATTATTGAATTCTCCCATCTATCTCTAACGGAAATAACACAATTACCGTTTTTCTTCTCCTTTTTCTGATAAGCGAATAGATGCATGTCTCAATCAGCGATACCCAAAGAAGCTAAATGTCATGATTAAGTTTAAAGAGCACGAAATAATTTCTACCATAAATACTTAATTTATTTAAATTATAGCAAATTAAGGAAGTATCCCTCAAATCAATTATACACTCTCAACAATAACTAGCCTTCGATTAAACGTTTTAACTTTAGCTCCGTTTCAGTATCCTCAACTGGAGTATAGACACTGCATCTTAAATCAGTATCCCCATACACTTGTAATGAAGTGAGATTAAACAACATTTTCCCTACCTTAGCATGACGAAATTCAATTAATACTTCAGGCGCATAGCTGATCTCATTTTCATTCCATATTTTACGAAACTCAGGATATGCCTGCTCCATTTCTTCTATAAATTGCTCATACCAGTCATCAGCCACATACTGTCCATAATACGTTCTAAATATGGCGATATATCCTCTAACAAAATGCTCCCAATTCACGGCTAAACTTTTAAATTCCTTTCTTGCGAATAGTAAGCGTATGATATTCCTTTCTGCCGGGATGATCTGTTCAAAGTCCAAAAAGACATTAGCTGCTGCTTGATTCCACCCCACAATCTGACTTCTTCTATCAGAAATAATCGTTGGGCAATAACGAAGTTCCTGCAACATTTTCACTAAAGCCGGACTGATTTCCTTCTCATCCTCAATGATAAAGGATTGTTTCACACCTTCCTCTAGCGCTAAAGCGTACAAATATCTTCTTTCATCGTTATTTAATTGTAATGCTCGAGAAATAGCATCCAATACCGAAGTAGATACTTTTATATCTCTGCCTTGTTCTAACCATGTATACCAAGTAAGACTCACACCGGCTAGTTGAGCCACTTCTTCTCTTCTGAGTCCTGGTGTTCTTCTGCGTGTTCCTACAGGTAAACCAACCATTTGAGGCGTGATTTTTGAACGCTGATTCTTTAGAAATTCTGATAGTGCTTGAAGTCTTGTTTCAGGTTTCATGAAGATCTCCCTTTAAAATATTATTAATTATACTAGGATAAACAACAACTTGTAATAGGATAACACAATGGCTAAAGTTAATAATAACAAGGAGGGAATGATCATGAAAAGAGTTGTCATTACTGGAATGGGAGTTATTTCTCCACTAGGAAATGATATAGATAGCTTTTGGAATCAACTAGTGAAAGGACAATCGGGAATATCTCTCATTGATTCTTTTGATACGACTGATTATAAAACAAAAATAGCTGGAATCGTTCGTGATTTCGATGCAGATGAAATATTGGGGAGAAAAGAAGCAAAACGATTAGATCGTTTTAGTCAGTTTGCCTTAGCAGCAGCCGAACAAGCATTAAAAAATTCAAAATTACAGTTAGACCATGTTGATCTTGAACGTTTAGGCGTATATGTTGGTTCAGGAATCGGGGGCATCCAATCGCTTGTTGATAACGTGAATGTATTAGATAAACGAGGCCCCTCGAGAGTAAGCCCCAGCCTTGTACCCATGATGATTTCAAATGCAGCTGCTGCCCAAATCAGCATAAAATTAGGGGCACAAGGGCCATCAATGTCACCAGTCACTGCTTGTTCTATTGGGAACACCTCTATCGGTGAAGCTTTCAATGCGATCCGAAATGATGATGCAGATATTATATTTGCCGGTGGAGCAGAAGCTGCCGTCTCACAGATATCGTTAGCTAGTTTTGGAAACGCACATGCACTATCTACTAGAAACCAAGATCCAAGTCGAGCCAGCCGTCCATTCGATACAGATAGAGATGGATTTGTTATGAGTGAAGGTGCAGGTATCTTAGTATTAGAATCATTAGAAAACGCTATTCTTAGAGATGCGCCGATACTATGTGAAGTTGTGGGGTACGGAGCTAGTTCAGATGCTCACCATATGGTAGCATCACACCCAGAAGGTAAGGGTGCCTACTTAGCCATGAAAAAAGCATTGAGAAGTGCAAATATATCAACGGATGAAATCGATGTTATTAGCGCTCATGCAACAAGTACACAAGTAGGGGATCGTTCAGAAGTTCTAGCTATTAAGACATTATTTGGTGAACGTTCCCGTGAAATTCCAACAACAGCGAACAAGTCAATGACTGGGCATATGTTTGGTGCTGCCGGTGGAGTAGAAGCCATTGCTTTAGTGGAAAGTTTGAGACGAGGAATGATTCCACCCACTATTAATGTAGAGAAGCAAGATCCAGATTGCAACTTAGACGTTGTATTAGAAGCGAGACAGCTTCCTTTGAAATACGGGCTATCCAATTCTTTTGGTTTTGGAGGACATAATTCAGCCATCTTGTTAAAACATTACGATTGAAGTAGTTAAAAGATGAAGTAATGAATCTATCAAGGGTTTATAGCCCTTGTTTTTTCATTTTGGGAATACCTCACAGACAAATTATGACGTGCCTCAGCAATCTGATATATTAAATGGAGAAAAGAAAATACGAAAAAACATTTAGAAAGCAGGTGACCCATGCCAAACAACCAAACACCCAACCCACTCATCACGGAAAAATCACCATACCTCCTTCAACACGCTCACAACCCAGTTCACTGGTACCCGTGGGGGCAAGAAGCCTTCGACAAAGCCAAGCGTGAAAATAAACCCGTGCTTGTCAGTATTGGCTATGCCACTTGCCACTTGTGGCATGTCTTTTAAAATAACCATCTGTCTCAATTTTCATTCCAACATTTTGAAATGGTTAGTTCTCCATGTTTTATCATACAGGACTCCGACTTGCTGAAGTTTTTCTATGATCTGACCTGGCTTTTTATCTTTTCCATTTCTTAATTCAGCAAAACTCTCGGTTTGTTTCAAAATCCTTTACATTTACATAAATGATCTCAACTTTTGACTGCTTTCTTCATATTCCCCTTAAAATTGAATAATCACTTTCCCTTTTGGTCGTCCATTTGCGACTAGTTTTAGCGCTTCATTTACGTTGTCGATGGTAAATAATGTCCGATGAATCGCTGGAACAATGTTGTTTTCTTCAATGATTTTTGTAATATCTTTAAGTTGTGCGCCGTCAGAACGAACGAAAATAAAATGGTATTCCACGTTTTGTTTCTTGGCTTTGCGGTCATACTTTGCACCAGCAAGAGAAAATAATATTTGTTTCCATCTTGGGAAATTTCGATCTTTCCCGAAACGTTTATTCGGACCTGTCCGAAGGGAGAGCAATTTTCCACCCGGTTTGATTATACTCAATTCACGGTCAAATTCTTTAGGTCCCAATGTATCAATTACGTAATTCACATTCGACAACAAGTCAACATAGTTTTCTATTGTATAATCCAAATATTGGACTGCACCCATTTCCAATGTGCGTTCGCGCGCTTCTGAGCTGCCACTAACAATGACATTTAGGCCCATTGCCTTTGCGATTGGTACTGCCATTTGACCAAAGCTGCCTGATCCACCTGGAATAAAAACAGATTTACCTGACTGTGCCTCAAGTTCTTCATGTAGACCTTGAAACGCTGTGAGTCCAGCCAGTGGTGCAGCAGCGGCTTCCACGTAAGACAAATTTTTTGGCATGGGTGAAATTGCGGCAGCATCAATTGCGGCATATTCCGCAAAAGCACCAATTTTTTCGAGAGGGAGACGTGTATAGATGGCATCTCCTACGTGAAATTCTGTCACATTTTTTCCGACTTTTTCGATAACACCTGTCAATTCATTACCAAGCGTTAATGGGAATTCATAATCTTGAATCAGTTTCACGCTACCTGTAATAATTAACATTTCGAGTGGATTGACCGCCGCAGCTTTGACCTTTACCAAGACTTCATTGTCAGCGATCTCTGGAATTGGAATGTCATTAATTTGGACATGGGGTTTTTTTGAATATTTGGTGATCTGAGCTGCTCTCATGAGTGTTTCCATTTTTATTAGCACCCTTCCGTTGAGTTGCTTTAATTAAGTTTCTTTACCTTATTTTTATTATTTTCACTGTCTACTTCATTTTTCTACCCTCAATATAATTCTTTTTATAAAGATCTTATATTATTCCAATCGTTTAGGTGGAGGGAACCTTATTTTAAGATCAACCCACCACCCAAACCTTAAATACTCACAACATTATCTTTTATTCAATTGGTACTGTTTTTTAGAACGATCATTCTCAAATAATTAAATTTTTTGAATCGCTACTGCAAAGAACCTATGTTTATCAGCCACCCCCAACAAGTTATTTTCTGTTAATACATTAAACGCCTAGTATTGGATAGATTTGATCTCTTAAATTGAAATTGTAGCTTTCATCTACAATACCTACGACTTTATCGTTGTCATAAAGTTCCATCATAAAACCAGCCATTTGCTTAGCTGTGTGATACATTGGCATAAAGTTTTTGTAATCAAATTCTTCTACATCCTGTGCAGTTTTCTCAAATTCTGTTTCAGTCACTGCTGGTGCTAAAACTTTTGCCTTCATTTTTGCACTTTTAAGCTCTAGTTCTTTTGCAAGCCCTTCTGTAAATGCACTAACAAAATATTTAGATGCAGAATAGGTAATACCACCAATATAAGTCGCATATCCAAGTGCGGAGGATACATTAATTAATTGTGTTCCCTCTACATGAGAATAATCTCGCACAAATAGTGTGGAAAGAATCGCCAACGACTCTATATTAAGACGTAACATGGATTCTACTTTCTCTAAATTCTGGTCCGTCACAGAAGAAGATTCACCAAGACCAGCATTATTAATCCACGTCTCAATTTGATACTCCTTTAAACTGTTATACAGTGTGTATGCCTGATCTGTTATCGATAGGTCACTTGTATGAATAATAACATCTAAATCAGGATTTATATTATGAATTACTGATTTAAGCCCTTCTAATTTCTCTAATCTTCTAGCTACAATAATTAAGTTTTTGCCGCGAGCAGCAAATTCCAATGCAGTTTCATATCCTATACCTGAACTTGCTCCTGTAATAACTGTGTATTTCATATCATTCTCTCCTCGAAACCATATTTTTAATTAACTAATCGATATCACAAAATAGATTTAGTCTAGTGTCGACAAAGTGAAATTAATAATACTTTCTAATTTCTCTTTATCATTTGTCGTTTTTGTTAATACTCGTATTCCTACGAGTGAATTATGAATAAATTGAGAAAGCCCTTTGATGTCATTGTGTTTAGGAATTTCACCTTGATCTTGACCATGTTTTAGCAAATCAAATAATAAGGCTTCTGTATTTATAAAAATCTCTGTCGTTTTTTTCGCTACTTCTTCATCAATTAGGGATAACTCAACAGCTGCATTAACAGCTAAACACCCTTTTGGCTGCTGTTGTGTCGAATCAATCACCATTTCAAATAATTTTCGTATCGACTGCTTCACTGTTAATTCTGTTTTCACTTCATTCTTCATTCGGCCTTCCATTATTTCTACATAATGATTTAAGACTCGCATAAATAAAGTATGTTTGTCGCCAAATGTATCATAAATACTTCTGCGGTGAACGCCCATATGATCCACCAAGTCTTGAATGGATGTTTTTTCATAGCCCTGTTCCCAAAAAAGAATCATTGCTTTTCTTAATGCCTTCTTTTCATCAAATTCTTTATTTCTAGCCATATAATCCCACCTTCGAACATATTCAGGGAAAGGACTGAGAATCATTGATGTACTAGAAGCACAATCTTATACATTCATCCCTCCCTCATTCTGAAATAATTAAAGAATGATCATTCTCTTTTGAGTAGCAAAACAGTTAGATCTAACATGTTTGAAGTATATCAAATTTGAGAACGATCGGTAAAGAAATTAGACCTTAATCATGTGCTTTAATTTTTTTTAGCTGACATTTCACGAATATCGTTTCTTTATTTATAAAAGTAAACTTATGAATTTAGATAGAGTTACAGAAGAAGAAATTCACAAACTTAATGATCCAAATGAAAAATTCCAAGGAATAATGAAAATCATTAGTCAAAATTTAAAATATGCTGAACATGATTTAATAAGTCAATTTCATATCACAAGAAATTTCCACCAGTGTGAAAATTGGATGCAAGCCAACCACTTGAAATTCATATTATTGTACGAGTTTTGCAAAAACTTTAATAAAATATCTAATGACTTAAAAATAAAAATGCCTGAAATAACAGAAGATATAATATTTCATTTTCACTTTTATCAGATTCTAAATAAGTGCGGTGTTAGTGCAATTGATGACAATCTCTATAATTTTTCTAACTTTGCTATCAGAGTACATGGTAACCGTAGGAAAAAATGTTTTGAGTTGCTTAAATGGATTGAAAACATCGATAATAATTTCCATAGCGTTTTTGCTTTTAGACTGCTTTTTTTCAGTAAATTTTATTGGAATTTTACTTATAGAAGAACTTTCACGCTATTAGACATAATATGCAAAGATTTAAGTAAAGAATACCCTCAGGAAAGTTATCGTTGGAATTACTTTATAAAATTAGGAAGATCGCACATAATTGATTAAATAATAATTTTTCTATACGAAAGAAGGTGATCCCATGCCAAACAAAAAAATACCCAACCGATTAATCGCTGAAAAATCCCCCTACCTACTCCAACACGCATATAATCCAGTCAACTGGTACACATGGTCAGATGAAGCATTTAAAAAAGCGAAACTTGAAAACAAACCTGTTTTCGTATCGATTGGGTATGGATAGCCAAAGGAACTTGCCACTGGTGCCACGTCATGGCACACGAAAGCTTCGAAGATCAACAAGTTGCTGACATCTTAAATGAGCATTTCATTTCCATTAAAGTCGATCGTGAGGAGCGTCCAGACATCGACTCTATGTATATGTCTGTTTGTCAGATGATGACGGGACAAGGCGGCTGGCCGCTCAACGTGTTTGTCACGCCTGATCAAAAGCCTTTTTATGCGGGGACGTATTTTCCAAAAAGGAGTGCTTACGGACGTCCTGGCTTTATCGAGGCACTGACACAACTGCTGGATGCGTATCACAACGACCGGGATCATATTGAATCATTGGCTGAGAAAGCGACAAATAACTTGCGGATTAAAGCAGCAGGGCAGACGGAAAATACGCTCACCCAAGAGGCGATCCATAAAGCCTATTATCAGCTCATGAGCAGCTTTGATACGCTGCACGGCGGATTCGGTTCCGCGCCAAAATTTCCTGCACCTCATATGCTTTCATTCTTGATGCGCTATTATGAATGGACTGGGCAGGAGAATGCTTTATATGCAGTCACGAAAACGTTAGATGGAATGGCAAATGGCGGTATATACGACCATGTGGGTTCAGGTTTTTCTCGTTATTCAACAGACGAAAAATGGCTTGTACCGCATTTTGAAAAGATGCTGTATGATAACGCCTTGCTGATGGAGGCTTACACAGAAGCGTATCAGCTCACTCAACAACCTGCATATGAAAAGCTTGTCCACCGCCTGATTCACTTTATCAAGCGAGATATGATGAATCCGGATGGCTCCTTTTATTCGGCGATAGATGCAGATTCTGAGGGGAAAGAAGGGCAATATTACGTCTGGTCAAAAGATGAGATCATGACTCATTTAGGCGAGGATCTCGGCGCATTATTCTGCGCTGTCTATCACATCACAGATGAGGGGAACTTTGAAGGGGCGAACATCCCTCATACCATTTCCACCTCTTTTGATGACATCAAAGCCTCTTTTTCAATTGATGACCATACGCTTCAGTCTAAGCTGCAAGAAGCTCGGCACATTTTACAATCTGTCAGACAGCAGCGACCTGCACCGCTTATCGATGACAAGGTGCTCACATCCTGGAATGCGCTCATGATCTCATCTCTCGCCAAAGCTGGAAGAGTATTTGATGCAGAGGAAGCGATCGGTATGGCGAAACAGGCGATGTCTTTTCTAGAAACACACCTCGTCCAACATGAGCGGCTCATGGTCCGATATAGAGAAGGTGACGTAAAGCATCTTGGCTTTATCGAGGATTATGCGCATATGCTAAAAGCGTATATGTCATTATACGAAGCGACCTTTGAATTAGCATGGCTGGAAAAGGCGACAGCCATTGCCGAGAACATGTTTGAGCTGTTTTGGGACAAGGAAAAAGGGGGCTTTTTCTTCTCAGGTTCAGATGCGGAAGCGCTCATCGTTCGAGAAAAAGAAGTGTACGACGGCGCCATGCCTTCTGGCAACAGCACCGCACTCAAGCACCTTCTCATGCTAAGCAGATTGACCGGACGTCAGGATTGGCTGGACACATTAGAGTTAATGTTCAAAGCCTTTTATGTCGATATCTCTTCCTATCCAAGCGGGCACACAGCGTTTCTGCAAGGACTCCTTGCTCAATATGCAACGAAAAGAGAAATCATCATTCTCGGAAAAAACGGCGATCCTCAAAAAGAACAGCTTTTACAGGCGCTTCAAAAACGCTTCATGCCATTTGATATCATATTGACTGCCGAAACAGGGGAAGAATTAGCGAAGCTCGCGCCCTTTACAAAAGATTACAAAACAATGGATGGCAAAACCACCGTGTATATTTGTGAAAACTACAGCTGCCGCCAGCCAATCACCAATCTCGACGAAGCGATGGAACAATTATTCCACGATTGAGTTTGTCATGAGATGACTATGAGAAGACAAAATGAGGACAAACAGATAAAAAACATGTCAATCCGCTAACAAATTGTCTGTACGGTTTTATTTTTCCTAAAAAACGGTTAGAATGCGCACTAGATGTTCTCATACCGAAGGGAGAGAAAATGATGAAAAAGGTATCATACACACTCATCGCATGTTTGTTATCTGTTGGGCTTGCAGCCTGCTCGTCAAACGATGCCAAACAAGATAAGCAAAACGATTCAGCCAAAAACAAGGAAACAACACAGGCTGACCAAAAAGAACAGCAAAAGCAAATGGAAGAGATGCAAAAGAAATTAGACGCACAAAAAATCGATGATCAAAAGGTCGTTGCGACCGTCAACCAAGACAAAATCACAGGTAATGAATATAATAGCGCTCTATCAACCATTCAAGGACAGCTTCAGCAATCTGGGCAAGACCCAACATCTAAAGAAGGCGCAAAAGCAGTCAAGAAACAAACCATTGATGCGCTCGTAGGTCAAGAACTCATCCTGCAAGATGCTGAGAAGAAGGGCATTAAAGCCTCTGACAAACAGGTAGATAAACAGCTAAAAGAAGAAAAGAAACAATTCAAAGACAACGCTCAGTTTGAAGAAGCCCTTAAGAAAAGCGGACTCACCATGGATCAGCTGAAAAGTGACATTGCTGACAGCATCAAATACAGCCAGTATGTCGACAAAGAAATCAAATCAGCGTCCGTCTCTGAAAAGGATGTTAAAGCGTACTATGATCAATACGCAGATGAAATGAAAAAACAAAAGCAAAAAGCACCAGAGTACAAAGAAGTTAAATCACAAATTAAAAAGCAGCTAGAATCCCAAGAAAAGCAGAAAGAAGTTCAAAAAGAAATTGAAAAGCTTAAGAAATCTGCGAAAATTAATGTGTCTCTGTAACAGCTAAGGAAAATCCGCCATTGTGCGGATTTTTTTCGTTACTTGATGAACTGTTTTTCCAAAATAATGACAAAAGCCTCATCATAAACGTCTCTTCCATCCGATATGATGGGAGTACAAAAGAAAGCGTTATCAATTCTTTTGTCTCTTAAAAAGTACAAGATCAAACGCCGATCTCGTACTTTTGATTCAGTCAGTCGGACAACGACAAGAGGAGGATCTTTATGTTCAAATGGTTTAAACCCGCTCCGCATATCGACAGGCTCGATGATGCCAAAACAGATGAGACGTATAAGCGGCTGCGGCTTCAAGTCTTTTTAGGGATCTTTATCGGGTATGCGGGCTACTATTTGCTGCGGAAAAATTTCGCTTTTGCTATTCCTTATCTACAAGAAGAAGGGTTCACGAAAAGTGAATTAGGCTTTGTACTCGCAGCTGTGTCTATCGCCTATGGCTTTAGTAAATTCATCATGGGGATGATCTCAGACCGCTGTAACCCAAGATATTTTTTAGCCACCGGACTCTTTCTATCAGCCCTTATCAATATCCTATTTGTCTCATTTCCATGGGTGACGTCAAGTGTATGGATCATGTTCTTATTCATGTTTTTAAACGGCTGGTTCCAAGGCATGGGGTGGCCGCCATGCGGACGGACGATGGCGCATTGGTTTTCGGTTAGTGAACGTGGAACGAAAATGTCCATTTGGAACGTCGCTCACAATATCGGCGGGGGGATTCTGGCACCGCTCATCACCTTAGGGATCGTGCTGTTTGCAACGTGGAAAAGTATCTTTTTCTTCCCTGCCATCATTGCCATTATCGTCTCCTTCGTGATCATTCTTCTCGTCCGGGATACCCCGCAATCCGCTGGTCTTCCGCCAATCGAGGAATATCGCAATGACTATCCGGCACAGCAGTACGAAGATCAAGAAAAAGAATTAACAGTGAAAGAGATTTTATTTAAGTATGTACTCAACAATAAATTCCTTTGGTATATCGCCATCGCCAACGTCTTTGTGTACTTCGTTCGTTACGGTGTCGTGGACTGGGCGCCGACCTACTTAACAGAAGCAAAGGGCTTTTCACCAGAGCATTCACGCTGGTCATATTTTCTTTATGAATATGCAGGCATTCCCGGCACATTATTGTGCGGGTGGATTAGTGACCGATTCTTTAGAAGCCGCCGCGCACCAGCAGGCGTCCTCTTTATGGCTGGTGTGTTAATTGCGGTGCTTGTTTACTGGTTAAACCCTGCTGGCAATCCAATGGTCGATAACATCGCCCTCATCAGCATCGGCTTTTTAATTTACGGACCTGTCATGCTCATTGGACTTCAAGCCATTGACCTTGCTCCTAAAAAAGCGGCTGGCACTGCGGCCGGACTCACAGGATTTTTCGGTTATATTGGCGGCTCTGCCTTCGCCAATGCGATGATGGGCGTCGTCGTAGACCATTACGACTGGACAGGAGGCTTTATTTTATTGGTTAGTTCTTGTGTGCTCGCGATTGTCTTCCTAGCGATGACTTGGAATACAGGGAAGCGCGTAGAGCAAGCTTAATGAAAATCACATAAAAGATTCATATCCGCCCAACATGCCCTTTACATCTATTTCTTATGATGAAGGCAGTTACCGTAAAAGGAGGATAAAATATGAAGAAAAGTAGATTACTTGCTTTCGTGTTGCTCTCTTTTGCTTTACTGTCTATTGCATGGGTGCCGGCCACCGTATCGGCACATGAAAACCTTTTATCTCCAGATCGTATTCTAACCGTTGCACATCGCGGAGCATCAGGGTATGCACCAGAGCATACCCTGGCTTCTTACAAACTCGCCACAAAAATGAATGCCGATTACCTCGAACTCGATCTTCAAATGACAAAGGATGGTCATCTCATCGTGATGCATGATGAAACCGTTGACCGAACCACAAACGGAACAGGTTGGGTCAAAGACCTCACACTTGCCGAAATCAAACAGCTTGATGCCGGTACATGGTTTAACGAAGCGAATCCCGACAGACAAAATGTAAACTATATCGGGCAGCGAGTCCTCACATTAGATGAAGTACTGCGCTATTTTGGCAAACGAGAAAATTATTATATTGAAACAAAAAAACCAGACATCTATCCGCAAATGGAAGAAAAGCTATTGGCGACCCTAAAAAAACATCATCTTCTCGGGAAACACACAAGAAAAGGGCAGGTCATCATTCAATCCTTTAGCCAAGACAGCCTGCTAAAGCTACAGAAATTAGCTCCGCGCCTTCCAAAAGTACAGCTTTTAGACAGAAACCAAATGACGTCCATCACAGATGATCAGCTCAATTTCATCAAATCTTATGCAGTGGGTGTCGGTCCGAATTTCAGAGCATTGACACTTGAAAACGTACAACAGGTCAGAAGCCACGGACTCCTCCTCCACCCCTATACAGTCAACAGCGAAGCAGACATGAATCGTCTACTGCAATACGGCATCACCGGTCTTTTCACCAACTTTCCAGATGTCTTTAACCGTGTAAAAGCTTCACTCTAAACAAAAAAGCCTTGCGGGATGGACCGCAAGGCCTTTGATTATTTTACCGTTTGATCAGAAGAAGCTGTTTCAATCGGCTTCCGTTTCCCGATCCCAAAAACATAGAAGCTAAGCGCTACTACAATTAAGAACCCAATTGCCACAATCAGAGAAATACGCGTATCCTGATTAATGAGCATAAATACAAGCACCATCAGTAAGAAACCGATTGTCAGATAATTAGAAAATGGAGCTAGTGGCATCTTAAATGGATGCTGATCAAGCGCAGCTCCCTTCGCCTTTCTAAAGCCTATATGACTAATCAAAATCACAAACCATGGCACCATACCAGGAAGTACACTCGCACTATACACATAGACGAAAATGTTTGGTGGCGCAACATAATTGAGGACAACTCCTATTGCTAAACCAATCAGCACAGCGAATGTTCCAAAATACGGCACACCATTCTTCGAAATTTTGGTGAAGAAAGCAGGCGCCTGCCCGTTCACACCTAATGTATAAAGCATACGTCCCGCACTGAAAATCCCACTATTACAGCCGGACATCGCTGCTGTAATGACAACAAAGTTAATAATACCAGCGGCGGCTGTAATCCCAATTTTCGCAAACGTCGCCACAAATGGACTGCCAAGGGTATTCAACTGATCCCAAGGATACACTGTCACAATGACAAAGATCGCACCGATATAAAAAATCAAAATACGCCAGATGATACTTTTGATGGCATTGGTCAGCGTCTTTTCTGGATTTTGCGCTTCACCTGCTGTAATCCCAATCAGCTCTACACCCTGATAGGCAGCAATGACGAGCGACAATGCAAACAAGAATCCGGTAAATCCACCTGTAAAGAACCCGCCGTGCGCCCACAGATTAGACAAGCCAATAGGCGTCCCGCCATTTCCAAATCCAAAGAAAATAATGCCTAGACCTGCAATAATCATTAAAATAATCGTCACAATCTTGATCATTGCAAACCAAAATTCGAACTCACCGAACGATTTAACCGAAATCAAATTGGCAGCTCCCAAAATAATCATCGCAATTAATCCTGGAATCCACGCTGGCAGGTCTGGGAACCAATATTTCATATAAGCGCCTACGGCAATAATTTCCGACATCCCGACAATGACCCACTGGAACCAGTTACTCCAAGCTGTCATATAACCCGCAAGCGGATGAATATATTGATGACCAAATGTAGCAAATGAACCTGTACTTGGTTCAACGTATAACATTTCTCCCATCGCACGCATAATAAAAAAGATAAAGATACCACATACTGCGTACGCGAGAAGAACCGATGGACCTGTCCATTGAATGGCCTTGGCTGACCCCATAAATAAGCCAACACCAATCGTGCCGCCGAGTGCGATCATTTGAATATGGCGGGCACTTAACCCTCTTTTTAATTCCTTTTGAGCCACTTTTCTTCCCCCTCATCAACAAACAACATAAAAAAAAATGAAAATCAGAATATTCATTCTGATTGAGAAACATCAATCTTTCGATGTATATTATCATAATAAATCTACCCTTAAAAAACAATTGTTTTTTTGAGGGAAACACTATTATCAAAATATTCCGACATAAGAAGATACTCAAATTGTTTTATATTGATATATTGAATCAAAGGATGTAAGTCACTTTAAAGCTGATCACTTAATAGGAACTGACCGCCCCTTACATCAACTTCAAAGGAACACAGTCCATTTTTATGCACCATTTTGTCCTTCTCTCGATGACAAGAAAAGTCATTCCGGAAAGCGCCGGATCTTTTCTTTACATAACAAGTAAATCCATCATTTTTCGGTATCACCACTTTGACATTTGCTCCAGTTGAAGTAGATTTAAGTGAATTTAGCATGTTTGTAGAATGAATCTGCATCCTTCTACCTGTTACATGCAGATCAACGTCCGAAAAGGCACCCGTCAACTCAATTTTTGACGATGTGGCGTGCAGTAATAATCTTTGTACGGTAAGTTCCCGACTAGAAATAAGCCCACCTACAGTCTCTAAATGGAGATGCTTGATGTCACCTGATAGCATCGTTTTTCCAGACGTTAAATGACAAGAGACATGTTCCACCTTCAATCTCTCTGCCTGAAGATTTGCTCCTTTACAACGAATGGAAATGGACTGTAATTGTCGTTTAGGGAGAATAATAGCGACATCGGTTTTATAAAGTTGAAGCCCTAAGCTGAGTATTTTTTTCCGTCTATCTTTAATGAACAATCGTCCATCTCTTACCTGATGATGCATCAAATAACGATTTGGGAACACTTGATTGGCCGTTTGACGAATGATGAGATAAGGATGATCATGGTGTTGAATAAACACCTCTCCGAGCAGCCAATCCAGCGATAATTCTTCGACCAACTCTTCAATTAGAATTGTATGCTCCATATGTCTCCCTCCTTGTGTACTCGCTTATCTCGCTTGAATCCGGGTCATGCGGCCCCATAATTCCAAGATCACTATGAGGACAGCTATCATCATGACTCCTGACAAAATGACATTCATTTGATCATTTCCATAAACAGCGATTAATACGTTTCCTAAAACAGCACATAGAACAATCGCAGTCAGAATGGTCATGAAAATAGACCTTTTCATGACCCCCACTCTCATCGCAATCATGCCAATACCATTGATACAACAAGTAAACACTAGGTACGTTTTGATCACAGTGAACATCACATCCGCTGTCAGCGCATCCTGAACAATGGGGAAGAACGTTTCAGTGACACTAAACACAACAAATGAAGGAATGATACTACACAGCATGACAATTGTAGAAAAGCAGAGCATCCAAACCACTCTCGAAAGGAGGGATGACCTCATACTGGATGAATGAGGTTCTTGTTTTTTCAATGCAGCCACTATTTCTCGACAATACATCATGGCTGTGACGATCGAAAAAAAGATCATCCATACTATACTGGTCAACAAATAGATATTCGGATATTGCTGAAAACCGATTTCCTGTTCAACCTGTGCAACAAACGCAACAAAATAAATAAACACCAGCAGTACAATACTGACAATCATACTAGCTTGAATATAATGTTTCATATGGCTTTTTCTTAGCTCGAGTTTTACGAAGTGAAGCATAAGGCATCCTCCTATGAAATGAATTTTCCTTTTGTCTCTTATCTGACCATTTAGGTTCCAGGCTGATCATATCCACCAATCCCAGCATAATGCGCTGTGACCTTTTGAATAAATAGATCACTCACCACATCCACTCCGAGACCTTTCATCATCTGTTGTAAAAACAGTAAACGCTGACTAGTTTCCTGCTCATCACGAGCAAATAGCGTAGGGTTCAGCCATATATTGACGAGTAGCATAAACACTTCTGCCACCTCCCCAGGAAATGTAGTCTTTATCGAACCATCATCAATTCCTTCAAGAATAAGATGTTTGATTTTAAGCGCATCCTGATTGACGCCTGCCTTCATTCCCTCAACCACAAATTGCGGATTTTTGATCTGGTCAACCAAGATCCCATCAATCGAATGAGATGTTGGATCTGCCACTAGCTGCTCTAAAATACGCTGCAGCTTCTCTTTCGCATGCGCTGCCTCTGTATGCTTAATCAGATCTTCAAGCTTCTCAGTCGCATGACGAAATTGCCTCTCCATCACGGCACGTAATATTTCTTCCTTCGATTTGAAATGATGATAAATAGCCCCTTTAGACATGTTCAATTCTTGGATGATATCCTGCAAACTCGTCTTTTCAAATCCTTTTTCCTGAAACAGCTTCGTCGACACATCTAAAATTTGCTTGATTGTCTTTTCTGGGTATTTATTTCTAGCCAAATAAAACGCCTCCTTTTTACATACCGACCGTTGGTATGTATTTTAATCTACTTCATGATAAACTGTCAATATAGGTTCTGTATATAAAAAAAAGACCGCTCACACGGTCTCTTTTTTTAACACGAGAAAATGAAAATATTGTTCAATAAACTTGGGTAACTAGATGATGCCGGGAAGGTATATGACTAACGGTGACTCTCGATGTTAGATAGAAATTCTCCAAAATCAGCTGCTATTTCCTTTGATTTCGTATGATGCAAATAATGGCCGCCTTTGAAAGTAACTACTTTTCCGTGATCTACATTTTTCAGGAGATCTTCATGCATTGGTTTCCAGCTTGGTGTTTCTTCTTCCGTTTGATCTGCTAGATAGAAAACAACAGGGAGATTCTTAGGGAAATGTAAGCGCTCTGCGTGTTTAAAATTATTCGTGAAGTTTTCTGCCTCACTAGCTTGGCTTTCATCCAAGAAATTTCGGAAAGGTCAGCATTTTGATCTGATCTTTCGTTTGATCATCCACTTTGGGCATCAACAGTTGATCTGGATTCATTTTCACTATCAATCTATATAAGCCGGATTGATGAAGCAGCTGTAAGCTGGAGACTGGCAATTCTTCACCCGTATCCTGCTTAGGAACACTATTATCAATTCCAACAAAAGCTTTGACTTCTTTTTCATATTGATTCACATATTCTAATCCATAAATGCCAGAGATCGAATGACCCATCATCGTATACTTTTTAATGTTGAGCTTCTGCAAACATTCATGAATCTCATCTACAATGTTTTGACTTGTCCGTACTTTATCTGTATCGTCACTTAAACCATATCCAAATGGTTCAATCACTACGACTCTATAATAAGGTGATAATTCATCTACTAGAGGCTTGAAATCTAGCACTGGTGAAGCAGTTCCATAGCCTGGGAGAAGAACAATCGTTTCTTTCCCATCACCTTGAATGAGCACATTCATTTGCTTCCCATCCACCAAGACCTTTTGCCCATAAGCTTCTATTTTCCCTTTCTCCCATTCATTACTAATGAGGTTTACAAAATAAACAGTAGCTAGAAAAACAACCATGACCGTGATAATGGTGCCTATGGAGATCAACATGATTCTCAATATTTTTTTCATTGGTTTTCTCTTCCCTTCATGATGAAGAACTCTAGCTTACATCCATCGATGAAAATTAATATTTTCTTTCACAATAGATGATGCCGATTGTATTTGCGCAAACACTTGATACATACATAAACGTAATCGCTATATAAAACCACTCTGTTGGAGATGAGAATTGATGGACCAAAGATTGAACGACAGCAACCAATATATAGGCTAAAGCCACACCTATAATGGAAAAACTTCCTGCTTTCGCTAAAATAAATTGACCTCGTTCATCATGTTTATATTCACGGTTTTTCTTAAATTGAAAGGCCGTGCTTAAAACAGAAAGGGTAATCAGAGAATAAAGTATGATCGTCGTTATCATTGTTGTTCCTCCTTGTCGACCTCTTGAAATACGTCATACAAATCAACTTCAAATGTCCTAGCAATTTGAAAGGCTAATTTTAAAGACAAAGAATATTTACCATTTTCAATCGCTGCCACAGTTTGACGAGTCACACCTAACTTCTCTGCCAAATCCTTTTGTGTCCAGTCTCTTTCTGCCCGTAATACCTTAATTCTATTTTTAATCTCCATTTCAAATTCCTTTCTTAAAGGATGATTTATTTAACAATATGTTAAAAATAATTAACATTATGTTAATTAACAATAACCTCTTTTCTTCTGTATGTCAATTTCACCGGATGCAAAAAAAGAATCATCCATTTTGAAAGGCCTACCTCAAAATGAATGATTCTCTATAAATGATGTGATCATCTGATTTAAAACACTTTCCTCTGGTAAATCGCAGTAGAAAGTCCCCAAGACAGCAAGTAGATGAGCATAATCAGTACAGTTGACCCCGTATATACAATAGGGATCGATAAATTCATGATAAAATCAGTGATCCCACTGAATTGCTCTGCTAAATAGAGAACAACAGGCGGTCCCATAGCAGATAATAGAATAAAGCCAATGAGCACTACCGTTGTGATATAACCAGGCTTTAAGATATAAAATAATGGAAAGGTACACGCCGCAAACAATAAAAACAACCCGCTGCCAAGAGCAATATCCGTTATCGAAAACAGCTTCCCAAAACTAAAGAAAGCAGCACTTGTCAGCCCGATCGCAATGACCATATAAAAAACGGCACCAAGATAACGGGATGCAATAATTTCATTCCGTGTATAAGGCAAAGAATTTAAGAGGATATTCGTTTCTGCCTTCTCATCATAAGCATATGTGTTAAATGGAATGAAGACACTAGCGACTAGAAACGTTAATACTGGATGGACATCCATGAAAATAAAAAACAAGATAAACGGAATAAAAATAAGTAACTGCTTCTTTTGCAAAATCACATCACGCTTAATTAAATGAAACATGCGCAACCCCGCCTTTCAAATAAAACATGATATCCTCAAGCGACGCCGGTTCAATCACAACAGCATCCCCAAAAATAAGTTTCACCTCATCAATCCGATCTGTTAATGCTTCAAATCCGGCTGCCGTACGCTGAATATGGATAAACGCCTTTTCTGTGTCTCGATCCAATAAATCCAGGCTCCCCTTCACCAGCGCATAATTCTCCGCCACCTCATGAATCGACTGTTGAAAGACCAATCTTCCATTTTGTATAAACGCAATATAATCCGCGATGCGATCTAAATCAGTCGTCATATGCGTTGAGAAAAAAATCGTTCGATTTCCATCAATCATCAATTCTTGTAACGTGCCGAGCAGCTCTCTTCTAAAGACCGGATCTAACCCAGCAGTAGGTTCATCCATAATAATCAGCTCGGCATGATGCGACAGCGCAATCGCAAGTGACGCCTTCATCTGCATCCCTTTTGAAAATGTTTTGATCGCTTTATTCAGCGGCAGACCAAACTGTTCAATATATTGATAAAAAAGCTGGTCATCCCAGCGTTTATAGGCAGGTGCCACAATTCGTTTGATGTCTTTTAAATTCAATCCTGGGAAAAAAACGTTAGCATCGTAAACAAAGCCGATTCGTTCCTTAATCTCTTTTTCATGGGTGCGATAATCTAATCCAAAAATTTTAACCTCACCCGAATCTGGTTTTAACAAATTCATGATCATTTTAATCGTGGTCGACTTACCGGCTCCATTTTCTCCAATAAACCCAGTAACAAAGCCCTTTTTGACCTGTAAATCAAGATTCTGCACAGAAAAGTCTTTGAACCGTTTTGATACTCCTTTGAATTCAATCACATGCTCCACTCATCTCACTCCTCATACAAGAACTTTAATAACTGCTGCAATTCATCAAAAGATAAGCCTAATTCCTTGCCGTTTGTAACAACCGCTCCAAGCTGTTCCTCAATCACCTTCAATTTTTTCTCTCTCATGACCTCTAGGTTTTGCTCGGCAACAAATGATCCCTTACCGACAATCGAATAAATAAATCCTGCCTTCTCTAACTCTTCATATGCACGCTTTGTTGTGATGACGCTGATTTGTAAATCCTTCGCCAGCTTTCGAATAGACGGCAGCGCCGCGCCCTCCGCCAGCTCACCCGTTAAAATCATCGATTTAATTTGATTCGTAATTTGCTCATAGATGGGCTCCTTAGAGTGGTTTGAAATCGTAATTTGCATATAAAAACCTCTTTTTTTCTGTACTGGTGTTTGGAACAAAATATTGTATATACACTATATATACATTATATACACACTAGGAGAATAATCAACCATTTTTTGATTGCAATTCAACTAAAAAAACCGCACAGCTCTTCAGCTATGCGGCTTTCCCCAAAAAATTATCTCCAATACACCCATTTTCCCATCATCCACTCCACCGGACCTCTTCTCCATTTTTTCAAATAGAGATAGCTGATGAACAGCTGTGCTGTGTAAAGTCCGACAGCGAGCAGCAGTCCAAACATTGACCCCATCTGTCCAAATAGACCAAGTCCATAAGAATAGAAAATCGTTGTACAAATGATCGACTGCGCCAAATAATTTGATAGGGACAAACGGCCAAGCCCTGCAAGCAGACGTTTGAGGCCTTGGGCTGCCTTCGAATAGTAAAACACAATAAAAGCTTGAATATACCCGATCGCCAGCACATAGGCACCTAACGTCATCACCATTTCACTCCAAGGGGCATCAATGAACGTCGCACATTTTAAGGCGAGCCCGATGATAATCATCCCAACCCAGCCTTTACGATAAGCCATGCCTCGATCTTCTTCTGTCAAATGACCTTTTTTCCCAATGGCCATGCCAAGCAGTGCAAATGGACCCACCATGATCGTACCGAATAGAAAACCTAGGATTGGCATCAGCGTAATGGTCACGATCGCCATAATAATGGTCACAATCATCATATCGTCTTCAATCGTAATCCGGCTCAACAAAATATCACCGTATCCACCCTTCGCATACACATCAGTTAACAAATCATCATTTCCATAAACAAAGGTCATCAGATATGGTAAAACCACCAATGACAAGGCACCTAACACCCCTGACCAAATCAGCATCGTTTTGATCCGGCTGCTTAAAAACATCAGCAAGAAAAACATACATGCACCGTAATACATGAGAATGTCACCATTCCAAATAAATATGTAATGCAGCATCCCAAGCACAATAAGACCAAAGCCGCGGCGAACGACAATAGCATTCGTATTCAGCCCCTTGGCCTTAGTGGATTCAATCAGTTTGATAAAAGAATACCCAAACAAAAAGGAGAAAATCGGATAAAACGACCCCTGGAACAAAATTTCCGTTACATAAACGCCAAATTCCTGCCCCCAAAAGCTCGAATCAAACATTTTCTCAAAATCATAATCATATTGAAAATTAAGCATATTCACGATCAAAATACCTAATAAACTAAAACCACGCAAACTATCAATTAACTCAACCCTAGATCCCTTCAACACGACAGCTCCTTCAGACAATATAAAGATAAAGCATATTTATCCTACCACACTTTTAAAAAATTGGTTCATATCCCCATGTGAAAAGGTATGTTTTAAGGTAAATTTAATAAAAAAACCTAGAATATACATTCTAGGTATCATACTGATGAATTATGAATGATGATTTTCTTCTTCTTCCCGCAGCACACGCTTCAAATAAAACAAAATTCCCAAACCGAATAAAATCAACGCCATTTCCAAGTCTGCAGAAATCGGCAACCATTTTAGCATCATTAAAATCAACAAAACCGCTCCAACCCCTGCGAAAAAAATGACGTTTCTTTTTAATTCTTTGTTTGATTGAAACAACACTCTCTCCTCCACTATTTATCCAATTGAATGTTTTTCTAACTTTTTCAATATTCTTTCCCAGCCGGTATCTCCCATTTTCCGATCTATTAACTGCCCCTCTTGATTAAAGAGGCAAAAGCTAGGTAATCCTTGAATCTTATACTTTGCAACAATCTCATAATCCTGATCCAATACAATAGGAGCGGTCATATTCTTTTCCTCTGCATACTCTGAAACAACATATTCCGATTTTTCCTCTTCTGTATATGGAACATGGACACAGGTTAAATGAATACCCAGCTCATTCACACGTTGTAGAATATGATTGGTTAATTCTTCACAATTAGGACAGTTGACTGACCAAAAATAAAGAAGCTGATGCTGTCCCTTAGGTAAACTCCTTTGATCTGAAGGGTAAATCCAAGGTAGATTCTCAGGCCAGTTGAGTTTCTGCGTTTCCACTATTCATCCCCCTTTTCCTTTAGCTGAAAAGCAATAATCTTCCCTAATGCTTCCTCTGCTGCAAAAGGAGTAACGCTGCCTGTTGGATTTTCTTGTTCTTGTTTTAAGCACTCGTACATGTTTTTTTCAATTTTTGATGGATCAATCCAAGAGATACACCATGATGCCCAGAAACAAGTAGGTCCCTCATAACGTTTAGCCAGTGCCAGAAGGAATGGCAAGCTAGGCTGCCCAATCCTCATGAGTGACATGGCAGCGGCCATTCTTGTATCTTCTTCGTCACTTTCTAATAGCCGAGCTAGCGGTTCTGCTGCGTCCCCCGCATCTGCTCCAAATTCACCAAGTACAGCTGCTGCAATGTTCCGCAGAGAGCCTTTTTCTTTTAAAGCCTCAACAAGGACGGGCACTGCATCTTTTCCATATTTTCTTAAATCTCCTATTGCTTGAACGATCGTTACTTCATTTGTATTGGCCAATTGTTGAACGGATTGAGACAGCTTATTTTCTGGTTTCATTTACAATCAACTCCTCTTTTTAATGAACCGCACGGTATCGATAACAAAGCACATAAAATCCAGCTCCAGCCACTAGGGATACAATTGTAGTCAACAAGCCATCAGTGATGAGATGAATGCTAATAATGACCATAGCACTCATCACAGACGCAAATAGTAAGGATCGATAATAGGCGGCCAAAGCAAAACTCCTTTCTCGTCTCAGAGGCTGCATAAAGGCAAAGAGCCGTATGGCCAAAAACCATATATAAACTCCTCCACCAAATAAGGTCCCATACAATACATCCTGAATACCAGCCAATAAAAGAGAAACCAAGTAGAACGCATACAGCCAAAAGGTTTGAAACACTTCTAACAGAATGATTTTTTGATATAAAGCGCCTGGAAAGAGGTAGAGCACTCCTGTTTGTGCGTGTCTTACAATCCCTGCATAATATGAACTAAAAAGAACGGATGCCGCAATGACGATCAAGAATAGATTCAGCCAATCTGAAAAATAAGTAAAGACAACATAGTAAGTACCAATTAACAGCATGGTAAATAGCACATGGAAGGTGATATATTTTTTTATCAGCAATAATTCAATCCAAAGAAATGCCCAAATGCCCGTTAATGCCGGAAGTCCCCACCATGTCCTGCTCTTTTTTTGAACGATTGGACTTGATTGAATATGTTTCCCCTCAAATTCCTCCCAAAATACTGCTTCCTTGACTAAAGACTCCTTCATCTCTAAACGATGACTAGCCCTGTACATCATCGTGAAAGATAGGAACATCACTCCCACAAAAATGAAGAAAGAAAGGATGGAAAACTGTACAATCATACGTCCAGCTTGAAACATCAAAGAATCAGCAAAGTTCATCAAAGAGGGCTGTTTCATCATCAACTGATTCAAAACAAGCAGTGCAAAGCTGAAAAACATCAATACAAAGCCGAGTAAGAGCAGTCGCTTGTATACTCGAATGGTTCTAGCACAAGACACCGCAATCATCCAAGTTTCGACCAAACATAACAGCCCTGTCAGGATGAGTGATTTGCCAAGCAGAAACGGGTACTGCTGCGTCATAAAAAACAGAAGAAGATCCGCAGCCAAAGCAGAGATAATAAGAAGAGCACCTCGCCAGAAAAGGTGATACATCCACACACTGATAACAACCGTCCATAAAGAAGCGCCATTTCCATATAACCAAATGATATCGTTCATCTGACTAGGCAGCCGATTCGTAAACAAACCAACCCCCGTATAAAGAACAAACAAACAGACAATGATCCATCCTGCTGCACTCGTATCCCAATCACCCATACTTGAAACCGTGCTAAGCTGAAAACCAATTGCCGTAATAAAGAGAAGTAAGATCAGAAAAGGCATTTTCTTTTCTTGATTTTTACTGATAAAGCGCCTTTGAGATTTCATCCATAATAGGGAGAGTGTGTTATTCACTTGACCACTCCCCCAGAAGTTGAATGACTTCTGCCCTCCACTCACTCTGTTCTTCCTTTAATTGAGGAACATCCATGTTCTTCATGATGGCACCGTCTCGAATCAATACCACCCTGCTGGCCGTATCGAGAACGAACTCCAGACTATGAGTCGACACAAAGACCGACCCACCTTGACTGCTTTTTTGTCTCAGCCAATCCGACAGCCACTGTTTTGACGGTATATCTAACCCAACAGTCGGTTCATCTAATATAAAAAGGGAGGCATCTTGAACAATGGCCCCTGCTAAGACAACACGCTGCTTTTGGCCTCTTGACAGCCTTCCGCACAGTTCATTCATCTTTTTTTCCATATTTACTTCTTTCAACGCTCCATATACCTTTTCCTTGATCTGTTTTAAGCCTTTATGATATCCACGTGCACGGAATTGAACATGTTCAGCAGCCGTTAGGTCTGGATACAAATAGGGGTGATCAGGAATAAGCGCGACTTGTTTTTGAACATGGGAATGACCAGGCGGGAAACCCTCTATGAGAATTTCCCCTCCATCTGGTTTATATAGACCCGTTAAACATCGAATCGTTGTCGTCTTCCCGGCACCATTAGGCCCAAGCAGTGCCACAACCTCACCTGCTTCGATGGAAAACGACAAATCCTCTATCCCATCACCATTGTTATATCGTTTGCTTACATTCTGAACCTCCATGAATGGCATCAAATCTCTCCCTTACTATTAGAGTGATGTATGCTTATCAATGGTGTTTTTTACGATGTTATATGTAAATGTACTTAGACCCACTCAATATTTACCCTGATATTACCATACAAAGAATTACAAGATAAGGGCATAAAGGTAATTTATTCAACAAGAACTCTTAAAATCTCACAAAACAAAAAAGATTGAGCATCAATTACCCAATCTTCTACCGATTAAATCTCCCGACACGCCCACGCATCCACCTCTACCTTTAATGCTGGGGATGCCAATGCCACCACATAAATCAACGTCATACAAGGCAGTTGATCACCTAAAAACTGCCCCATGATTCGTTTTCTGCTCTCCGCATCGAACTCACCTACCAAATAAAACACTAGCTTCGTTATATCTTCTACTTTCATATCTGCCGCTTCTAGATTGCGTTGTACATTCTCTAACGCTAGCTCGAGCTGTTTCATCGGGCTTGCTGGGATGGTCCCATCGACTTCCATCCCCACTTGCCCTGACAAGGTTAACCACCGCTGCGGCCCTGTTGTCTCTATTTGATGGATGTACGGTGCAACTGGCGGGTGAATGGCCTCCGGATTACGTGATGTTTTCATTAATAAAAACTAATTTTCTGAAAATACAGTCAATTTTTATCATCATATCAAACTTTCAACGGTATTCAGATTTTTATGCTCATAGTAAACCTGAAGAAACAATCGCCTGCTATAATTCTTGTTTTCTAAAAAGAAACCATCCGATGAGAAAAAAGAAACCAATCAATACCGATACACCTAGAAAGCTTGTAAGTGCCTGATCCGAATAAGTCCCTTTATGAATCATCTCTTCGGCTGCACTTGTCACGCCTTTAGGCGCAAACTTCCCTAATGTCTCTTCATAAAATGAGGGAACGGTAAACAGAATAAGGTTGATCAAAAGCGATACACCGCCAGCTGTGACAGAACGTTGAAAGAACGCCGAAGCACAAATGGTCGATACCACAATCAGCAATAAATTTTGATAATAAAGAAGTGTTCCTTTTAACACATTGACCCAATCCAGATGCCCAAATTGAATGTCCACATAATAAACGGAGACAAGCATCGCCACCACCAAACTAAACAAAGTCAAGCAAGCATAGGCACATAGTTTCGAGACATAATAACTCGTTCGACTGATCGGTTTCACCATAATCATCGCCGTCACCCCAGAGGCACGCTCACCAGCGATCGTCCCCATCACGATCATAATCAGGATAAACACGCCAAGCGAATCAAATTTACTCAAAGCACTGGCTAAAGCCTCTCCAGCACTAGGCTCTGGTATATAAAATGAAGACCCTTCTGGTAAATTAGCTGATTTCGACAAAAGATCCGGCAGCATTTTGAGCGTAATAGGTTGTGTGATCATTAAAATCGTAAAAATGATTGGCACAAATAAGATTTTATAACTAGTGAATAACTCCCTAAATTCCTTTTTCAACATCATCATGCCGTCACAACCTTCATGAAAATATCTTCAAGCGTCAGCTCAGATAGGCGATAATGGAGGAGAACACCGCCAGATTCAGTGATCAGACGAGGCAACTCCTTCAATGCCCTTTGTTGATTGCTCACTCGCACCTGATAACCGTCCCCTGTCTCAATGCAATCCTCCACCCAATCCCGTTCTTTTAACAAAGCCACTAATTTCGTATTCTGTTGTTCTAATTGAAATTCAATCACTGGCTGGATATAGTCTTCTTTGATCTGTTTCATCGAAGAGGACATCTCAATTTTGCCGCTGTTGATCATGATAATATGATCGGCCACTCGTTCAATGTCATCTAAAATATGGGTCGACATAAAGATCAGCATCTCATGCTTTAAACGCTCAATCAACGTCAGGACGTCTTTTCTCCCCATGGGATCAAGTGCAGACACAGGCTCATCCAAGATCAGAACCTTCGGGCTGTTGATCAGTGCCTGCGCAATGGCAAGCCTCTGCTTCATCCCTCCGCTATAGCTGCCAATGGCACGATCCTTCGCCTCATATATGCGGCAAAGCTTCAACAATTCCTCTGTTTTGGATCGAATGATGTTTTTCTCTAAATGAAATAACCCGCCAACCCAATGCATCCACTCCTGCCCCGTCATATCTTGATAAAATGCAGGCTGCTGCGGACAATAGCCAATCACATGACTGATGTCATCCATGTCCTTTGTTACATCCATACCCGCCACCTTCACGACACCAGACGTAGGACGAGCAAGCCCCGTCAGAATCCGAATCGTCGTTGTCTTCCCCGCTCCATTGGCTCCTAAAAAACCGACACATCCAACCTCCCCAACAGAAAACGAAACATCTTTTAACACTTCATGTCGTCCATACGATTTCGTCAGCCCATGACACTCCAACATATTCAAGCGAATCCCCCCTACTAAGATTGTTTACGACCAAAAATGAAATACGCAATAGGACCGGCACTCGCCACAAACACAATCACCAAAGCCCAAACCCACTTCACCTCTCCTCTGATCCTTGATGGATCTCTTTTAAGCAAATCAAACAAACCAATCACCATCAAAATCGCTTGCAGCAAAATAAGAGGTAATATCATCTTCATATCCATCCACGCCACTCCCTTTTCAAACGCCAATTTGTTTTGGTATTACTTCTTTTGACGACATGAAAAGTGAATTCGTTCAAATGGATTTTATTTTTATTGGTCGAATGATCTATAAGATATAAAAAAGCCCAGTGAAGATTATTTCACTGGGCTTGCTTGTTATTCTCATGATGAACCTCGAAAAATCTTTTCCATCTTCTTTCCTTTCGCTAACTCATCAATCAGCTTATCTAGATAACGAATGTTCTTCATGGTTTCTTCCTCAATGTCCTCTACCCGAACACCACAGATGACTCCTTTGATGAAGCTGCGGGAAGGATGAAGCTCAGGAGCCTCGGCAAAAAAGGTTTCAATGTCTATCTGTTGATCCACCTGTTTCTGCAGCTCTTCTGGACTGTACCCCGTCAACCAACAAATAATCGTATCGACTTCAGCCTTTGTTCGTCCTTTTCTCTCTGCCTTTGCGATGTAGAGAGGATAGACTTTTGCAAAGCTCATTGTGTAAATTTTAGGTTTCGTCATGTGTTCTTCTCTCTTTCTTTATTAAATATTTGTCATGTATTACCTAGGCAAGGTGCCTTTAAAGTTATGGCTATAAATACAACTTATAAACGATATATCAACCTTTACTATTCCCCTTTTTATTCTCTTTATCTTTTTTGAAACCCCTATATTTAAGAAATTGAACAATACAAAATCCAATGAATACACAAATCGGTCCTTCAATCGTTGCAGGACCGCCAATTAATAAATAAGAGCTAATAAACAATACGATATAGCCGATCAAGAAAAAAACAAATCCCCATTTCTCCTTTTTTAAGTATCGAATAAACATAATCTAATCCCCTAAAAAATCATTAATCAAATCTAATTCTATTTCTTTTAACCCAAAAATATCCCTTTAAACAATTATATCTAAAAGGGTTCAAAAGTTTGATGTAATTAGCTAATAAAGTTGTTTAATTGTTATACTCTTCAAAGTAGTATATTGCTATATTACTTCTTTTTTGTAGTTTCTTTATTTCTAATTTATCATTATTGTTTAAGAATTCTTCCAGAAAAATTATATGATTTGTTCTTACATGTGGTGAAAATTGTACTTTAGCATCTTCTGTAATCGATTCATACCTACTTATTAAAATTTTAACAATTTTATCTCCTACTAACATATCTCCATTTAAAATGTTACCAGGATATGATTCAAAGAATTTTTTTATATCTAAATCCAATTCAAATCCTTTTTTAGAATTTTGAAAAACAGTTACGGAATTATAATTTTGGGATTCCAAAATACTTCTCATTATTTCATTAATCTTATGATTTTTCTGATTTTTATTATAAAATATCACTTGATTAACTTTATCAAAACTTTGTTGTATAACATTTAAGGAATCTAAACCAAATGTACTGTTATTAATTTTAACAATTTCATTAAACATCCTCACTATACCTGTAATCGATTCATCTACAAATGATTGATAATCAAATCCGGTAACCTTAAATATAACAAATTCATCTAGTTGCATTTTATTAATTAATCTAATAACAATCTCTTTCTCATTATTAAAGTATTTAGACCATACATAGAACAAAGAAGTATATTTACCTTTCAGAAATTCTAAAAATTCATTTTTCATCTCTTCTTGTTTAGACATAAAATTTATTAAATCTCCGATATATCCATCTCTAACGATGTAATTTTGTTCAAAATTATACCAATTTTCAACTCGTAATTTTGTTAGCTTTATTATTTTTTCTTGAATATTATTATTAATAACTTTAAACCAACCTAACATATCTAAGTCATTAATAGGTTGGTTTATAATATATTTATTCATTTCTAATATTACTTCCGCTGGGTTAATACCTACAATCTGCCCTCTCTGCATTTTATTTAGTTTACTTATAAATAAATTTTCTAATCCTTGGGAATCAAGGATATCAAATGAAATTTCACTATATTCATTTTTCAACATTGTTAATTCTTTCAAAACTGATACAGGGGTACCCTTATATTTGTCATTAATTACGTAAGAAAATCTATTTAACTTCCATCTACCATTCCATTTGTCCAATAATTTCTTAAAATCTTCTTTTAACTTTTTTTTAGCATATTTTTCTGTTGTTTCTTTTGATATATCTTCAGGACCGTAACATTGAAAGTATTCTCCTTTTGAAGGAACGAATCCATCATTCTTTTCATCTCCCTGTCTACCAAAAGCTCTTACTTTCCTAAAGTCTGGATTAACTGTTGACATTAACTCACAAAATAAATCTTCAAAGACCTGCCCATCACTCATAAATAATTTTAATTTAAACTCTTTAACCTGCATATTAAGAATGTAGTTATCCATTATAATCTCCTGAAATTTTCAGTTTATCTAATTTACAATCAACTTTTATATTAAATCTTATATGTTGGACGAACAATAGATCCTCCATCTTCTGATTCATATTTACCACTGATGTAAGTCTCAAATGTTTCCAGACTAATAAAAGTCACTATGTCATCTTTATCTTGAAAGTTTGATGCCTTTTAATTTTCTTTAACATCTTGCCTTGCGCTCGTACCTCTTCATTGTTACCACTCCATATTAACTGTTCGTTCATATATATATGACTCTTTTTCTAGAAAACACTCTAAATTTTCATCAGAAGAAATAGCCATTTTAAGTTCTGAAATATATTCAGTATCAAATCTCATATCCGTAATAAACTCGACAATCTTAATAGCCCTTTTCCATTCTGAGTTATATAAATATTTTTCAAATTTATCTATCACTTCGCATATTTCTTTATAATTCACATCTCTAATTAATACTAATGAGAATGTTTCATTTGGTTGAGATGTTACCTCTACCGGGATAGCGCCTACCCCTTTAATATGAGCAAATAAAGATCCGGCTTCTTTTTGGAATCCTCCATGAGCGTATTTATTTCTTATTTCTTTTAATTCTCTTAATTTTTCATAGTAAGGCAATAAATTGCGATTATTATTTATATCGAATATTTTTTTAAATTTATCACTCCAATTATAATTAATTATACGAGGAATTGGTTCTACCCTATAATCTACTTTCGTGAAAGGTAACAACAAAATTAAAAGATGTTCTTGGAAACTAAAATATGCGTCAAGCATTGCTTGTGTATTAAATATAACTTCTTTTTCAAGATTCATTTTTCTATTTAACTCATCAACTAAGTTTCGAACAGGAAAATTTTCATTATTTTCTATTTCATTATAAATTTCCTCAACTTTATTTCTAAAATATAAATACCTTTGTCTAAGTATACCAGTTTGGTTCTCAATAGTTATTTCCCCATTAGCTATCACTTCGGTAATAAGAGGCTTTAAAATACTTTCTACAATTTTACAAGCACTATTTAATTTTTTAAATAAATCTTTCAATAATTCCTCATTATTATTTGTAATACTCAATCTCAGTCCAAATTTCTCCATAGAGAAAACACCATAAATATCTTTGTATTTAAAGGGTATTTCATATAATATTTTTTCCATAGGTTTATATCTATAGTCAAATTCTAAAAGGCGTACAAAGATAGTATAAATCATATATGGCTCAATAAAATTTACATCTGATTGTTTTACTTTTGAGTAACATAATTCTTTACTATATACTTCTTCTAGCTTTATATTTACAAATTCTCTAGTGCATAATTTTAAATTTTCAAACTTTTTTGGTTGCTCTATCATAATTCTTTCTTTTATATTCATATTAATGTATTTCTCCATTTCTAGCTAAATTATCGTCTAAAATAACTTCTAGCAAATTCACAGAAAATATTTAGATAGATTTAATTTCATTTAGAACTCTGGCGTAGGTTTTTCTGAAAAACCAAGTTCTGCTATTTGCATAATTGATGTAAATAAAACATTGCTAATGTACGTCTCCGGTAAATCTCTTAAGCGTGCATAATGAGTCAATTTCCATCCCTGTGCTATTGCTCTTTGACCATAACTTTCACATGAAGTGATAACTGAATTCTGAGCATGGATTTTCGTTATTTCTCTAGCTTGATATCTTTGAGTGCTATTAGCAACTGATCGATAAATAATGCTATAAATCTGCGAGACTGAAAAATGTTCTAAAAGCTCCTCAAAAACCTTTATTGTCTTCTCTCCAGGATTAAATGTGTAGCCCACTTTATCCATTTGATATAACAAATACTGTAAGCATTCATTAAGTGCAACTTGTCTCCATATTCCATAAGAAAAATCTTTGAATCCTTCTTCATTATCTAAAAGAGGATACATTAATCGCTTAATCATAGCATCGTAGTTGTCTTCTTTTGGCGCGACATTCAAGCGATAATGAACTTTATAGATATAGTAAGAAATTTTATATTGTTCTTCACCTTCTGAAATAAATTCAATCTCAAAGTCATTTAATTTTGATTTCAAGCTAGGAACTAAAATGTTTCTACCTGTTAATGTCTTTATTATCTCTCTCTCATATTCTGATGTAGGTGCTATTTTCCCCATAATATTTTCTAGAGGTTCAATATAGCTTGTATCTTCTGAAAGAGCGCCTCGTAATATAACCGCTAAATAAAGTCTATCTTCTAAGCTTAAATCTTTCTCTGAAATCTTCACCCAAGTGTCTTCTTCATAATAATCACATATTAATTGTCTTTTCTTAACTAATAACCTTTTTTGGCGCTCATTCTCTAATTTTTTTGCTTGCATTCTTTCGTTTACACAAAATTCACAGCTGCAAAAAGATGTTTCTTGATGTCCACAACTAGAACAATATTTCTGATGATAATTGGAGTAAGATCTAGATTCTAGTTGCATAACAATAGGCGATTCACATTTTATACAATACTCACCATTTAACACCGTAGGAAATATCTTCACTAGATTTGAAACAGTTGTTTTTATTTCATATTTTGACAAAAGATCTTTAACTTTTTCTCCATCATAATATGCTACTATTAATTCTACAATCTTCTTTTTAGATAAATGGCCTAATTTTTTATCTAAGTTAATAAAATCTATATTTTCAATTGATAATCTCATTAAAATCCCCCCAAACAAAAACACTCGTTCGCTTATTTCAATTATAAGCGAACGAGTGCTAAACTTCTATATCTAAACAACTTTGTTATTCATTAACATCAAATTTCAATTAAAACCTAACGTTACTCCACCGTCACACTCTTCGCAAGGTTACGCGGTTTATCCACATCACACCCGCGGTGAAGAGCTGCGTAGTAAGCGATCAGCTGTAATGGAACAACAGATGCAAGTGGTGCAAGTGCTGGATGTACAGCTGGAAGGACGAAACGGTCGCCTTCGTCTTCTAGGCCTTTTAGTGAGATGACACATGGGTTTGCACCACGTGCAACGACTTCTTTGACGTTCCCGCGAATGCTGAGGTTCACGTGCTCTTGTGTTGCAAGGGCAATGACCGGTGTGCCTTCTTCAATTAAAGCAATTGTGCCGTGTTTGAGTTCTCCGCCAGCAAATCCTTCTGCTTGGATGTAAGAGATCTCTTTTAGTTTTAGTGAGCCTTCAAGGCACACATAGTAATCAAGTCCTCTTCCGATAAAGAATGCGTTACGTGTCACTGTGAAGAAGTCACGAGCGATTTGTTCCATTTCATCCTTTTGATCGACAAGGGCTTCCATTGCATTTGCCACAATCCCAAGCTCTTTCACAAGATCAAAGTCAAGAGATTGACCATTTAATTCAGCTGCAACGGATGCAAGAATCGCAAGAACAGCGATTTGCGCTGTGTAGGCTTTTGTTGAAGCCACTGCGATTTCTGGTCCTGCATGAAGAAGCAATGTGAAGTCCGCTTCACGAGATAGCGTAGATCCTGGTACGTTTGTGATCGTTAATGCTTTATGATCAAGCTCTTTGACTTGAACAAGTACAGCACGGCTGTCCGCAGTCTCCCCAGATTGAGAAAGGAAGATGAACAACGGCTTTTTCGATAGAAGCGGCATGTTGTAAGAGAATTCACTTGCTACATGGACTTCTACAGGTACTTTCGCCCAGTCTTCAATATATTGTTTACCAACAAGCCCTGCATGGTAGCTCGTTCCACAAGCCACGATGTAAATGCGGTCTGCTTCTGCTACTGCGCTTGCGATATCGCCAGCGACTGACAGCTTGCCGTTTTCGTCTTGATATTCTTGGATGATTTTGCGCATGACAAGCGGCTGCTCATCCGTTTCTTTTAACATGTAGTGAGGATATGTGCCTTTCTCGATGTCGCTTGCATCTAGCTCAGCGATATAAGAAGGACGTGTCATGATATCACCGTCAAGGTTTTTGATGATAACCTCGTCTTTTGTGACAATGACCATTTCTTTATCCATTAATTCCGCATATTCGTTTGTTACTTGAAGCATCGCCATTGCGTCAGAAGCGACAACGTTGAAATCTTCTCCGAAACCAACCAATAATGGGCTTTTGTTTTTCGCCACATAGATTGTTTCTTTGTTTTCGTTATCGAAAAGAGCAATTGCGTAAGAGCCTTTTAGTTGAAGAAGCGTTTGACGGAAAGCTTCCTCTGTATCAAGACCTCTGTTCACAAATTGTTCGATGACTTGAACAACAACCTCTGTATCTGTGTCGCTTTTTAGTGTGACGTCTTGTAAATATTCGCGTGTCAATTGTACATAGTTCTCGATGACACCGTTATGAACAAGCGTAAAACGGCCAGAAGCACTTTGATGCGGATGCGCATTTAGATGGCTTGGTACACCGTGTGTTGCCCAGCGTGTATGTCCGATTCCAGCTGAAGATGCTACGTTTGCATCAACAACTTCACGAAGCTCAGCGATACGTCCTTTTTCTTTGAACACATGCACGCCTTCTTCGTTTGCCACAGCGATACCAGCTGAGTCATACCCACGGTACTCAAGCTTCTCTAAACCCTTTAATAAGATTTCCTTCGCATCATTCTGACCAATATAACCTACGATTCCACACATAAATATTCTTCCTCCCGATCATGTAAAAGGGACAAAGAAAGCCTACTACAATAGAAGGGACATTTCTTCGTCCCTCTCTACATGTTTAATTTGGGAGATCATGTGTATTCCCTTTGTACAAAGAGTCACCTCTTTGCTTTAAAGAAACACTTACGGCTGTGATCTCTTTTTTGATCAGCCGGGAGGCATCCGCCGAAAATTCGATAACCTCCATCCTCGTCAACTAAGCATCTTTCGTCCGATCGCTTAGTTCGGGCGCTATAATTATAAGAGAGTTTCTGAACATCTACCCTGCCTTTCCTGATAGAATAAAAATCCAGTAACACAAGGATGATTGTACTATAAGGTCTGACCTCCGTCAATCACAATGTAGCGGGTGATCCCTTTCAAGAAAGTAAGACCTCCATACACTATATGCGATGAGGCTTGTCTCGTTCTACCTTTGATGTGCTCTCTTATGTATGAAGACAACAGTTAATTGCCCTCGCGTATAAGATTCGTACAAATCCATCCATTTATGACGTTTATTCGAAAAAAAAGCAAACCGCTGCTAGCGATTTGCTTTGCTATCTATTACTCAATACCCATTTCTTCCTTCACAACAGCGGTAATTCTAGTCACATATTCATCACATAGCTCTTTTGTTTTCGCCTCTGCCATGACACGTACAAGCGGCTCTGTTCCAGATGGACGAACAAGAATACGGCCGTCACCGTTCATCTCTTTTTCAACCTCTTGAATCACTGCTTTTACTTTTTCATTTTCTTCTACTTTATATTTATCAGACACTTTCACATTCACTAGAAGCTGCGGGAATTTCTCCATTTCAGCTGCTAGCTCTGACAATGTTTTTCCTGTTGCTTTGAGTGTATTGACAAGCATGATCGCAGAAAGCATGCCATCACCTGTCGTATTGTAATCAAGGAAAATCAAGTGGCCTGATTGCTCACCACCGACATTATACCCATCCTTTTTCATCGCTTCAACCACATAACGGTCACCAACAGCGGTTTGGATGCTCTTAATGCCTTGTTTCTCGAGCGCTTTATAGAAACCTAGGTTACTCATGACCGTCGAAACGACAGTGTCATCCTTTAATCGGCCTTCGCCCTTCAAATAACGTGCACATATGTACATAATTTGATCGCCGTCTACAATATCACCTTTTTCATCGACCGCAATTAAACGGTCGCCGTCACCATCAAACGCAAGACCAATATCTGCACCCTTCTCCCTTACAAAAGCAGAAAGCGCCTCTGGATGAGTTGAGCCTACACCATCATTGATATTCAATCCGTTTGGTGATGTCCCCATTGTGGACACATCCGCATCTAAATCCGCAAATAAATGTGTTGCAAGAGAAGATGTTGCACCATGTGCACAGTCAAGCGCTACGTGAATACCTGTGAAATCCTCGTCTGCTGTCTGCTTCAAGAATTGCAAGTATTTCTGACCGCCTTCAAAGTAGTCATTTACTGTTCCAAGATCCGCTCCAACTGGGCGTGGCAATTGATCGACCGGCTGATCCATCAGCTGCTCGATTTCATTCTCCTGTTCATCAGACAGCTTAAAGCCGTCACCGCCAAAGAATTTAATCCCGTTGTCTTGAACTGGGTTGTGAGAAGCAGAGATCATGACACCTGCTTCTGCATCCATTGCTTTCGTCAAATAAGACACGCCAGGTGTTGAGATCACACCTAAACGCATCACTTCAGCCCCAATTGAAAGTAAGCCTGCAACGAGCGCTCCTTCTAGCATATGACCGGATACACGTGTGTCTCGCCCAACGAGTACCTTTGGACGTTCTTTATCCTTCGTGAGCACATAGCCGCCAAATCTCCCAATTTTAAATGCGAGCTCTGGCGTTAATTCGCTATTCGCCACACCCCTTACACCATCAGTTCCAAAGTACTTGCCCATGTTTCAATCGCTCCTTTTTTACCATTCAAGAGGACGCTTCGTCCTCTTTTTTATCTTCTTTGATCCGCTGTCTTTGACTTGATTCTTTCTTTGCTTTATCTTGCGTGGTTTCTTCTTTACTCTTCTCTTCCTGATCACCGTCATCAGAAGATGGCTTCTTCTGATCATTTGTAGACGCTGGCTGATCTTCTGTCTCAGTAGAAGTCAGTTTCACTTTGACCTTTGATCTCGATAATGTCCACGTCACATTTTGAGGACCGTTCACTTGAACTGTTACCTCATGTGTTCCTTCGTTCAAGTCCCCGACATTGATATAGGCTTCAACATCTGAAGCCTTTAGTTTATCAATCGCACTCTTTGATCCCTTTGCTGTTAATGTGAGCCGTCCAGAAGATGGGCTCACAAATTCAGAGGTGAGATCCTTGCTCAGACCTACGACAGAGATTGGTACATTATCGATCTTTTTTTCTTGCGCTGTTGCAACCTTTACTTTGATCTTCACTGTTTCGGGCGATACCTTTTTCACACCATCTGGCAGGGGAATGTCGGCATCAATCTCCGTATCATCTTTGATCTTGCTTAGGTCCAGCTCGACGCCATCAATAAAATCAAGCGAATCCAGCACTTTTTGAGAGCCGTACACTGTAACCTCACTCGGGCTTGTCTCAATGCTTGAGATACTGATCCCGTCCGGTAAGCTGCCCGTCCGCTCAATCTTAAACGGGACCTTCTTGCTCGGACTCGTAATTGGGACCGTAATATCTACCACAGACGGACTCACTTCGACCGGCAGCTCATTCCCGCTGCTATCATACACAGTGAGCTTCGCTTCTTTCTCAATCTGCTGATCGACATCCTCTAAGTTCACAAATGCTTTAATGACAGAAATTTTGTCGATCACGTCCTTAGAACCAGTGACTGTGACTTTTTTCGGATTCACAATAGGCTGTTCAGGTGAATAGCCGTCTTTGATTTTATTTTGATTATAAAATTCGGTTTCAACAGGAAATTCTGCTGTTGTTTTTTCTTGTATCGTCACCGTCGTCACAGATGGATTGATCGATAGCGTGAGTCCTTTTGATACATCTCTTGCCTTCAGCTCCACTTTATGGGTACCAGTGGATAAATTCTGCATATCTGCATATATTTCAAAATTCTTTGTTTGTCTTGCTGTTTTCACAGCACTCGTTGACCCTTTAATCGTCACATTAACTGTTTGCGGCACACCAGTGACGACGTACTTCTCATCATCATAATACGCTTTAACAGGAATGTCAGTCAGGGTTGCTTCATCTGTCGTCGATGTTGGGAAAAAGGATTCACCGATTTTTTTCGGCGTGGGCGCTTGCGCTGAATTGACTGCACCATACAGCAATAAAGCGAAGACCAATGCAAGAAGCTTTACGGCCCAGCGATTATTCAAAATCTTATCCATTTTTCTTGCCCCTCCAATACCATTTGGTCGAGGAAGCATCTTTGCTGTTCTTACTAAATTCAGCAATCAGCATTTCTTCAAGCGCTTCTTCTGTCAATTCTCGGTGGAGATCACCATTTCTTGCGACAGAAATGCCGCCTGTCTCCTCAGAAACGATGACGGTCAAGCTGTCTGTCACTTCGCTAATTCCGACTGCCGCCCTATGACGCGTCCCTAGTTCCTTAGAAATAAAAGGACTTTCTGACAGCGGTAAATAACAAGCTGCAGCTGCAATTTCATCACGCTTCATAATGACAGCACCGTCATGAAGCGGTGTATTTGGAATGAAAATATTAATGAGCAGCTCTGAACTCACCTTTGCATTCAAAGGAATTCCAGTCTCTATGTAATCATTCATCCCAGTATCACGCTCAATTGTCAGCAGCGCGCCGATTCTGCGTTTTGCCATATAGTTAATTGCTTTTGTAATTGCCTCGATCGTTTTCTGCTGCTGTTCCTCTACAGGTGTCCCGCTTCTTGAGAAGAAACGGCCGCGCCCAAGCTGCTCAAGCGCTCTCCTTAGCTCTGGCTGAAAAATAATAATGATCGCAAGGAATCCCCACGTAATCGCTTGATCCATCAGCCATTGAAGTGTGTTAAGACCGAGATACGCACTTCCCATCCTGACGAGAACAATGACCACAATTCCCTTTAAAAGCTGAACCGCTTTTGTTCCGCGGATGACCATCATTAATTTATATATCACATACCAAACAACGAGAATATCAACAGCATTACCGAGGTACTGCAAAAAAGGAATATCCCCTAAAGCCATTTCCTCGTCCTCCAGAATTTTCAGTTATTCTTCGTTTGATGCATTTTTAATAAAAAAAGAACCTATGTGTAAATACATAGCGTGGCTATTATATCACATTTTGTTTCAGCAAGGAAAACAGTTGCCATATATGGCTGGCGTGCTAGTTCGCATACATTCTGACCTATTATATAGAAAAAGAGCAGTCCCTAAAGAGACTGCTCTCGACCCGTATGATTACTTTTGCTCCTCTGGTCCAATGACCCGCATCACATTTTGTGCTGTGGATTTCATTTTGTACCAAATCCAATCAAACACTTCATTAATTTCATTAATTTGACCAGTGACTTGTCCGGCAGAAGCAGTCAGCTGTTCCCCATTGACGACGGTGACATTTCCATCAACCTTGCCTTCTACAATCAGCTTGCCATTTTTGACAGTGACATCACCTTTTACGGTTTCCCCTTTAGGTACGGTCACTGTATCATTTACAACAACGAGATTCGGCTGCTTCGACACACTGAAATTATGATCGGTATTCCAGCTTGTAAACAAACTGCCTCCCATCAAAATGAGAAAGAGGGCAGCGGCCACCATCAGCGGATGAGCTTTGATCCACCTTTGAATCGACACACGCTTTTTTTCCTTTGGAAGACCTGCCATCACCTTTGCAGTGAAATCAGTTGGTGCTTCTATATGAGATGTACTCTGCACAAGCGCGATGGATTTCTCAATTTGTTGAAAATGAGTACGGCACTCCTCACACGATTGCAGGTGGCTTTTTAATTCTTTTTCGTCTTGGGGCTCAATGTCCCCGTCTAAATACTGATGCATAAGCAGGACGATTTTTTCCTGACAGCTCATCAAAATCACCTCACTCAAAGGTCTCTCAACTGTTTCCGGAGAGCCTCTCTACCCCTGTGTATTCTCGTTTTCACCGTACCAACTGGTATATTTAGAATCTCACTAATTTCTTTTAACGAGAGTTCATCAATATACTTTAATACGATGACCGAACGATATTTATCGGGTAATCTTAGAATTTTTTGCTGAATGGTACTCGATAATTCAAGAGACACCACCTCTTCCTCTGGCAAAATGCCATCAGCAGCAATTTGAGAATACATATTCAATCCTTCTGTTCCTGCCACCTCTGCATCTAAATAATAATCCGGCTTTTTTTTGCGAATACGATCGATGGTCAGGTTGGTTGCAATGCGGTACAGCCACGTAGAAAACTTACGATTCACATCAAAGCTTTCAATATTCACATAGGCACGAATAAACGCCTCCTGTGCAATATCCTCTGCTTCGTGTGCATTCCCAAGCATACGATAGCACAGCTGATAAATTTTGTCTTTATACAGGTCTACGATGTCTGCAAATGCGTTCTGGTCGCCTTTTTTCAATTGCTTAATTCTCTTTTTAATCATTGTGTCCATAGTATATTCAACCTCTGCCTTCACCGGTCTTTATGTATACGAACCTCTTTCCAAAAGGTTTCATTCTCCTCTAAAAAATAGTGTAACAAATTTTTGACAGCGTGTTACGCATATCCACCAGTAAAAACCTTAATATATCCTTAAATTTATCCAAAACAAAAAAGAACGGGAACAAGTCCCGCTCTACAATAGCTTTTCGCCCATTAACGAACCAATCAACGCAACAGCTGCCTCGGCTGTTTTATTTTTTTCATCCAAAACCGGATTCACCTCAACAAATTCAGCAGAAGTCAAAATACCCGCTTCCTCTAAAAGCTCCATAGCAAGATGACTCTCCCGATAACTAATGCCGCCCGCCACAGGAGTTCCTACACCAGGACACTCCGCTGGATCTAATCCATCTAAATCAAGCGACAGGTGGACACCATCCGTTCTTTCCTTTAAATATGAAATGGCATCCTCCATCACCCTTGTCATTCCTAAACGATCTATTTCATGCATCGTATACACTTTAATGCCTTTCTCTCTTATCAATGCCCGCTCTCCTTCATCTAAGGATCGAGCACCAATTAAAACAACATTCTCAGGCTTCAATTTTGGAGAATAACCGCCAATGTTCGTCAAATCAGCATGGCCAAGGCCGAGACTGACTGCAAGCGGCATACCATGTATATTTCCAGAAGGAGAGGTTTCCTCTGTATTTAAATCACCGTGTGCATCATACCAAATGACACCTAAGTTTTCATAATGCTTGGATACACCTGCAAGTGTGCCAATGGCAATGCTATGATCACCGCCTAAAATGAGCGGGAATGAACCTGATTGCACAATACTGTCAACCTTCTCAGCGAGCAGCTGATTTGCACCAGCATTCTCCGTTAAATTTTTTAGCTTTTCACTTGTATATAAACCCTTTTCATCATCTCTTTGTTCAACCGGAATATCTCCGAGATCCTCCACATCAAATGAAAGCGATTCCAATTTTTCTTTTACGCCTGCACACCGAATCGCACTCGGTCCCATGTCGACGCCCCTTCTCATTTGCCCTAAATCCATCGGCACCCCGATAATCGTGACCTTCTTTTGATCTCCCATATGTACATCCCCTTTCCGTTCATGCTTATAGTTTACTTTCTTGATGCCTTCTGACTCAACTCAACAATATTTTGAATAGTTATACATTCCGCCTGCCAACATAAAAAAAAGACACCTTTTTAAAAAAGGTGTCTTAACTGGGCTAGCTGGATTCGAACCAACGCATGACGGAGTCAAAGTCCGTTGCCTTACCGCTTGGCTATAGCCCAAAAATGGTGGAGGGGGGCGGATTCGAACCGCCGAACCCGGAGGGAGCGGATTTACAGTCCGCCGCGTTTAGCCACTTCGCTACCCCTCCACATATGGAATTGATAAAGAAAAAACAGTGCCGGCAAGAGGACTTGAACCCCCAACCTACTGATTACAAGTCAGTTGCTCTACCAGTTGAGCTACACCGGCATATGGTGGAGGATGACGGGCTCGAACCGCCGACCCTCTGCTTGTAAGGCAGATGCTCTCCCAGCTGAGCTAATCCTCCACATCATGGTGACCCGTACGGGATTCGAACCCGTGTTACCGCCGTGAAAGGGCGGTGTCTTAACCGCTTGACCAACGGGCCAATTTGTCAAGTTTGACTGTTTCCGTGAAGCTGACAAAAGTTATTATATACAGGTTGTCCCCCTTTTGTAAAGGGGATTTTTATTTTTTTTATTTTCTAACTATTTACCTTCAATTAGCACTACTTTTTGTTTGAAATATAATTTCAGTATTTAAATATAATGTTGAAATTTCATATCATACTGAATATACTGAAAATGAAGAAATAAGGAGGAATGTCGCATGCAGCCATCTCAATTGCGTTCTTTGACAACAGAATCAAGAAATCCTAACACAATAGGAATATCACAAGCAGATCCGCTTGAAATACTCCAGATGATCAATGAAGAAGATATGAAGGTCGCTCAAGCTGTGAACCGTGTCCTACCACATGTCAAAACAGCAAGTGACTTCGCCTATGAATCCATTTCAAATGGGGGCAGACTCGTTTATTTAGGGGCCGGGACAAGCGGCAGACTTGGCGTGATGGATGCTGTCGAATGTCCTCCTACCTATAGCGTCTCACCTGATGTGATTGTCGGCATCATGGCAGGCGGAGACTCTGCTTTTTCACATGCTGCCGAAGATGTGGAAGACAGTGAAGAAGCTGGCAAACAGGATTTAGTACACATTCACCTAACATCAAAAGATACAGTCGTCGGTATCGCCGCAAGCGGCAGGACACCCTACATCATTGGCGCTTTAAACTATGCTAAATCCATCGGCGCAAAAACAGTAGCCCTCAGCTGTAATGAACAGGCAAAAATTAGCGAACTGGCAGACTGCGCCATTGAAGTCGTTGTAGGACCAGAAGCTATCACAGGGTCAACACGAATGAAAGCCGCATCCGCTCATAAAATGATTTTAAATATGCTTTCCACCTCTGTCATGATCAGACAAGGGAAAGTATATGAAAACTTGATGGTTGATGTAAAAGTCAGCAATCATAAATTAAAAGAACGCGCCATCACCATCATTCAACATGTGACAAACGCTTCCTACGAACAAGCCGTGAAAACGCTTGATTCGGCAGACTTAGAAGTCAAAACTGCCATCGTCATGCTCCAAACAAACACAGACAAGAAAGCAGCCAAGGATTTACTCAACAAAACGAATGGTCATATCGACAAAGCCATCGCACATCATCAATCCTAAAGGAGGCAGAGCTCATGTCAGCAGGTGGACTCACCCTACTACACACAATGAAAGCAAAGCTCCCCCAATCTGAAAAAATCATTGCAGACTATATCCTTGCCCATCCTGACAAAGTCATTAAAAGCACAGTACACGAGATCAGTCAGGCAGCCGGTGCAAGCAGCTCTGCAGTCATCCGCCTTTGTAAATCTCTCGGGCTGGATGGCTATCACGATTTAAAAATGCGAATCGCAGGCGACTTGATGCATAGCGATAAACAAGGCTACCGTGATATCGAACAAGATGAACCGATTCAATCCATTATTCAAAAAACAGCAGGAAACTCGATTCAATCGATTAAGGACACTGCTTCTATTTTAAATGCAGATGCGTTAGAAAAGGCTGTTCAATTACTGCTGCATGCAAACCAAATCCATTTTATCGGCGTCGGTGCATCCGGCATCGTCGCAGCGGATGCCCAGCAGAAATTTCTCAGAATCAATTATGCAGCGACTGCCTTCACTGACATGCACATCGCATCAACGGTCATCGCAAATGCAGGAAAGAATGACATCGTGTTCGGTATATCCTTTTCAGGAGAAACATTAGACATCATTCAAGCCCTTCAGCTCGCAAAAGACAATCAAGTGAAAACCATTGCCTTGACGCATCCAGGTCAAACAAGCGTTTCTGCCTTATGTGACGTTCATCTATCGACGTCCGGTTCCAATGAAGCACCTTTTCGCAGTGCAGCCACTTCCTCTAGAATGGCACAGCTCTACTTAATTGATGTCTTGTTCCTCAGCTTAGCTTCCCGTCAATATGAAGAGACAGCGCAATATATTGACAAAACAAGACATGCCATCCGCTCCATGAAACGAAAAACAAAGGGGGATTCAACATGAGTCATCAAACGAAATATCAGCAGTTGGCGAAAGACATTCTTTCTCTCTGTGGTGGTTCTGAAAACATTTCTTCCCATACACATTGTATGACGCGTCTCCGAATTACACCGATTGACAATGAACAAGTTCAGATCAATGCAATCAAAGAACTCGATGGCGTCATTGGAGTCGTTGAGGCAGAAACGCTGCAAATTATCTTAGGTACTGGTGTTGTCAACCAAGTATCAAGTGCATTTGAACAACTGCTAAATGCCTCTGGCTCCTATGATTTAAACAACGAAGCACAAAAAAACAAGCAAGTCATTTCACAAAAGAACCGCACACCGTTCAAGCTGTTCTTACGACGAATTGCCAGCATTTTTATTCCTATCATTCCAGCACTTGTTGCATCAGGTCTTATTACTGGGATTACAAAAGCAATCGTGCAAGCGGGCTGGCTTGATGGAAAATCCCAAGCGGCGATCATTTTAACCGTTATTGGTTCAGGGTTGTTCGCTTATCTCGGTATATTAGTTGGAACAAATGCCGCAAAGGAGTTTGGGGGCTCTCCTGCATTAGGCGCATTAGCTGGAATCCTCATTATTAACCCAGCCTCCGCAGAGATTATGCTATTTGGCACAAATATTCTACCAGGCAGAGGCGGACTTATCGGTGTTCTTCTAGCCGCCATCTTTATGGCACTTGTGGAAACAAGAATCAGACGCTTCGTCCCGCAATCACTTGATATCATCGTCACACCAACCATCACACTACTTATTACAGGCATTTTTACGTACGTTGTCTTCATGCCAGTCGGCGGATTTATATCGGATGCCATTACCTCAGGATTAACTTATCTATTAAATATGGGCGGAATCTTCGCTGGATTTGTTCTTGGTGCGACCTTCCTTCCACTTGTTGTAACAGGACTTCACCAAGGACTGACACCGATTCATATGGAACTCATCAATTCCATAGGAGATGACCCGCTTTTGCCGATTCTCGCTATGGGCGGTGCCGGACAGGTAGGTGCAGCATTCGCCATTTATATGAAAACAAAAAAGAAAAAACTCAAAAGAGCTATCGCCGGTGGACTTCCTTCAGGGATGCTCGGCATTGGTGAACCACTCATTTTCGGTGTCACACTCCCGCTGGGACGACCATTTCTCACCGCTTGTCTTGGCGCTGGAATCGGCGGCGCATTTCAAGCCTACTTTCAAATTGCAACCAAAGCGATTGGTGTATCAGGTCTTCCATTAACCTTTATTGTTCACACACATCAAATGCTTCTTTACTTAATCGGACTCTTCATTGCATATGTCGCTGGATTTATTTTCACATACTTATTTGGTTTTCATGATGATATGGCTGTTGAATTTGAGGAAAAATAAGCAATAGGAGGTCTAACTCTTGAAGAAATACTTTCTCTTAATAACAAGTCTGCTCATGCTCCTTGGATTACCAGCACAAACATTTGCAACTAGCTCCCATCCTGTATCGTCTTTGTCTAAAACAGCACCTGAAGAATATCCCGTCTTAAAAAAGGCAAAACGACCGGAACAAGTTGGTTTTTCTTCTAGGCAGCTTAGGAAGGTTGATCACATGATTCAAAACGATATCAAAGCAGGTTTTCCAGGAGCTGCACTCATCATTATCAAAGACGGAAAAATCGTTCATCAAAAAGCCTATGGCTACAGACAAAAATACGAAGGCACAACGGAACTCAAATCCTATAAGAAAATGAAAAAGAATACTCTGTTCGACTTAGCATCCAATACCAAAATGTATGCGACCAACTATGCCCTGCAAAAGCTTGTCTACGAGAAAAAACTGAATGTGAACGAAAAAATACAAGCCATCCTGCCAGATTTTAAAGATGAACCAGATGCAAAGGTAACCGGCAAAGATCAGCTCCGTGTAAAAGATCTTCTGACCCATTCTGCCGGACTCCCTTCCAGTGTCTTATTTTATAGCAAAGAAGCAGCCGGCACCTTTTACTCTCAAGATAGAAAGACAACGATGAAATGGCTGCCGAAGGTGCCTCTACAATACAAACCAGGCACCCAGCACATTTATAGTGACATTGATTACATGCTGTTAGGCATGATCATTGAGAAAAAAACAGGTATGCCTCTTGATCAATATGTAGAGTCGACAATCTATCGGCCGCTAGGTCTCAAACACACAATGTTCAATCCACTGCAAAAAGGATTCAAACCGAAGCATTTTGCAGCAACCGAACGTTTAGGTAATTCGCGAGATGGTGTCATTGATTTTGAAAACATTCGCAGGTACACCCTGCTAGGCGAAGTCCACGATGAGAAAGCATATTACTCAATGGCAGGAATTTCTGGTCATGCTGGACTTTTCTCTAACATATCCGATATGGCCGTGCTGCTCCAGCTCATGCTGAACAAAGGAGGCTATGGAAAAACCACCATCTTTGATCAAGCTTCTATCGATCTCTTTACAGCCTCTTCTGATACAAACCCAACATACGGGCTAGGCTGGCGTAAAAACGGTCATACTGACATGGAATGGATGTTTGGAAAATATGCTAGTAACGAAGCCTATGGACATACTGGCTGGACCGGAACCATGACTTTGATTGATCCAAAACATAATCTAGGTATCGTCTTGCTGACAAATAAGAAACATTCGCCTGTCGTTTCACCTGAAACCAACCCAAATCAATTTGAAGGTGACCTTTTCCCAACTGGCACTTACGGAAGCATCATGACCGCCATCTACGAATCTTTTAAGTAAAAGGAGGAATTCGATGTTAAAAGCACTTTTCCCCGCTGCTTTGGTTTTAGCTCTACTAACCTCTTCCCTTCCAACGGAAAAGGTTAGCTCTGCGCCTTTTCCAACCGCAAAACAAATGGTACAAAACATGTCTTTGGATGAAAAGATAGGTCAAATGCTTATGCCAGACTTTCGTAATTGGCAGACAAAAGATGAATCCGCACCTACAGGCTTAACAAAGATGAATAAAGAAGTATCCCATCTTGTAGAAAAATATCATCTGGGCGGTGTCATCTTATTTGCGGAGAATGTCGTTGATACGAAACAAACCGTCAAACTCACCCATGAATTTCAAAAAGCATCACCAAAGATTCCATTACTCATTTCAATTGATCAAGAAGGTGGAATCGTCACAAGATTACAAAAGGGAACACATTTCCCAGGAAATATGTCGATTGGTGCCTCAAGAAGCAAGAAAAACGCATACGACACAGGAAAAATCATCGGTAAAGAATTAAACGCACTAGGGATCAATACAAACTTCTCTCCTGTTCTAGATGTGAATAATAACCCAAACAACCCCGTCATCGGTGTCCGTTCCTTTAGCTCCGATCCTGCTCTTGTCACAAGGCTTGGTCTTCAAACCATGAAGGGACTTCAAAAGGAAAAGACCATTTCGACACTTAAGCATTTCCCGGGACATGGTGATACAGCCGTCGATAGTCACTACGGCTTGCCGCTCGTAGAACATGATCTAGATCGTCTTAAAAAGGTGGAGCTTTATCCGTTTCAACAAGCGATCAACGCTGGTGCAGATATGGTCATGACCGCTCATGTTCAATTTCCTGCTATTGATGATACAACGTATAAAAGCAAAAAAGATGGCGAGGACATCATGGTTCCAGCAACCTTATCAAAAAAAGTCATCACAAACTTATTAAAAGAAGAGATGGGCTTTCAAGGAGTTGTTGTAACAGATGCCCTAAATATGAAAGCGATTGCAGATAACTTTGGACAGGAGGAAGCTGTAGTGATGGCCATTAAGGCTGGCGTCGACATCGCCCTCATGCCAGCACCAGTCACTTCTCTTAAAACAGAGAAAAACCTTGAGAATGTGTTCAATGCTGTAAAACAGGCAATTGTAAAGAAAGAAATTCCGATGTCTCAAATCAACGAATCTGTTGAAAAAATCCTTCAATTGAAGATCAAACGAGGCATCATCTCTTCCAAAAAACCCATCATCCTTGAGAAAAAAATCAAAAAAGCCACTCAAGTCGTTGGGAAAAAGTCGCACCGGAACGCAGAACAAAAAATGGCACGTGAAGGGATCACCCTGCTTAAAAACAACAATAAGACCCTCCCTTTCAAGCCTAAAAAGAATGACAAAATCTTGGTCATGGCACCTTACGAAGATCAGACAAAAGCTATGTCTGTCACAATTGACTCTCTGATCAAACAAAAAAAGATCAAGCCTGTACGTATCCAATCATATGCTTTTGCGGAAAAGACCTTCACCAAAGAAACAGCCAAACTCATACAAGGTGCTGAATATGTGATTACTGGCTCTTACGTTGTCCAAAATGACCCAGCTGTGAATGATGGTGTAATTGATGACAATGTACAGGACCCGAAAAAATGGGCGACGGCTTTCCCGCGTGCTGTCATGAAAGAAGCTGCAGCACAAAACAAAAAAATGGTCATCATGAGCCTAAGAAACCCTTACGATGCAGCAAATTTTGAGGAGGCGGATGCCTTACTAGCTGTTTACGGTTTTAAAGGCTACTCAAACGGACAATTTAACCAGCCAAATATTCCTGCTGGGTTAGAAGTCATATTTGGCACTGCATCACCTAAAGGCAAACTGCCTGTAGATATCCCATCTGTCACTCATCAAAATCAAATCCTGTATCCATTCGGCTATGGACTTAACTTGAAAGGGAAACAGATCAAATAGGAGGGATTCTCTTGAAAAAAACAGCAAGCTTCATACTCGCAAGCATTCTCATAATGAGTACATTGACTGCCGCCTCCCCCGCAAACCAAGAACGAACAGATACAAAAGGAAAAAAAGCAACAGTCAAAACAGGGATTGAAACACTGCTCTCAGGCAATCTTTCATGGTTAAAAGGGAAAAGGATCGGCCTCATTACGAACCCAACTGGTATTGATGCAAATATGAAAAGCAGTGTCGATCTCCTATTTGAGCATCCAAATATCAAGCTTACTGCTCTATATGGACCTGAACATGGTGTGCGCGGAGATGCACAAGCAGGAGAAGGCGTCGAATCCTATACCGATGAAAAAACAGGTCTTCCTGTATACTCTCTCTATGGAAAAACAAGAAAACCAACGCCTGACATGCTTAAAAATGTAGATGTCTTGCTGTTTGATATCCAAGATGTTGGCGCTCGTTATTACACCTATATTTACACGATGGCCTATGCGATGGAGGCTGCGAAAGAAAACAACATTCCCTTTGTTGTCCTAGACCGTCCAAACCCCATTGGCGGACTAAAAGTAGAAGGCCCTGTCTTAGAACCTGAGCACGCTTCTTTTGTAGGGCTCTATCCAATACCATTAAGACATGGGATGACAACTGGTGAACTAGCAACATTCTTTAACAAAGAGTTTCATATCAATGCTGATGTCACAGTCATCAAAATGAAAAATTGGAAGCGTTCCATGACGTTTGAAGACACGAAGCTGCCATTCGTCCTTCCTTCACCTAATATGCCGACAGTGGATAGTACCTTTGTCTATCCCGCCACAGGATTAATTGAAGGCACAAATGTCTCTGAAGGAAGAGGAACAACAAAACCGTTCGAGCTCATTGGCGCTCCATATATCAATAGCAATGAGCTAGCAGATCATTTAAATCAATTAAAACTAAAGGGTGTAAAATTTAGACCTGTATCATTCACCCCCACTTTTTCTAAACATGCAGGGAAGCTATCACACGGTGTGCAGCTATACGTCACAGACCGCTCTTCATTCGAAGCGGTAAAAACAGGGTTATCCATCATCAAAGCCATACATGATTTATATCCAAAAGACTTTCAGTTCCTTCAAACTGGCAGCTTTGATAAACTCATCGGAAATGGTTGGATCAAAGAAGAAATCAATCAAGGTAACTCTGTCAAACACATCATGAAGCACTATCATCATGACCTCAAATCATTCGAAAAGAAACGGAAGAAATATCTCATCTATTAATTCGAAAAAAGACCTCCATCTCATAGGATGGAGGTCTTTTCATGATAAAGATTTAGTCACAGCAGGTGCTTTCAGCTCAAAGCGATTGAGTAAGAAACCAAACAAGGCAGCAAGTACTTGCTGAAACAGCATACCAATCACAACAGGGACCGCAACAGCAGGCGGGAAAAAGCTAATAGCAAGCACAGCTCCCGCACTAATATTTCTCATGCCGCCTGTATACACAATGGCCACAATCTCTCCTTGAGTACATTTCATTACCTTTCCAATCAACCACGCAAAAGCATACCCACTCATCGCAATGAAAAAGACAGTCGCTGCTTTGCTAAAAAATGCAGCATCCAGTTCACGCAAATATGGGGCGACAACAGAACTGTTAATCGATACGACAACAAACAAGCCTAATTTTGAAAAGGGAGCCAAGGTCTGACTCAATGTTTTCGTCACCGATGGCTTTGCATACTGACGAACGAGCATCCCTAAAATAGAGGGCAGCACCACCATACCGAACAGCCCTTTCATGATTGCAAACATGTCCATATGGACCTGTGTACCAACGAAGAGTGACAAGCTTACTGGCACAATCAATGGCGAAAGCAATGTATCAATTAAAATAATAGATAATGTTAACCCGACATTTCCTTTATACATCGCCGCCCATATTAAACTAGACACACCTGTCGGAATCACCATCGCAAGCGTCAAACCGGTGATCGTCATGGAATCACCCGCAAAGATCAAATGCCCCGCTGACCATGCATAAAGAGGCATCAGCACATGCAAAATCATAAACGATAAAATCAAAGGCAATGGATGCATCACCGTATGTTTTAAAGATGAAAAAGTAGACGATAAGCTCCCTGAAAATGTCATAATGGCAAATACCCAAGGCACCATAAACGTAAAATCCTTTAAATAAGCCGCTAATAAAACACCAAGTAACACACTAATGGGCGTAATAAGCGGCATCATCCGGCCGAGCACTTGGTTCAAACGCACAAGCATGCCGGCCACCCCCATCCTTCACTTTCTTACCTTTTCTATTGTAACAAACAGAAAGAACTTATTATGAACCATTTACCTGATTCACAAGCTTTTGACTTGATGTATCCATTCCAATTACGTCTACCTGTACACCAGCTGCCTGATACTTTTCCTTTACACGTTCTATCGCTGCCACGCCAGATTCATCCCATATACGCGCTTCAGACAAATCAATGACAACAGCTTGTAGATCTTTTTTCTGATCGAACGCTTGGATGAAATCAGTGACAGAAGCAAAGAAAATTTGCCCTTTAATTCGATAAACCCAAGTCCCTGCTTGTCTTTCTGTAGAGGTAATATGAAGCTTCGATATTTTGGCCACAAAGAATACCGCACTAAGCAGCACACCTGCAAAAACACCTTTTGATAAATCATGAGTTAACACCACCGTCACCACCGTGACAATCATCACAATAGAATCTGTTTTCGGATTCTTTTTTAGCTGCTGAAAGGAACTCCAATCGAATGTCCCAACGGAGACCATGATCATCACAGCCACAAGAGCAGCCATTGGAATTTGAACCACCACATCTCCGAGTACAAAAATCAGTACCATTAGAAATGCACCTGCCACAAAGGTAGAAAGACGGCCACGCCCGCCTGCCTTCGTGTTAATCACTGATTGACCAATCATCGCGCAACCAGCCATACCACCAAAGAATCCTGCAACCACATTGGCAATCCCTTGACCTCTCGCTTCCTTGTTCTTACGACTAGACGTCTCCGTCATATCATCAACAATCTGTGCAGTTAAAAGAGACTCAAGTAAACCAACCATCGCTAGCGCTAAAGAATAAGGAAAAATGATAGCAAGTGTCTCCCAGCTAAACGGTACTTGAGGAATCAGAAAAGCAGGCAAAGAACTAGGAAGCTCTCCCATATCTCCAACCGTTCTCACATCAATATGTCCAAATACAGCAAGGATCGTCATGACAATAATGGCAATGAGAGGAGAAGGTATCACTTTTATCACCATCGGCAATAAATAAATGATTAGCAAAGCACCACCCGTCATGATATACATAGCCATCGATTCCCCAACGAAATGCGGAAGCTGAGCCATAAAGATCATAATAGCCAACGCATTCACAAAACCAACCATCACGGATCTCGGAATAAATTTCATCAGACGAGACACTCGGCAAAGTCCAAACACTATTTGAATCAGACCTGTTAAAATTGTAGCCGCAAACAAATACTGCAGTCCGTGATCGGCTACCAAATTAACCATAACTAGAGCCATAGCCCCTGTAGCGGCCGAAATCATACCAGGTCGTCCACCAACAAACGAAATCACAATGGCAATACAAAACGAAGCATACAACCCAATCTTCGGATCAACGCCCGCAATAATCGAAAACGCAATCGCCTCAGGAATTAAAGCGAGAGCCACTAAAATACCCGCAAGCACATCCTGACGCACATGCCCAAACCATTCTTGCTTTACAAATAAATCTTTCAAACCATCTACTCCTTTTTATATACATACCGTACACGGAAAAGAAGATCAATCAAACCTGGGATGAAGAAAGGAAAATAAAAAATGCTTCACTTTCGGGGAAAAAGAGGAACGTACAGAGTCTTTTGTTAGAGAGGATATCATCACTTTAGTAAGAATATAAGAAAGGAACTAAGGAATCAAGAACAAAAAGAAGGAATGCGTAGAAAATTGATACAAAGCTTCCTTATCAATCGATTTATTCCATTTTCATGAGTCTACTTGTCACTGAGCAAGCTCAACATTTTTAAAACAAACAAAAAAAGCCTTCTCATCATCGAGAAACCTTAAACATTCATCATTATAATTTAGAGGAAAGCTTCCAAGCGGGCTCGAACCGCTGACCTCTTCCTTACCATGGAAGTGCTCTACCTACTGAGCTATGGAAGCATGGCTCCGCAGGTAGGACTCGAACCTACGACCGATCGGTTAACAGCCGATAGCTCTACCACTGAGCTACTGCGGAATGATAAAGTAACTTCTTCCATTGGAAGGATATAAACAAAAAGCTTGGCGGCGTCCTACTCTCACAGGGGGAGACCCCCAACTACCATCGGCGCTGAAGAGCTTAACTTCCGTGTTCGGTATGGGAACGGGTGTGACCTCTTCGCTATCGCCACCAAACCTGATGGAGAGAATGTTCTCTCAAAACTAGATAACAATGTTCAAACTTCACATTAGAATAAAGGTTAAGTCCTCGATCTATTAGTATC